>JAZLDE010000141.1:0-11961 GCA_045614625.1 Eubacteriales bacterium
AGGTCGTTTTGGCCATCCCGATGATCGGCCACGTGGTCAATATGATCAAAACACCGGTCGCGACCATCGTTATCCTCGCCGCCGCCATCTTCTTGCTGGAACGCTCCTTCCATAAGGAAAAAGAGAAGGACGCCGATCAGCTCGAGGAGATCAAACGCGAGATCGAGCGGTTGAAACAAGAAGCAAAGAACCAAGACACGAATCAATAAAATAGAGAGGGTGGTGTTCTTTTATGAAAAAATCGAATAAAAGAGCACCGCTCGTCTTTTACTTTGGCGTCTTTGTGCTGTGTATGACACTGTTCAGCTCCCACATGACGGGCGGCCTTTACGCTCGCTATACCTCCAGTGCATCGGGCTCTGATGAGGCGAGAGTTGCGAAGTTTGATGTGACTCATAGCGATAAATCCATTCCCATGAGCATTGAACTTGATTTTTTTGACTCGTCAAAAAAGATAGATTACGTTGAATTTGACGTGGTTTCCGATAGTGAGGTCGCGGTGAAATATGACGTTATTCTCACGCTTCCCGCCGCTATTCCAACCGAGTGGTTGACCTCGGGATTGATGATCATAACGCTGGATGATAAAGCTCCGACGAGCGTTGACGGCGGAAAACTCACGTTTTCTTTCGCGTCGAATACGTTCAGTGCAGGTGTGAACACAACGCGCCAACACGTGCTTAAGTTCTCTCTTAAGCCGGATGGCATGCCCGGAGTGAGCGTGAAGATCACCGATCCTGCTACGCTTCGCATCCACGTTGAACAAGTTGACTAAGGAGGCTCACGACTATGAAAACAAAACGCCTTCTGACGTATATTAAGGATAGACTACCGCTGTTGCTGCTGCTTGTTTGCGTGATCTCTTGTGCGGTTGCAAGTGCGGTATATGCTAAATACGTAAAAGATATTGATGCAAACGTTTCGATGGATATTACCGGAGAGGGTGATATAGAGATTGAGGTTGTCAAGCAGTCTGACGGTACGTATACCATTCAGCATGGTGATGATAGCCGTATTCCCGCCTACATTCGCTTCGCGATCGTTGTGAATTGGAAGCATAAAACGAATGGAACTCTTTGGTATATCAATCCAAGCGATCTGTCGTACACGGTGCTCAATGCAACGCAGTTGAGCGACGGTTACTATTACGGCGTTATAGATGGTAATGCTCAAATTGCCGTTGGAACCGTACTTAGCGGTATTATGGTAACGACAGGATCTACCCCTCCCAACGAAGAATATGAACTGAACGTTCAGATTCTTGCTGAGGCAATTCAATGCGTGCCTGAAGATGCGGTTGAAACCGCTTGGGGCGCCGCGTTTAAAGATGGTAACTGGACGAAGTTACCCTAACTATGAAGTAAATAAAATATCCGGGAAATTCCTACGAATTTCCCAGATGTTTTTTAACTTAATTTTCAATTGTACTTACTTGAGTAAAGACAGTTGCACTTCATTCTTTCATAGGAGGATTGCAAATGAGAAAAATAAATGAAATAGGAAAGAAATCGCTGACACTTTTGTTGGCGCTTATCATGGTGGTCACGCTCGTGCCGCTGAACTTGTTGGTTATAGCGGAAGACGTGGATCCGAAAACCTTGATTGGCTCGAAAGTTCGCATCGTTAACGATATGGTGTATATGTATCGCGAGGCTGGCTCGTATGCTATTGGATGCGATAAGTCGGAACTCCCAGAGGTTCTTGTCATTTTGGACGTGGAAACGATGGCGTGGGGTTCAACGACCAAGGTTTATTATAAGCTCGGTACTGTTGGCAGGGATTCAAATGCGGTGCTGAATACTCATTCCTGGACGGAAGACTATAACGTGCAGATAATTGAGTACGATGAAGGCAATGCTCCGCTGACGGTTGACGATATGAAGGTTGGCAAGCGATATCGCGCCACCTTGGATAGTTCTGAAACCTCCTCGATGTATCTTTTTAAACTTGATGAGAATGGCGAGGTTATTCAGCATTACGGATCGGTACTGAAGAGCTCGTTGCCTCAAGAGCTGACGGTCATTCTTTTGGAAGAAGGCGACTTCTTTGTTTACGTTACCAACGAGGATTGGCCTGCAACATACGATGATTACCGTTTGATCGAACCTGCAGATATTATCATCCTCGAGTGTTTGGATAACGTCAGCGCCGAAGGATTAATTGAAGGCGAGGTCGGTTTGACGTCGGGTGGCGACGTTATTGAAGAATTAACAATCGCAAAGGGCGAGAAGGAGTATATTTTCACCCAGCTCAGTAGCAAAATTGGCGAAGCAGGGAAGTATCAGTGGCAGCTGCTCATTGACAAAGAGAATAATCGTTGGGCAAACGTTGCGGACTATTGCTATCCTTATGCTACGATTTCCGAGGCCTTGATTGCCAATGCTTGTGACGAAGAGGGAAAAGCTACACTGCGTTGTATCGTAACCAGCGGTGAAGATAAGTACGTCAGTGGTAACGTAACCGTAACGGTGACCGAGCCGACGGCCGAGCTTTCCAATGCGGTTTCTCCTTCGGTAGTTGCCGATAACATTTCTACTTTTGCTCCTAAAAAGGTAAGAGGCGGAGGAACGACGAAGGCTTCGGATGAATATACCGAATACCAAATCGAGGTTAACTACCATTATCTGCACGCAACTGCAGTAGATCCCACGCTGAATGGTAGAATTGCGGCACCGACGGTTACGATTACGCTGGGTACCGGATCCAGCTATACGGGTACGATTTATACCCCTCCCGTTCTTGGCTATAAGCCTTACGTAACTGAGGAAATGGCTAAAACACTTGGTATTACGTATACCGATAGCAATAAAGTAGAGTATCCGGCAGAGAGTGGTGATTACTATGTTCCTGCTCCTGAAATTTCTTTTGAATATCGTGACAGTGCTATTTCTGTTATGGTGCATTATATTCCTCAGCAAGTCAACTTCACGGTTAAAATTTATCATCAAAACCCGAAGGATGACGAATATACTGTGCGCGATACGATCATTGTCAATAAGCCTTATGCCGTAGCCGATGCAGCAGTTGGCGAGGGATTGAACACGTTTTATGAAGGTTTTAAATCTCTTTACTACGATCCTGCAACCATTATTACCGGTGACGGTATGACGGTGGTTGATATTTATTACGATCGTGAGTATTACTTGGTTGATTTTGACCTGAAGGCTCCCGGCGGTACGGGTTACGGCGTTGTGCCTATGTACGTTCGCTACGATACCGCGGTCATGATTGGCACACCGACCAACCCCGGTTATACCTTTGATGGCTGGGAACTGACCCGCGTGTATACCGTTGACGCCGATACGAAAGTGGAAACGACCATCACCAATGAAACGATCCGCGGTCCTTATGACGTTGAAGACGGCGGTAGAATGGTCACGGTTCGTCATAACTTGGACTACAAGGCCAAGTGGCAGGTGGCGAGAGCTTCTTATACTATCATTTATTGGCGTGAAAATGCGGATAGTAAGGACGCATCTCAAAAGGCGAACTATAGCGTTTGGGCAACGCTCACGGTGGAGAATCAATCGTATTCGGGTGACGTATTGGACTTTTCTAATCCCAGTACTCCTAACCGTGAAATTTCGAATACTTTGGCAACATCAATGGTAGAGGGTTCATCTCAAAACGAAAAGCCATATTTCACTCGTTCGGACGCTATGAGTGATAGTGTTGTTGTGGTCAAGGGAGATAACTCTACCACGGTTAATATTTATTATACCCGAAATACGTATCACATTTTCTTCAAAAACATTTCCGGAAAATGCGCTTTGGAAGAACATACCCATGGTACCGGTTGCAACACGCCGTTGCTTTGCCCGGAAATCGTACATGAGCATACTCCAGACTGTGCGCTGGATGGTTATCAGTGTGGCTATGAACCTCATAAGCATACGGCGGCAGATTGCTGTATCTTAGAGGAACATGTTCATGGTGGTTCAGATTGTAATTGTACATCAGAGCATCACGTACTAAGGTGTTATACGTCCACCAACAGTGATCTTGCTAGTTCTCAAACAGGAAATACTAGTGGCGCATTTACTCGTTTGAAAGATTTCCTTGGTGATACACAACCGCAAAATGGAAATGTTTATAGAGTTTATCGTACAAACAGCAGTACTGATACTTATAATTTTTTCTATGTGAATGGGACATGGTATTATCTAGGAAGGGGAACAACATACGATAATATTACTGTAACCATAGGTGATCCTTCTTCGAAATCAACATATTCTACAGCTTCTGCAACCATTAATACAAGTTTATGTGGAAATCAAGATCACTCCCATGATGGTAGCAATTGTAGCTGTTCCAAAACCGTGCACGACCACACCAGCGGTTGTGTATACACCAAATGCGGCAAAGTAGAGCATACCCACACGGATGCCTGCGCCCACTATACTTGTAACCAGACGGGACACGTACATACCGATGATTGCTATGGGGAATGTGATAAGTATACGCATACGCATAACACCACATGTAATACGAATAGTACCAGTAACAATGTTTGGGTTATTTCTGCCAAATATGGTGAAAACATCTCTGCTCAATGGCCGACGGCAGATGTAGTCGAGGCACAAATCAATTCTGGTTACAAGTTGTATTCATGGAATAGTAACTGGGTAACCAAGCGTGTTACTATGACAACCGACATGTGCGATACAGATGACAATCAAATGACGGTAAATGCTGCTTCAACCAATAGTGACAATTATAGTGAAGTTTACTATATGTTCGAGAGCTTTGATCAATCTTCTCCTGCTTCTGGAAACGATCGTCGAGAATATGGAAATACAAATGTTTTCTACGATTCTGATAGTGACTATTATCAGAAAATATATGGTCTTACAACAACATTGTCCCAAAAAAACATCACAGGTATGACTAAAGTGTCGAATGGTGTTAATAGGGAATCAATTGGAAGTGGTAACTATCGGCAATTTCTTTACTATAAGCGTAACCGACATGATATCATCTTCCAAAACAAAGAACATGTTGTTCACACCATGTCGAATGTTATGTTCGAGCAGCCGTTGACGGCGGATTACTTCAATGCGCGTCAAGATAGCTATGGCATGGAAACAATGCCTTGGAATTTTGTAGACAAAAATGGTAACACCGTGCAGGTACAAGTGCCGGTTCCCGATCTGCCTACCGGCTATGAGAAGGGTTCCGTTCGTTTTGCCGGCTGGTATACGACGCCTTTGTGTGTAGACGGCACCGAGTTTAACTTTGCCAACTCGCAGATGCCCGATGCAAACATCACACTGTTCGCTAAGTGGGAACCTACCACGTGGAACGTTAAGGTCTACAACGACAAGGCGATCATGGAGGAAACGCCTGAAAACACCGTGATGAACGTTACCGTTGAGTTTGGCGAAAGAATCAAAGAACCTACTTATACCAAGATCAATGATAACTACATTTTTGCAGGTTGGTATTATATGGAGGAGGGCGAGGAAAAGCGTTTCGACTTCAATACCATGCAGATCAAAAAGGATTACGTTATCTACGCAAAGTGGACGTCTAAGGTTCCCGTTCCTTATACCATTTACTATAAAATGGAAGTGGATGGTGTCCTGATCGAGATTGCCGATCCGACGGTTGGTAAATCACTGGCCGGTATCAGCAAAACGTTTATCGCTAAGGTAGAAGAGCAGTTGGATGCCGGTTACCGCGAGGGTTATTATCCTACCGAGCGTTCTCATTCGCTGATGATGAGCGCCGAGCATCCAAATGAAATCACCTTCTACTACAAGACGCTGACAGCGGTCACTTATACGGTAGAGCATGTCTTTGTCGATAAGCAGTTGGTGCCGTATTTAGGTACGGATACGTTCATTATCGATAAATTGCATCCGATCACAGAGCCTGATGATGTTTCTCCTTTGATTTCGGTTTCCTTCCGTGATATGGCACAGGAGGAAATCATCAAGGCAGAGTTGAAAGAACAGTATCCTACCTTGACAACAACTCAAATCGACGATATATGGAAAGAAATTATCGTAGACCTTTCGCCGAACGCTTACATGCAGGAATTGATCCTGGTTACAGATTCTTCTAAAAACAAGGTCATTTTTGAATGGGCTGACCGCGGTGTTGAAGCGATTTATGAGATCATTTATAAAACGCAGGATTTGGATGATAAAAATAGTTATTCCATCTATAAGATTCAACAAGAGAAAGGACAGGTCGGTCACAGCTACACGTTGAATGTCGAGGATATTATGGAGATTACCGGCTTCACGTTGGATAAAGAAAAGTCTCAGTTGAGCGGTGTCGTAAGTAAGCCCTTGGAAAGTGGCGGTGGTTTGACGCTGACCTTGTATTACACTCGCGATTATTACACTTATACGATCGATCATTACATGCGCGGTACGATGGAAAAGCTGAAAGACACGGAAACCAAGACGGTTCTCTTTGGAACAGAGGTTACTGAAAACGCAGCGAATGATATCGCCGGATATCATGTCGTCAGTGAGTCGTCCGTTACGGTAAAGATCACCAATCAGAATCAGCCCATCATTTTCTACTATGATGCGGATGATATTTCTTACGTATACAGTGTTGGTGCGGGTAAAGGTGTGCTTTCTTCCTACGGTGAAAAGGTTAGCATTGTGAAGGATCCGAAGGGCTGTATTCCTCAGCCGAATAACGGATACATCTTTGCTGGTTGGTATACAGATCCCACATGTCAGACTTCGGTTACATCGGATATAGCTACGGTTGTTACGGATCCCGGAGATAATTACGGCAAGATTATACCGAAAAATCCTACGGTTGCACCCGATTCGCCGATTTACTTCTATGCAAAATTTGTGCCGACTAGCCTGACGATTCAGAATAGCTTTTCTGCCGCGGTGAATCCCCATCCCGCACTGGATATGGCAGAGCAGGGCTTCATCTACAGCATCACCGGTGCCGAGGACTCTAACCGTGGCGTTGCAACTCGCGTGGCAGTGGTTGGCTATGGCTCGAAAACTATTATGGGTCTGCCCATCGGCGAGTATACCATCACGGTAGAAAACGCATGGTCGTGGAGATATGATAGCATTCTCGGTGTTACCATAGGAGACAGAGATCCTTTAGCATTCGGGGGTATGTCCTGGACTATCTATTTTGACGGATTGGATATAATGGTAGTTACTTACGGAATTCCCGGTCCGGATATCTCAGGAACAACAGAGGCTAACTCCTCCTACTTCATCACTGACAACGCTAACAACGAACCAAATTAAACAACTAAAAACGAGGACAGATGATCTATGATCATCTGTCCTTTTCCTTTTAGGGTGAATTATACTATCTTTATTCGTACGTATAGAACAGCACCACACCCGAGCGAGGCTTTAGCGTAAGCGTAAAGCCCTCTTTAAGCTCATTTGATGTCAGGGTGAGGCATTTGCCCGTCTCGCGGTCGGTCAGCGTGTAGAGGGCGTTTTCGTGGATACAGGGCAATACCACGGTGTAGGTGTCCTCGGCAACCTGCGTGTTGCGGATGACCTGGACGAAGCCGCGGCATGTGGTGGGATCGTCAAACTGCATGGCGTAATAGTCGCGCGGGTCGAGGCGGCATTCGGTCATGGGATAGTAATCGCCGGAAAGCTCGATTTCGGCGGCGGCTCTCCAGATGTTGTCCATGCGACGGCCAATCTCGAAATTTTCCTCGGTGTCGTTATAGGTGAACATGGAGGTCATGGCGGGGGCAAGGGCGCAATGGAAGGCGAAGGTATCGGTGGGGCGGCTGTGGCCGTCGTAAGCGCCCGTTTGAGCGTTGTCCCAGTTCATGTTATGGGCGCGGAAGTAGGGAATCCACTCGAACATTTCGCGGTGCTGCTTTTGCTTGATGGGATGGTGGCCGTAGCCGACGTCGGTGTAGTGAAGAGGAACGGCGCGGCGCATGGTCTCAAGGTCGTTGCGGCGGCCGCCCGATGCGCAGGAGTCGATCCACAGTCCGGGATTTTCAAGAATCAGAGCATCCCAGTAGGCAAGATAGCCTTGTGCGTGGCGGTTTTCCAGCATGCCGATGCGATCGTCCGCCTCGTTTTCGACCCAGATGGGGGCGGGGTTGAAGTTGAAATCTTGACGGTAAATGCCGACGTGCGATTCCTTGATCAGACTGTTGACGTGTGCAATCAGCCAGCTTCTTGCTTCGTCGTTGCCAAGATCAAACAGACGCTCGCCGACGGGATTGCCCTCTGCATCGTGCTGGCACAGCAGCCAGTCGTGGTGTTCGCGATCCAGCTCTTCTCCCGCGCGAACGCGCTCGGGTTCAAACCAAAGCAACAGCTGTACGCCGTTTTGCTCGCAGGCCTCGCCCAGTGGTTTCAGTCCGTTCGGGAAGCGGGCAGGATCGGGGTGCCAGGTGCCCGTGCGAGGCCAGTCGTAGTCGCAAGGATACCAGCCCGCGTCCAGCCACCAGATATCCGGCTTCATGCCGCGGCGGAGGTACTCATTGAGCGCGTGGATCTGATTTTGCTCGGTCGCGCCCGTAAATTCGGGCTTGCCGTCGGCCATGAAATTGTGCAAGCACAGCTTGGGACCGATGGGCTGACCGTTTTCACGGGGGAGAATATGCTTGAGGTACCAATGACGCCACAGATTGATGCCGCGGAAGGGGGCGTCCTCATTTGTGTATGCCATGAGGTTAAGCCTTGGCGTGCGGAAGGATTCACCGGGATGCAACACGGTGTGGCAACGGTCCTGACCGCAGGAAAGAGTGATGCCGCCTTCGGCAGGAGCGATATCCGCCGCCCATTTGGTCGGCCAGCCGATGGCGGCGCGAATCTCACAATCGGCGGTATGAATTGTCATGTAGGGGAAGGCACCGTTGCAGGAGGTGCCGTCGTTTGGGGTCAGACGGATGTCGTGATCAACGGATGTTTTGAAAAAGTGATAGCCATCGGGAGTGCAGGTGTCGCCGTTGCCGTGCTCCAACAAGGCTTCGGTGCAGGGAATGATGCCGCCTACGCGCACGTCGGAGATCACGGGGGTGTCGGATGTACCGCGGTTGGTCAGATAAACCACCCACTCGGTCACGGGAAAGTCGCGGTATTCGATGTATTCGGCACGAATCGTAAGGCCGCACTTGTCTGTGCCCTCAATTACGTACTGCACCATATTGCTATCGATCAGACGGTGCGAAACGCGTGGGGAAAATTCAGCCGGGATGCCGCAGATCTCGCGGTCGCCCAGACGGAATCGCAACGGAATGCGATCCGCTGTCGTAAATTTCAGTATGCGGGGCAAAAGAGCCATGTCGGCGGCGGTAATGCGGTGAGGAGAGTTCATAGTCGAAACCTTCCTTTCGTTGAATTGATATTAAAGGAACAGCAACGTAGCGACAAAGCAAAGGACGATGCCGATGGTCGCTTTGAGATTGAGCTTTTGCTTGAAAAACAGCAACCCTGCGACTGCTGTCAGCACGACGCTGCCGCCCGTGATCATGGGATAGAGCACCGTTGCGGGCAGTTTGGCCGCGCCGATGAGCTGAAGCAGATAGGACAGACCGTCCACAGCGGAAAACGCGAACATGATGCCCACGATCCGGGGCGTCATGTTCAGGGGCGCAGGGGCCTCATTCGTCGGTTTGCTACGGTCGCGCAGCCATAGCACAAGATACAAAAGCGAAAAGCTGACAAAGCGGATGATTCCCGCCAGCATGACGAAAGCCGTGGGGGAGATGGTAAGGGATTCGTTTTGAGGCAGCTGGTGGATCTTGGATACTATGCTACCGCTACCATTGAGACAGAATACGATCAGGCACAGAACGAAAAACAAAAGCGAGCCTTTTTTCTTTTGTTCATTACTGCCTTCCATGCCCGAAAGAGCAATGGAAACGACCATCAATACAAGACCGATCAAGCGAAGATAAGAAAATTCTTCGTTGAGATAGATCAGTCCGAAGAAGTAGGGAAGCATCATGCCGCCCAGCATCAAGAACATGGTATAAACGGCCATACTGCCCATGGAAATGATCTTGAAGCCGATGAGGGCGTATGCGCCGCAAAACAAAATCAGCAGCGCTGCCATGAGCAGAGAAAAGGACGTTATTTCAAGGCTGAAGCCGTTTATCACACCGTTGATAATAAAAAAAATCGCGGCGGTGAAGGCACCCGTGATGATATTGAAGATTACGCTGACACGCATGCCTGCGCCTGCGTGGTTCTGGTACAGCTTGGTCAGGCAGAAATTGGCCGCAAGACCGATGACGGAAAGGAAAACGAGAAGATAATTCTGCATAGTCATACCTCGTAAAATGTGCTGATTGTATTTTAGCATTATGTGTAAAAAAAGTCAAGACGGGAGCGTTAATTACAAGAAAATAAAAGCCTTGAGAAAAAATCTCAAGGCTTGTTTGGGGACGTATGTATTAATAGTATTTTGACATGATCAAGGGCGTGATCTCTTTGGTTAGTCCGTGCTCATTTATAAATGTCAAAATTGTATATCTGTCACGAACGGTATATGCTTTCTCAATCATTTCTTCCATGGTTTCTTTTCTTACGCCTAACGCTGAAAATCGAATGGGACATCCCATTTTTACGAGCATTTCCCTCAGCGTTTCAACGCAAGGCAGCTCATCGACCAGTGCGTACACCTCTTGAGCACCGTCAAATTCAAGTTGCCTGTCCTTAATGTAACGATACAGCTCGATAGAAACCAGCGTGCCGATGGCGACTTTTAAGCCGTGCATTGGTATTTTTTCACCCCGACGAACGAAATCCATTTCCAAAAAATGAGATTGATGATGCTCACTACCACTTGCAGGGCGGGAGTTCCCGCAAATGGCCATAGACGTGCCCGCAGTGATCAGAGCGTTCATGAGCTTGGCAATGGCTCCGCCTTCGTATCTGGTCAGTCCGTCAAACGCGTTGACACAGTCTGCGCGCGCCTGCTCCATCAAGCGAAAGGCTTCCTCGTGGATTTCCTCTCCCTTGACGATGCTCGCCAGCTTCCAATCCATCAAGCAGGTATATTTGCCGATGATATCGCCAAAGCCTGCCGCAGTCATGATCCTTGGGGCGTTGCGTATTATCTCCAAGTCGATCAAGACATCCTCGGGCGTGTGTACCGTATCGGTTACCTTGAAATTGCCGCGCATCAGTGCCGCTCCTTTGGAGCAGTATCCGTCCATGCTTGCTGCTGTTGCCAGTACGCCGCAGGGAATATTACGTCTGGTCGAAATGGATTTTGCCATGTCGTTCAGCGTTCCGCTTCCCACCGCGAGTACGTACTCGGCGTAAGCCGCCATTTCATAGGCGTAATCACATTTATCTTCCGTGGGCACAAGCTCCTTATCCGAATAATAAATATCCAGTATGCTCGTTCCGTGCGATTTCATCTCGTCGATGATATGTAATGCGTAGGGCTTCGTGTTGACGTCATACATAACGGCAACCGTTTTTCCGGCCACCTTTTTGAAAAATTCCGCAAAGCCGGTCTCGTGGCGATATTCAACGTTCATGTTTGTGTGTCCTTCCAAAGAGTCGATGATTATATTATATCACAAAGCGGAAAAAAGTAAATGGATCAGGAAAAATTCTCATATTTTTCGCTGAAAGGTTCCTTGATTCGCTTATGCGCGACGCGGTTATGACCACTTCGATATGCTTTCTTTGAAAAGAAAAAAGCCCTGAGAAAAAATCTCAAGGCTCTGGCGGAAGCGGTGGGATTCGAACCCAGACCTCACGTCGTAAACTCCGTGAGCTCAAAAGAATATCTTGCGGGCTAAACGCCCGCATCTCGCATGGCGAGAACGATATTCTTTCGTGTGGCTTCTCATCCCATACATCTCTCAAAAGACAAGGGGGATACCTGCGGTATCCCCCTTGTCTTTTGGCGGAAGCGGTGGGATTCGAACCCAGACCTCACGTCGTAAACTCCGTGAGCTCAAAAGAATATCTTGCGGGCTAAACGCCCGCATCTCGCATGGCGAGAACGATATTCTTTCGTGTG
>JAZLDE010000142.1:0-20854 GCA_045614625.1 Eubacteriales bacterium
CAGTGATATGCCATTCACTCAGCTCCCACGCTTCGTTTTCGCTCTCGTTATCGTCTCCCGGCGTTGCGCTCTCGGTACGGACGGGCATAACGAATGCAGTCAGCAGCACCACGACCGCCAGTACGGGAAGAACAGCACTGAGCCACGCGTGCTTGCGACGCAATCTTTTAGAGGTCACCTCTCCCAAGAGACTCTCGGTATCCTCGCGCTGCATTTCCAGCATCATCCCCTGCTCGTCGCGGAAAGCGACCATGGTCTGTACCTTTTCATTCAAGGAGAGCTGATCGTCCAGCCGTTTGGCAACGCGCTTTTCTGTTGGAAAAGCGAACAGAAGTGCAATGACAATCGCGATCACCGCCACGCCCACGCCTGCGCCAACACAGAGTAAGGGGTCAGGCGAGATCGCCGCAAGCTTCTGCGCGATCGCAATTCCCGCGGCCGCCAAAGCACCCAGCGCCAGTCCCAAAACAAGAAACCGAACGATCGTGCCAAGACGGATCTTTGCCTTCAGTTTATTAAAATTTATACTCATGAAAACGTTCCTTTCGAACCTTGTTTACCTTACGATCGAGTGCATAAAAAAACACTCATCCACAATAAAAAATAGTTATATTTAGTATACCATCAAGGGCCAATATTGTCAAGGCTCATCACCGTTTTTTCACACAAAATTCGCAATTTTCCATCATAAATAATAATCCCTCTTTTTTCACACAGCCGCAGAGCTCTTTGAATAAAAAAAAGAGGTGCATATGCACCTCTTTTTTCGTGAATTTTTATTTCATGAAAACATACATTAAAAGAAACGCCAAAGTGATGATACCAAGCACCACCAGCATGGGCTTGAACATCATGCGAACCGCGTTGCAATAGGTCTGCCACGGGGTTTGATTTGCCGATACCGTGGGTTTGGGGCGATCTTTTCTTCCCTTGGAAGAAAACAGCCCGCCGCTCGTCCCCGACATGTCCGCGATGGTGCGGCCGTCGTCGATATAGGTGATCTTTTCTTTTTTCTTTTTCTGCCTCTTTTCGCTCATGAAAGCACCTCACTAAATCATCAGATCGTTCCCTGCTCCTCCAGCACGTGGCATGCCGCAAAGTGTCCCTTTTCATACTCACGGTAGGTGGGCGGAACATGTTTGCAAATTTCCTTGGCATAGGGGCAACGCGTGTGGAAACGGCAGCCCTTGGGCGGATTGGCGGGGGACGGGATATCGCCCCTCAGCACGATACGGTTCATCTTGACGTCGGGATTCGGATGAGGAATCGCCGAGAAAAGCGCCTGCGTATAAGGATGCAAGGGATGCGCGAAGATATCCTTCTTATCGCCGAACTCGACCATCGAGCCCAGATACATAACGCCGATTTTATCCGAGATAAACTTGACAACGGACAAGTCGTGCGAGATGAACAAATAGGTCAGCCCCATCGACTGCTGCAGATTCTTAAGCAAGTTGATGATCTGTGCCTGGATGGACACGTCGAGCGCCGATACGGGCTCGTCACATACGACCAGACGGGGATTGACCGTCAGCGCGCGGGCGATGCAAATTCTCTGGCGCTGACCGCCCGAGAATTCGTGGGGATATCTTTCGTAGTAATAATCGCGAAGACCGCACTTTTCCATCAGATCCAGAACGTAGTCCTTGACCTCGTCCTTGGGTACGATATTATGTACCGTGACCGGCTCGGACAAAATGCCGCCGACCGTGCTTCGGGGAGGCAGAGAGGAATAGGGATCCTGGAAAATGATCTGCATCTTTTTGCGGATATCGCGCATCTGCGCGGACTTGAGATCGGTGATATCCTGACCATCAAAAATAATCTGACCGCCGTTTGAGGGGTGCAGCTTGAGAATGGTTCGACCCAGCGTCGTTTTACCGCAGCCCGACTCACCAACGATGCCAAGCGTTTCACCGGGGGCGAGCTTGAAGGACACGTCATCAACAGCGATCAGCTCCTGCAGCACCTTGCCCGTCAAGGACTTCTTGATGGGGAAGCATTTGCGCAGGTGACGAACCTCAAGCAGCGCATCGGGATCGAAGGACTTTTTGCTGTCCTCCTCGATCTGTGCCTTGCGGGCCGCGAAGAATTTTTCTTGTTCGGCCGCGTCGTCGTACGCACATGCAGGAGCATCGGTCACAGCTTCGGTATTCAAATGTTTTTCGTCAGCCATTTTCGTTCTCCTCATTCTTATCGTACAGGTGGCACGCCACGAAGTGGGTGGGGCTTACTTGGATCATACCCGGATACTCGCCCGAGCATTTGCCGATGCACTTGGAGCAGCGCTCCTTGAAGTAGCAGTAATTGGGCATATTGATGGGGTTGGGTACATTACCGGGAATGCTGAACAGCTCATCGTCGCTTGAGTCCAGCGTAGGCTTGGACTTTTGCAAACCGATGGTGTAGGGGTGCATGGGATTGTGGAAAATCTCGCGCACGGTTCCCTTCTCGATGACGCGACCCGCATACATAACGACGACGTAATCGGCCATCTCGGCGATGATACCGAGGTCGTGCGTGATCAGCATAACGGAGCCGTCGATCTTGGTTTTAATATCACGCAGCAGATCGAGGATCTGCGCCTGAATGGTCACGTCCAGCGCAGTAGTCGGCTCATCCGCGATGATCAGGCGGGGATTGCAGGCCAGCGCCATAGAGATCATGACACGCTGCCGCATACCGCCCGACAGCTCGTGGGGGAATGCCTTGTAGACACGCTCGGGCGCGGCGATGCCAACGAGGTTGAGCATCTCCATCGATTTGGCCTTGGCCATTTCCTTGGTCGCGCCGGGCACGTGGATGAAGGTAACCTCATCCAGCTGCTCACCGATGGTAAACACGGGGTTGAGCGAGGTCATGGGCTCCTGGAAAATCATGGCGATCTGCTTGCCGCGCAGGCGGTGCATCTCGTCGATGGGCATCTTGGCGATGTCGTAGATCTTTTCCTCGGTCTCATACATCAGCACGCCCTGCTCGTCCGTCGCCTGAACGGGGACCATGATGGGCTGCCCTGCCTTATCGGTGCAGACATTGCCCTTCTTGTCCTTCTTCGGCTCGCAGACGATCTCTCCTTTATCATCCTTGACGTAAAGGGGAATGGGATTGCCGTGCTCATCGCGCTTGTAATCCAGCGCACGGAAACGAATGTCACCCGAGTAGATCTGGCCCTGAGGCCCCTGAAGCAGGCGCATCACGGACATACTGGTGACAGATTTACCGCAACCCGACTCACCAACGACACCGACCGTTGCATTCTTTGGCACGTCAAACGATACGCCGTTGACCGCCTTAACTACACCCTGCTCGGTGAAAAAGTAGGTGTGAAGATCGTCAATTTCAAGGATATTGGAGTCGTTTTTAAGCTCGGTCGTAAACTCGGACTCGGGCGCCTTGCGATACTTATACTTTTCCAGCTCGCGCATCACCTTGGCGTTTTCCTTGGCGATGGCGCGAATCTCCTTACCCGAAAGGTAATTGGATTTCTTGGTTGATTTCAACTGTTTTTTCTCCATCAGACTCATCTCCTCATCTTGGGGTCAAGCGCG
Organism: Eubacteriales bacterium; assembly: GCA_045614625.1. GTDB lineage: Bacteria > Bacillota > Clostridia > Oscillospirales > CAG-272 > SIG644. Next base: position 3,549 of record JAZLDE010000142.1, read on the forward strand.
TCGCGCAAGCCGTCGCCGACAAAGTTGAAGCCCAGCACCGCGATAACGATACAAATACCGGGAGGGCCCCAGATGTTGAAATAGTTTTCAAGAATGTCGGTATTGGTGGAAATGATGTTGATCATGGTACCCCACGCGGCGTACGGTGCCTTAACACCAAGGTTAAGGTAGGACAGCGTTGCCTCATAAAGGATCATGCTACCAAGACTCAAGCTCATCTGAACAATCAGCTGGGGCATGACGTTGGGAACCAGATGCTTGAAGATTTTGCGTCCCGTCGAATAGCCCATAGCCTCGGCCGCAACCATATATTCCTGCTCGCGCAGCGAGAGGATCTGACCACGCACAAGTCTTGCCGTGCCGGGCCAGGAAAACAGCGTCAGATAGATCATCAAAAGGTAAATACGGTATTTCGCGTCAATACCCGCCGAGTCCAGAATGGTACTGATGATCAAGAGGATCGGGATGCCGGGCAGGCACATCAACACATCGCAAACACGCATGATGACGTTGTCGATCACGCCGCCGAAGTAACCCGAAATACCGCCCATGATAACGCCCAGCACCGTGATCACGAACACGGCGATAAAGCTTACCGTCAGCGAGATGCGGCCGCCGTACATCAGACGGACGAAGACGTCATAGCCCTCGTTGTCCGTGCCCAGGGGGTGATCCCACGAGATAGGAGCACGCAAATTGTCCTTCAGGTATTTTTCCGTCGTTTGCTTGATGGTATACGTCTGACCGTCGGCCGTGGTGAAGGTCGTTTCGGAGGTCGTATATTCGATCTTACCCGACTCATCCAGCTCGGTCTCACCCCACTTACCGTCGTTGGGGTCATAGTGGATCATGCCGTACTCGTCGACCGTACCCAGATCAGCCAGGAACAACGGTCCGACGAAGCTGAAGAGAAACAGTCCAACGACCATCAGAAGTCCCACGATACTGAGCTTGGAACGGAAGAATCGACGCACCACCATGCGGGTGGGCGACATCAGACGGACGTTTTTGTCCAGCGGCACCTCGGTATCAGGCACCACGGTTGCATTTTCGGCTACGGGAGCGGAGGAAAGCATTTCTTCGCTGTTGCTTACGTTCTCATTTTGATTCACGTTACAATCCTCCCTTCCCTCATTCCAGCTTGACGCGCGGGTCAACGACCGCGTACATCAAGTCAGAGAGCAGTACGCCCAAAACGCTCAAAATCGCCAAGAACATATTATATCCCATGATAAAGGGGATATCACCGCGGTTCATGGCATCCAGCGCGACGTTACCGATACCGTCAAGTCCGAAGACCTGCTCGGTGATGATCGCACCTGAGAAGAGCGAGGGCAGAAGTCCTGCCAGCGTGGTGACCAGCGGGATCATGGTGTTGCGGAAGGCGTGCTTGTTGATGACCTTGCTCTCGCTCAGACCCTTGGCGCGGGCCGTGCGGATGTAGTCAGCATTGAGCACCTCCAGCATATTGGTTCTGGTCATTCTCATGCGGGCACCGATGCTCAGAATGACCATGGTTACAATAGGAATGATCAAGTGGTGCATGATATCCAGCATGCGGGCAAAGCCCGTGGCTGAGCTGCCCGCCGTTTCCATACCCGAGGGGGGGAACCAGCCGAGCTTGATCGCAAACCAGTCCTTAAGCATCTGTCCGAAGAAGAAGGCGGGCAGCGAGATACCGATCATAACCAGAACGGTTACAACGTAATCGCGCAAGGAATACTGGTGCGTTGCCGCCGTGATGCCCAGGGGGATGGCGATCATAAATTCAAAGATGGTCGCGATAATAGCGATCAGGAAGGAGGTATCCATGTGCTGAACGATCACATCGGTGACGGGGATTCGGTACAAGAAGCTTGTACCGAAATCCAGACGGGCAATGTTGCCCAGCCACCCGAAGTATCCACTCAGAATACCCTTGAAGCTATTATCCTTGAGTCCATACATTTCGTACATGGCGTCGACCGTTTCCTGCGGTACCGTAGCACCGCCCTGGTTCATGGCATTGACCATGTCCTGGATATAGTTGACAGGCATCAGACGGATCAAAAAGTAAATGATCATCGACACGCCCAGCAAAATCAAAACGGAAAGCGCCAGTCGTTTCAGTATATATTTTAACATATATTAACTCCGACGATTATTTTGCAAATTCAAGCTCCCAGATGCGATCCAGAGGAGAAGAATAAGGATTCATCTCACCCTCGCTGGGCAGCGAATCAGCATTGATCACTTTGGAATTGTAAGCGTAGATAACGCTACGCTGGTAAACAGGAAGCTCGATCGCCAGATCCAGAACCTTGCTCATGGCCTGCTCGTAGATCGCGGCACGCTCGTTCTGATCCAGCGTCTCACGTGCTGCATCGATCAGCTCACTCAGCTCGTTGAGGATCTGCTTTTCCTCGGAAGAGCCGCTTGCCTTCAGCGAAGGATAGCCCCATGCCAACGTGCTGGTCGTCGAGGAGTTCTTGTGGTAGACCTGATACATATCGGGGTCGATTGCCGAGCCCCATGCAGCAGCCCAGACCTCAAGCGAGCCCGTGCTCAGCTTGGTCAGTGCCTGGGTATCGGGAATAACGTCGATATCCCAGCCCATGCTGTTGAGCAGTGCGGCCGCATCACGGAAGGTCTTGTAGGTGGGGTGGTCCTGCAAATTGGAGCCTGCAATGGTAAAGGTAATGGACAGCGAAGGATCGCCTGCGCTGACGCCTGCCTCTTCCATGTACTTTTGAATGTTGTTCTTGGCAACGGTCAGATCGAATCTGCCGTTGAGCTGAGGATAATCCTTACCGTTGTCGGTGCTGGCGTTGCCGTCGTCACCTTCGGGGTATGCCCAGCTGACCATAGACATGGGCCAGTAGATCTGGCTTGCCGTACCGGGACGGTAGTAGTCGAGTGCCAGCGTGGTGTTCATCGCGCACATAATAGCCTTACGCAGGTTCAGATCGGTGATCTTGCTTGCGTTGATACCGATATAACCGTAGCCGAGCTGATCCTCAAGCAGGTACTTGATGCCCTTGGACTTGAGCTTTTCCAGATCGTCGTAGTTCTGGGTGGTCAGCTGAGGAGTGATGTAGTGAACGTCACCGCTCTCCAGCGCGTCGATGGCATTGGTGGCGGGAACGACCTGGTAGCGGATCTTTTCGATCTTGGCGTTGCTCAGACCGCTGCCGACCGTCTCAAAGTTGGTATTTGCCTTGAAATATACGATCTTGTTCTCGTAGAAGGTGCTGCCTGCGGGGTTGTCGTCGTTGTTACGGTTGGTTGCCTTGTAAGCACCTGCACCCATGGGAACAGTGATGTTACGGGGCGACTGAATGATATTTCTCATGAAGTCGAAGGAGCCCCATTCTACACCGAACTTGTTGTTTTCGATGTCGACGCCGACCTTGCTGCCTTCACCGTAGTAGTGCTGAGGAGCAACGGCGAAGGAGAAGTTCCAGACTGCCTTGGGGTCAACACCCTCAATGGTGATCTGAAGCACGTCATACTCGTCTGCGGTAGCAACGGTACCGTCTGCGTTGTGGCTGCTTGCAACCTTATAGGAATTGCCGTTTACGGTAACGGTCGTGCCCTTGGTAGATGCGTTGTGACCGAGAGATACGATACCCTCGATGTTGGGAACCTTAAGCTCACCGTTCTGCAGGTTCTGGTGCAGGATAACTTCCTTTGCCTTGGCGCTGTACTCGGTCATGAGCTCCTGCGCGGTTGCCCAGTAGGTCAGGATGATGTTCAGCTCGGATGCGATCTTATCATTGTAAACGTACTCGATCGCAGCCTGCTCGGTGGTGATGTTATCGGGATAACCCTTGGTCACGTTGACGATCTTGGACTTGTCGTCCTTGTTGGTCACGGGATCCTTGGCCCACTCAACGGTGGCATAGCCCTCGTGATACATGAAGCATACGATGGGATCCTTGAATTCCTCGCGGGACTTGTAGGGCTCCTCGGTGTAAGCGCCCTGTGCGCTAACGTAGTCACGACCCAACTCTTCCTTGAACTTTTTAAGGGTTGCCTCATAGTCATTCAGAAGATCGTTGTTGGTTACATCAGCGGGGTTGCTCGAAATAGCAGCCTTGTAACCCGAGCTGAGCGAGTGAGATGCAATCGCGGCCTTCATGGTCTCGTAATCTGCGTAGTAGCCGGAGGAGGTCTTGTGCTGCTTGAACACGTTGATCAGTTCGTTGATACGTGCCTGCGCTCTGGTTGTTGCCTGCGAGGAAACCAGACCGTCGGGATCCGCCGTCGAGGACGAACCGATGGTCTGCAGTCTATAGGCGGTCAGACCCTTGATTTTGGTCGAATACATGGTGTTGGAGCCCGTGTAAACGGGGTCCAGATAGACGTACAGGTTGAACAGCACGTCTTCCATGGTCAACGGTTGTCCGTCGGCGTACAGAATGCCGTTCTTGAGAACGAAGGTGTATACGGTTTCGTTCTTGGCGCTGTCGTACTTGGACTCAAAATCCTTGACGACGACCGCTTCATCGTCGCCGAAGCCGACCTCGATGGAGCCGTTGACATACTTGGAGGTCAGCATGCCGATCTGGGTCATACCGACGATGGTACCGTCAGCACCCGTGGTAGAGTAAAAGGGATTGAACAATCCGTCCAGTTCCTCGGACATGATGACCAAGGCGTCAGTCTTGCTGTTCTTTTTGCAAGAGGCAAACATGGCAACGGCGCCAAGCAGCATCGTTACGCACAAGACCAACGAAAGAATTCTCGTTTTCATTTTGCTTTCTCCTTTAAAATTTATATCTAATAATTGATCTACCGATTAAGGGGCCATGGAAACGGTAACGTCGTTGCCGTTCACTGTTACGACGATGTCCGCCGCATTCTCGCCCGTTGCCTCGCAACGGATGCCCGAAATATCAACATCACCAATCGAGCCGGTACCGCAAAGCAGACCGATTGAGGTGTTGTCCAGAATATTCGCGCTGCCGTTGATGAGCAGAGCCGAATTCTTGACGGTAAGCGACAGCTTGGCACCGCTGTCGATGGTGCCTGCCAGCAAACCGAAGGAAGCGTCCTGCTGCAGCGTACCGCTGCCGATCGTCACCGTGACGTTTTCAAAGATCACGTCCTCGATGACAGCCTCAGCCGTCAGTTGGCCGAACAGACCTGCGTTCTGCTTTCTCGCGTCCGTCTGCTCCACGCTGATGTTCTTAAAGGTGTGTCCGTTCCCCTTGATGTAGCCGCGGAAGCTTGCATACATCAAAGAGGTCTTCCAGGACAGTCCCTCGAAATCCAGATCGGCGCAAATTTCATAGCAGCCGCCTACGCTGGAATTATCGATAAACTGCTTGGCCGTGTAGATGTGGAACCACTCACCGTCAATGTAGTCCAGATACAGCTTCATGACGGGGTTCTGCGCGGTTGCGCTGTCAGCGTTGTAGGTGCCCGTGTGCTTAACGGTCGCGCCTTGTGCCTTTTCACTTCCCTGCGCGTCCAGATATACGCCGTCCAGCGTCATATCCGAAATGGTCGGGAACTTTTCCATTTTCAGCTTACCCGTCTTTTCATCCCAGGAGGGCATCGTGATCTCGGAGACGTAATTGGGGTCAAAGCTGTAGCTATTGATCAGCTCGCCGGTCTTCAGCGAGTAAAATTCATACTTGAACTCGGGAATCCAAGCCGCATAGAGCGTAACGGATTCCTTGGAGGTGTGCTCGGTATTGGGATCGATCTCCAGACGATCATTTTCAAAATCCCATCTGCCCGAATAGGTGTACGCGACGGGCTTGCCGCTCACAGCGGCGACGGCTCCGTTCGCGTCAAGATGCTCGCCCTTGTCGTTGACAACGGGCGTTCTCTCTGTGTACCAGCCTGCCAGGAAGTAGCCTGCGTTGCTGGCCTTGAAGGCATTTCCCGTGCCGCGACGCTCGTCGTCGGGAGACAGAAGCGCCACTTGCTTTTTGCCGTTTGCCCCCGTGGGCAGGCTTTCAAGCTCATAGGAGTCCACGATCACCTCAACGCTGGTCGTGAACATACCGCCGTTGGCATCGTATTTGACGCTGACGGTATAGCCTTCGCTGTCATATTTGTCGTACGGTGTCAATTCCGCGCACGAAATCAAAACAAGCATTCCCATCACCAGCACAAGGGCTGTGATTATCGCTTTGATTGTTTTATTCATTGTTTGGTTTCGCAACCTCTTTCCGTTGTTTTGATCGCCTCGACTCGCCGCCATGCCCAAGCCGCGCGTACGGCTTGGGCATGAGGGAAAATCATTCAGCGTCGTTGTTTTCGTCCTGCGCTGCAGGCTCTTGTTCGTTTTCAGGGATGACGTCCTCGGACGCAGGCTCATTCGCCTCATCCATCGGAACATCCTCGGTCGTCTTGTGTTTTTTCAGCAAATACCAGACGAGTGCTGCCGCGATCGCACCGACAATCAGGACAGACTCGACAATGACCGTAACGATCAACGCGACGCGTCCGTTATCCTTGCTGTCTACGGGAGGCTCAACCGTGTCGTCGCCACCCGAGGTATCCTTGAGCGCGTTGATACGGTCCTCTGCCGACTGCAGCGCCGCATAGTTGGTCACCAGTGCCTGCTGCTCCTTGGTCGCGATCTTGTCGTAAGCCGCACGTGCCGCCACAACCAGATGCTCGTGCTCCAGCTTGATGGTACCGCCGGCGTTGGTGATCTCGAGCAGACGGTTGATGGCCGCGATGGCAGAAAGCGTCGTATCGTCTGCAGCAACGGCGCCCTCGTAGGTCGTCGTGAAATACTTGCCGTAAATGAAGGTATCGTAGTACAGGCCGTTGGAGGGTCTGACCATAACGATGTGGCTATCTACCTTGCCGACATAGTCCACAAAGTTCGCGCCGTAGTAAACGTTAGAATACTTGCCGTCGGTCAGGTTCCACATGTAGTAAGGAACGATACCGAGTGCATCCTTGGTGATAATCTCACCCGTCCACATGGTAAAGTCGTAAGAACCCGTGGCAGGAAGGTTATCGAAGGATTCGTAGTAGGTGGAATCAAACTCCTCTTCGAGATTGGGGGCTTCATAGCCCTTGAAGACGACCATCGAAAGCTTGTTGCAATCGAAGAACGCCTTATGACCGATCGACGCGAGCGACTGAGGCAGTTCAACGCGGACAACGTCCAATCCCGCAAAGGCCCATGCGGTGATGCGCACCGTGCCCTCGGCGATCTTGACGTCAGCATCGCTTGTGCCTGCGTAGGTAATCAGCTCCATACCATTGGGTACGTCGCAGTACAGCGAACCGTCGATCACGTGAACCGTGTCGCTGATATCGTAGGTGTAGATGACCGTCTCGTATTCCTTACCGTTGAAGGTAATGGTCGCAACGGAGGAGAAAGGCTTGAGTCTGCACAACGCGAAGGGATTTTCGCCCAGCGCCTTCAGTGCCGAACCCAGCTTGACCTCAAAGTCAGTCAGCGTTTCCTTGAGGAATGCATGATCGCCGATGGACTCAGCCGCCGAAAGATCCACACTCGTAATTGCGGTATAGGCGAAGGCGTAAGGACCGACGTTCTTGGTAAACTGAATGTTATCCAGTTTTTCAAGGGCGTGGCAGTAAGCAAACGCGCCCTCTTCGACGTCCGTTCCGCTTACATTGAGCGTAACGGAGGTCAGCGCGTCACAGTAGACGAACGCGTACTTTTCGATCAGCGTTGCCGCGGAGAGATCGATGCTCGTCAGCGCGGTCTGTACGAACGCGTTGGTTCGAATGGTCTGAATATTTTGCAGATTGATGGTTGTCAGCTTGTCACACTCGTAGAAGGTCATAGCCGCGATCTCGGTAATGCCCTCGCCCAGCTTAACCTCACTCAGCTGCTTGCAGTAAAGGAATGCCTGCTCGCCGATGCTCGACGCCGCCGACAGATCGATCTTGGTCAGCTTGGGAGCGTAATACTTATAAACCATCTGGCCGTCGGCCGTCAGCGCGTAGCTGTTCTGGTTCTGGTCGCCGAACATATACCATTCGTCGCCGGAGAATGCCAGCTTGCCGATGGAAACGACGCGGGAAAGATCAATGTTTTCAAGGCTGCAGGCGTTGTAGAATGCCTGGTCGCCAATGATCGTACCGTTGCCCAGCGTCACGCTGACCAGCTTGGAGGCGCCCATGAAGGCGGACTCGCCGATGATAACGTTATTGCCAATGGTCAAAGAGGTCAGAGGAGAGGTATACTCGAAGTAGTACCACTTCTTGCCCGTTTCGGGGTCGATTTCGTAGTGCTCGCCGAACTCGCTGTTTTCGTTTCGGTCAAGCAGGAAGGCGGCTTTGCCGATCGTGACGTCATCGCCGATTACGACCGTCTGTAGCTTAGCGCACTCACAGAAGGCCCCCTCGCCGATGATCATACCGTCAGGAATGGTCACCGAGGTGATTGCCGTGTAGGCAAAAGCATAGTTGCCGATCTCGCTCACGCCCTCAAGAGAAGGCAGCGTCTTGATGCCCGTCTTGAAGAAAGCATACTCGCCGATGTAGGTCAGCGTGCCCAGCTCGATCTTCTCTACTCTGTCGCAATAAGCGAAGGCGTAGTCCTCAAGCACGGTTACGTTCGGCAGGACGATGGAGGTCAGTCGACCGTTGGACGAGAAAGCACCACGGCCAACCGTCGTGATGTTCTTATCGGTCAGCTTGAACTCGCCCGTCACGCGAGGTGCAACAAGCAGCAGGGTTTTGCCGTCTGCCGACACCAGATAGGACTTATCCGTCTGAGGCTTATAGGTCGTATTGCCCTCGGCCACGTCAAACGTGGTGATGGCGGTATCACCAAAGGCAAACTCGCCGATGGAAGCAACGTCGCGGCCAATGATGACCTTGCTGAGCTTTTCCGCGCCATAGAAGGCACCCGTCGGGATGACGTTGGTGTTCATTTCGATCTCGGTCAGCGAGGTGCACTCGGAGAAGACGTAGGGGCCGTACTTGACCTTGTCCGCCTTGACCGTAACCTTTTCCAGCTTGGTGTTGCCGTAGAAGGTGTACTCACCGATGGACTGCAGTGTTTCGGGCAGGATCAGCTCCTTGATGTTCTTATTGTTCGCAAAGGCGAAGTCACCCACCGCGCGAGCGTTGTCCAACGACAGCGTGCCGGTGATGTTACAGCCAAAGAATGCGTCCTTGTTGATGAGCTTGACGTGCTCGATACCCGTCACCTTCTTCAACGAGGTACAGCCGTAGAAGGCGCCGTATTCAATGGATTCCAGCGTCGAAGGAAGAACGACCTCCTGCAGCGCCGTCAGCCCCGCGAATGCGTACGGGCCAATGGTTTCAACGCCCTCGGGGATGATGACCTTCGTGATGGTATTATCACCGATATAAACGGGCTTGGTCAGATCGGGCTCGTCCTCGGAGATGATGTCGCCCTCGGTCTTGGCCACGTACATGTAGTTGGAGAATGCGTACTGACCGATCTGGGTGATCAGCAAGGTGTCGGGAATTTCAACCACACCGCCTACACCGTAATAGTGCGACAGCGCAGGAGCGCTCGTGATGAAGGGATCCTTGACCTCGATATCAATGGACTGCGAATAATACGTGCTGTTACCATCCAGAAGCACGCCCACGGTGACCGAAGCAAAGCCCTCGGCCTGCGCCGTAATCACGCCTTGATCATTGATGGTGACGATCTTTTCATTGCTCGACTCAAATACGACCGTCGTGTCCTTGGGGAAATATGCATCCAGCTTGTAGTGTAGCTGAATGGACTCGGACGGGTAGAATTCCAGCGAATTCTTTTCCAGTATGCTGTAGTCGCCCGTCTCTCCCAGCTTTCGCTCGGAGCTGTCGAGCATGTAATAGGCCTTGAGGGTATCGTAGCCGATCAGTTCAAACACGTCAGCAACGGGTTTGTCGTAATACATATAGCCCTCGTCGCCCTCCTTGAGGACAGTCACGCGGATCTTGGTAGACTTACCATTGGTACCGTCTTCGTTCTTTTCGTAGGCGGTGATGGTGGCCACACCCGAACCAACAGCCACGATCTTATCGTTGATGACCGTCGCAACCGAAGGATTGGAGGAGTGGTAGTGCAAGAGCTCGCCCCACTCGGTTTCGGGATACATCAAAGGTGTCAGCGTGTACAGCTCGTTGGGGCTGAGGGTGACCTCGTTCTGCTCGAAGTAGAAGTCGATGTACTCATCGGGAAGCGAGATCTCATAGGTCGCCTCGTTGAGTGCGTAGTCGTAGCAAGCGACCACGAAGGTGTTCTTGTGTGCCGACTTATTCTTGATGTCCTGAATGTAATCAGTCAGCTCGTATTCGACGTAGGTCACGCCGTCGCGAACCGAATAAACGGGCGTCAGGTAGCTGCTGAAGGAAACCAGCTCATAGCTGGGCGTGCCGTCTTCAATCGTCTGGGCAACGTAGCCGGGCATGATCGCCATGGTGTAATGGTTATCCGAGACAGCCATCTTGGCGAACAGACGATTCTTCTTCAAATCCTTATCGTATTCGGTGTAGAACTCACAGCCAGTGATGGCAGGTGCCTGGAAGTCAGTCACCAGCGGGAACTCGAATACGTTCTTTTCGTTTGTTTCAATACCGCCGTCACCGTAGTCGAGGTAGCCGACCAGACGAACGGTGTACTCGGTGTTGTTCTTGAGGTTATGCTCGCCCACATCAAATTCAACCTTGATGTTAGCGGGATAAATGGAACCACCGTCACCATAGGATTTGCGGATATCCTTTTCGACTCTTTCAAAGATCACCTCGCCCGTGGCGTCGTCTGTGATGGTGATCTCAATGCGCTCAGCACTTCGGAGCAAGCCTGCCCAGACAAAGCGGAGCGAGTGCACCGTGCCCTCGACGTTGGACAGCGCAATGTAATCTCTGCTTGCCGAAACGACCTTGGTTGCAGCAGGATCCTGCAGGAAGTAATACGAACCAAGATAGCTAACGTAGTCCTCGGAGATACCGCCGATGGGACGCGTTGCGTAAGCATCCGCCATCGTCTTGTCTTCCTTGTCGATGGCATCGTTGAGTTCATCCGCGTTGGTCTCGTAGAAGTCGCGGTCAAAGATGGGAGCGACCGTCCAGTCACCGTAGAAGGCGAGGTAAGGAACACTCAGGTCGATCTCAGTGCCCTCGGTTGCCTCGAGCACCACAAAGCCCTCGACGTACATACCGTTCTTGAAGGACTCGTCCAAATAAGCCTTGTCCTTATCGCTCAAGGTAATGGTCACGGTCACGTCCGCCGTCGATTTTCCTGCAACGGTTACCGCGTCGCCGTTCTTGCTGCCGCCCTCAACGGTGAAGGTCACCACAGCACCGTCCAGCATATAACCGTCCTCGGTTACGGTGGTCTCACCGTGGCTGGTCTTGGTTTCGCTGACGCCCTCGGTCATTACGTGAGCAGACAGCTTGTAGGACAGCGTAGAGCCGCTAAAGTTCTGAATGGAGAACTTGAGTGTGTAAACACCACTCTTGGTGGGATCGTCACCCAGCTCGATCTTGGACTTATCCATGATCGAACCATCCACTCTGTCATAGGTCAGGATATATGCGGGCGTCGTGCTCGCACTGACCAGATTGGCCAGACCCGCGCCCTGCTTTCTGACGGCGTAGGGCAAGCCGTTGGTGTTTCTGACGATATCCGCGGTGGACATGAGCAGTCGGTTGACTCTCGCGTTGACCTCCACGGGGTTATTGGCGATTTCGGGGTATGCCGCCATGACATGCTGACGAAGCAACGCGATGACACCTGCCATATTGGGGCACGCCATCGAGGTACCCGACAAGCGGTCGTAGCTTCCGCCCGTGATGGCCGACAGAATGTTACCGCCGTGCGCCGTGATCTCGGGCTTGATGCCAAGGTCGGGCGTCGGTCCCCAAGAGGAGAAGTCGGACATAAAGGGACCCGAGGTCTGGTTGCGGCTGATGCGGATGGTACCCGACTTCTGGGCAGCCAGCATCTTGCCGTCGTCCTGCTTGATGGAGCAAACAGGAACCTTTGCCGTACCGATGTTCATCTTGATGTCACCCGATACGTTGTTGTAAATGATCACGCCTGCCGCGCCGTTTTTCTGAGCGGCGTTGGCTTTTTCCTCAAAAGTATTGAATCCACGCTCAACTAAAACGATCTTGCCCTTGACGTCCGTGCCAAGATAGTCGGCTTCACGTCCGGCGCCGGGAATGGTGATAAACTCAAAGTCCATGGAATCCACGCCCTCGGGCAGGATCTCATTGAAGAAATTATTTTCCTTGGTCGATGCGTTGGTCGACTCGTCAAAGTAAATGATGGTGTTGCCAAACAGAAGGTAAGGCGTCTTGACACCATTGATGGAAGCGACCGACATCGCGCCGTCGTAGGTGGAGGGCGAGCCGACCGTTGCGGTATCGGGATTAGTGGTCAGACCCAGGTTACCGTTTCTGTCGGATGCGTATGCCGAGTTGAAGCTATTGGAGGCAGCGACGACCAGGCTGATACCCTGCTCACGGATGCGATCGTATACGCCCGTGATGGCCTCTTTGTCCATCTCGCGGCTGAAGCCGCAGGCCGTACCCAGCGACATGTTGATCACGTCAACGCCAAGGATGACGCAGTCCTCCAGCGCGGACAAAATCCAGGAGGAGTAGGCAGACTCTTTGACGTCCGAGAAGATCTTCATGGAGATCAGCTGAGCGTTGGGAGCAACGCCGCGGATCGTATCGTCGTGACCGACGATAACGCCCGATACGTGAGTACCGTGATTGTTATGTAACGAATATACGTCCGAGTCCTCGTCAGCATAGTCGAAGGAGAAAGGCACCTTGTCGCTGACATACACGTCGTCTGCGCTCAAGCCGGGAACAAGGTCTGCCGCCTTGGTGTCACCGATCAGCGAGGCGACCTGCTCTTTGGTCAGGCCCAGCGTGTTTGAGGTGAAGTTATCCATCGAGAAGGCGCTGTGGGTGTAGTCCAAACCCGTATCAAGCACGGCGACCAGCATGCCCGAGCCATCGTAACCGAAGCCCGTGCTGTCGAAAATACCCGTGGCCTCGTCAAAGTTGACCTCGTTTTCAACCAGCTGTGTTTCTGCCTTGTTGTAGACCTCGCCGACGATAGCCATGGCCTTGTTGCCCAGCGTTCTGACGACCGACTCAAAGTCCTTTGCCTCGATCAGAATCTCAAAGCCGCTGAGAACCGTAGCGTAGTTGGCACCCGTCTTATAGGCAATATTCTTTTTGTCCAGCGCGGCCAGGATATCCATCTTGTCCGCCTTGATTCCCTGACGAATGGACTGCGCCGCCTCCGTCAAAGCATACTCGCCGATGGACATGGTCTTGTCCGTCTTGTCGTACGCATCCAAAATGGAGGGGTTATCCAGATTCACGATCACCGAGATCCAATCATCCTTCTTGATCGTGTCGGGAAGCTGATATATCACGGAGCTATTGAAATAGTCCTCGATATTCGTGTTGAGTTGACCATTCCATTTGCTGATGTGGCTGGCGGCGGATACGGTAATTTGTCCGATGCCCGAGCCGGCAAACAGAAGGGTGAGCAGGAGCAGCAGGGCAACCGCGCCTACCGATACTCTTTTGAGCGTTTTGATTTTCATTTGGGATAGTGCCTTTCTTCTTTATTATAATCAGTCAGTTGTTAGAAGTGAAAAACATACAGCATATATTCTAACACAAACTAAAAAGAAAAGCAAGGCTTTATGATAAAAAAGAGAGGTTTCCAAACAATAATTCATACTTTGTACATCTTTTTTCTCGCGCAAAAGGCCGCTCGCTTCACAAAATTCGATTTTTCTTCACACATCCGTCACGAACCCAAAAAACGAACGGGCAAAATCGCGTTTCAGGGCGTCTGGTGCTTGACTTTGAGAGCACCGTATGTTATAATGCTTCCAGTATCAAACATACGAAAGGAACGTGCCTCGCACGACAAATCTATGTCACAAACAACCATTAGACGCATCCATCTGGCGTACGGTATTGTGCTGAGTCTGCTCGTCATTACGCTCGGCATTCTGCTGATCGTCTCTTGTCTGGATATTTATCATAGCGGCCCTCGCCCCTTTTCCGTCGAAAGCGTCAGCGAGCATTTTTCCGATATCGCGCTTCCCTTTTACCTTTGCCTGATCTGGGCACTCGGCGGCTTTGTGCTCGCCCTTGCCCTGCCTCTTGAAAAAAGCAGACTCAAGGCAGCCGTATCTCCGCAGGAGACGCTTCGCCGCCTGTCGACCAAGCTGGATGCCGCCAAGCAACCCGATGGCATCCGCCGAGAGAGAGTGCTTCGTCTTGTGCTGATCTGCGTCAATGCCGCGCTCTACTTCATCGGTGCGACGCTCTCCTTGATCTATCTGCTTAATAAGGCCAATTTCCCTGCTCAAAACGCCAACGCCGAGATTTTAAACGGCGCGCTAGCTGTCGGCATCAATCTCGCTTTACCCTTTGCCCTCTCCGTCGCGCTGTGTTTTATCAACAAGGCCAGCGTCAAGCGCGAGATCATGTACGTCAAGCAGGAAATAGTCGAACAAAGCCATGCAAAAATCGAAAAGGCAATTCGGAACGAAGTCGTCGAACAGGGCAATATCTCCCCTGCCCCCATAACAAAAGAAAAATCGTTTTTTGCCAAGCGTGAAAAGGAAATTCTGCTGGTCGTCCGCTGTGCCGTTTTGGTGATCGGTCTTGCATTTGTCATCGTCGGCATGGTCAACGGCGGCATGGCCGACGTGGTCCAAAAGGCCAACAAAATCTGCACGGAATGTATTGGATTGGGGTAAGATATGAGCAAATTCAAAGATAAAATCAAATCGTTGATGCCCTCCCGTCGCAAGCTGATCCAGCTATACGCGGCGCTGTTGTTCAACGCCAATCTCAAGGGCTTCATCAACGGACAAATTTACAAGGGCCCGCTGAAAAACATATGCACGCCCGGCCTGAACTGCTACTCCTGCCCGGGTGCGTCGGGGGCTTGCCCGCTCGGCTCGCTTCAAAATGCGCTGGGCAATTCCACCAAACGCGCGCCCTATTACATCCTGGGAATTTTAGTGCTGTACGGCATTATCCTCGGCCGCTACATCTGCGGTTTTCTCTGTCCCTTTGGGCTGATCCAGGAGCTGTTTCATAAGATCAAAACGCCCAAGATCAAGAAGGGCCGCGTTACCCGCGTGCTCTCCTATCTGAAATACGTCATTCTGGTCGTATTTGTGATCATTGTCCCTCTGCTTTATGGCTTGCGCGACGTTCCCCTCCCCGCCTTTTGCAAGTACATCTGCCCGGCGGGCACACTGGAAGGCGCGTTCGGCCTGCTTTCCAATGAGATCAACGCGAGCAAGCTGTCCATGCTCGGCCCGCTGTTCACCTGGAAGTTCTTGCTGATGGTCAGCTTTATCGTCGGCTCGATCTTCATGTTCCGTTTCTTCTGTCGTTTCTTCTGTCCGCTCGGCGCGCTGTATGGTCTATTCAACAAGATCTCGATCTTCGGCGTCAAGCTGGAAAAATCCAAGTGTACTTCCTGCGGTCTTTGCACAGCCAAATGCGGCATGGACATCCGCCACGTTGGCGACCACGAATGTATCAGCTGCGGCGAGTGCATCGATGTCTGTCCCACGGGCGCGATCAGCTGGAAGGGATCCAAGCCCTTCCTGATGCCGAGTGAACCTGAAATCTCCGCCAACGCAAGCGAGCAGGACATCGAGATCGCCAAGCAAAATTTCCATGCGCAGACAAAGAAAATTGCCAAGCGTAATAAAGCGATCAAGATCGTCGCCGGTATCCTTATGGTTGCTTTGCTTGCCGGTGCGCTGGTGTATTACAATGTCATTGATAAGCCTGCACCTGTTGCGGTCGGCAATCAGGTCGGAGACGAGTGTCCCGGCTACGAGTTGCCGCTGTTTGACGAAAACGGATTTACGGGCGAAAGCTTCAATCCGGCCAATAACCAAGGCAAGATCACCATCATCAACTTCTGGGGCACCTGGTGCGGCGGTTGCGTCAAGGAGCTCCCCTATTTCGACCGTATCGCCACCGAATTTGAGCACAGCGTTACCGTTATCGCCATTCACACAGAACTGGATTTTGACACTGCCCCCGCCTACGTTGAGGAGCACTACAAGGATTCCTTGATGCTGTTCGGCAAGGATGAGCTGAGCGACCCCGAAGATCGTTACAGCCCCGACAAATATTACACTGCGCTGGGCGGCGTTGATCAGTATCCCATCACCATCATTTTGGATGAGCAGGGCGTTATCATCGCCACCATCATGCAGGACACCACTTACGACGAGCTCAAAGAAGTAATTGAAACTCAACTGCAAAAATAAACGAAAAAGAACGTCGCACCCATCGGTGTGACGTTCTTTTTTTTACTTACTGTGCTTTCTTATTCAGAGTAACCGTGATCTCGGTCTGACCTGCCTCGATGGCGATCTTTTCAGTGGGGTATTCGTAGCCTGCGGGGCTGCCACCCTCGTTGATCTGCAAAGAAAGAGTGCTGTCTCCGGGATCATCCATGGAGAACTTAACCACACCGTTCTCATCCGTTACGTTGGGCTTTTTGCAAACACCGTCAACGCAAATCTGCGCCTCAACTTCGGCAATGGGGTTGCCGTCCTGATCCTTGATGGTGATGGTATAGGTCACCTTCGCGGGCTTGACGGGTTCATCCTCTTTGCCGTCGTCGGGATCAGCGGGCTGATTGTTGTCGGGCTGCTCGGTCTTATCGTTGTTATTGTTGTCGGGAAGCTCGGGCGTGTCGTCGTTGCAGGCGACCAGCATGGTCAGCATCAACACGATCGTCAATGCAATTATCAAAAACTTTTTCACGATCATTCTCCTTGATTTAGTTTCATTTCGGTTTATTATATCACCCAAAAGTCGATTTGGCAAGATATTTTTCAAAAATTGGTTGGATTATTCGGGAAGGAAGGACGCGTAGGTCAAGGCAAACTCACACGTCGTCTGCGCACTTACCGTAAACGCAGGCTTTGCGTCACTCATCGTAACGGCAATTTCTCCGTTTGCATCGGCAGTATACGTCTTGCCGTTGTAGGTCACCGTCAACCCCTGCGCATCCTTGATGAGCAGCGTCATGGCGGCATTTGCCTTGAATTTCAGTGTTTCTCCCTGCTTGGCGATGGCATGAGCCGTTTGCTCCTCACCGGGGACCAGCGTGATCGAGGTATCACCGCCGTAAGCGAACTCATTGACATAGCAGCAAGCGAACAGATACGCGTTTTCCTTGACCAGATTGGCCGCGGTCACGCCCGTCGGACTGCCGTTCTGATCGGCCGGCAGCACGCCGTTGCCTGCCGCGTCGATCTCAAACCACCCCATCTGCTCAGCACTGTTCTTGATCATATAGATCAGGTCATCGGTCAGCGGGACCA
>JAZLDE010000143.1:0-2963 GCA_045614625.1 Eubacteriales bacterium
CCCTCCCTCCCATTGACAAACCATCTCCCCTATGTTATAATAAACCCACAAACCGCGAAAGGAGCACGCCTTATGGGAAGAATGCTTGGATCACATGACAACGATCAGGAGCTCGACCGCCCCGACCTGAATCAATGCCCCGATTGCAAATGCTTTTTTGCAAGTGACATTTGTCCGCTATGCGGCAAGGAATGTCCCGAGCATATGCGAGCAGGCAACCGCCCCGCAATCAAGCCGCACAAAAGAAAAAGAAGCTCCTCGGGCTCGGGCAGAGTGATCTTCGTCGAGTGGTACCACTCGTGGTGGTTCATTATTTTGATGCTGTTTGCCTTTCCGATCCTTGGTATCATATTGCTTTTTACCAGCCCGCACAAGCGCTCGCATAAAACGATCGTCATGTCCGCCGTGGCGGTTTATCTTATCATATCCACGATCGGTATCGGCACGGTAATCTCAGGCGTTGTCGATATGTTTGATAAGCCCGTGGATACGTCGCTGAGCCGTGAGGAGTATATCGAAGCTTGTCAAGTCATTGATTCAGAAGATTATTACCGTTCGGCAGGACAATACGAGGATCAATTCATTTCCGTCAGGCTCAAGGTTGTGTCCAGAGTCGAATACGTAGACAGCTTTTATAACACGAATGGCGATGCATATTATCTTTGTGAGGCTCCCGACGGATCGTCCTATCACATCATCGTGCGCGACTGCCTGATCGACGCAAAGCAAAATTTGATCAGCGGCGACGTCATAACGATATACGGCGAGGGCGACGGCAGCATCGTCGTTTACGGCACGGGTGAGGATTATCGCTCGTGGGAAGGCCCTTGTATCAACGCAGCGTATATTGAAATAGAAAAGTAACCGCATAACGCAACTACATAAAAAAGAGGAATCTCAAACAGATTCCTCTTGTTTTATTTCAAAATAACAGCTTACTCCACTCGTCAAACCCATAACACAGATTCTCCGCACGGTGGGTGTCGCCCGACAGGATGAATTTGCCACCCTTTGAGCGGATATATTCCAAAATTTCGGGTGCCGGATAAGGCGCATCTCTGTAGCCGCGCGGAATGACACCCGTGTTGATCTCAAAATACGCACCCGTCGGGATCACAGCATCCACGGCACGGCGGGCGGCGGCCAGATAGCGCTCGTCGTTCTCGTCAAAGAAAACGCCGTCACGGTTGAACTTGGTAATCAGGTCAATATGCCCCACGATGTCAAATTTCATTTGAGCCAAGCGCTCGTAGCCCGCGAAATACGCCTCGATCATGGCGTACGCGTCGCCGCCGAAATAGGTGTCGCAGTTGCGCCTGAGATCGTCGGGGCTGATGTCAACGGCAAAGTAATGATCGCCCGCCTTGACGTAGTGGACCGAGCCGATGATATAGTCCAGTCCCTCGGGGGCGGGCGGCGAGTACACGTCCTGCTCGATGCCGCACAGCACCTCGATCTGATCCTTGTATTCCTCGGCCAGCGCGCGCACCTCGGCCATATATGCCGGAATGTCACTCTGCTTCATGGCATAGTCCTCGTCCGGGCAGGGCGAGGGGGAATGTCCCGAAAAACCGATGCGACGAAGTCCCATGTCTATGGCCGCCTCAATCATCTCGCGGGGCGTGTTTTTGCCATCGCAATAAGTGGTGTGAGTGTGGAGATCCTGCTCGCAAAGATATTTTTTCAGATCGACCTTGCTCATTGGGTCATCTTCTCCTGCTTGACCTTATGGTCAATGACGTGGCGGGAAGCCAGCTCGCGGTGGATGTCCTCAAGGCTGATGCCCTGCTGGATCATAAGCACCATGGTATGATAGACGAGGTCGGAGATCTCGTAGATGGTCTCGGCGCGGTCCTCTGCCTTGGCGGCGATGATGACCTCCGTGCATTCCTCGCCCACCTTCTTGAGGATCTTATCAAGACCCTTTTCAAACAGATACGTCGTGTACGAGCCTTCCTTCTTTTCGGTCTTACGGCCCTCGATCAGCTTCATCAAGGATGCCAGAGAAAACTCGTGACGCTCGTCGCTCTGCCAGATGACGTCCTCAAAGCAGGAGTCACTTCCCTTGTGGCAGGCGGGGCCGTCCTTTTCGACCTTGACGACCAGCGCGTCGCCGTCGCAATCGGCGGTGATGGAGACGATATGCTGGTAGTTGCCGCTGGTCTCGCCCTTGAGCCACAGCTCTTGTCTTGGGCGGCTCCAGAAGCAGGTCAGTCCCTTTTCCATGGAGATGGCGAGCGACTCGCGGTTCATGTAGGCAAGGGTGAGGACCTTACCCGAGATGGCGTCGACGACGATGGCGGGGATGAGGCCGTTTTGGTCAAATTTGAGGGTATCGATGTCAAACATAGTGATATTTCCTTTCGGGGGAGATGATTTTGGGTTTTGCTAAAGTTTTAACTGCCTGCGCTGCCGGACGCTCACACTGCTGCGCGCGTTCGCGGAAAGCATTTTTATGTTACTTCTTGGTACGCACCAAGAAGTAACCAAGAAGTGCGCCAAGGGTTCCCCTTGGATCTCCCTTTCCGTGCCGCGCTACAAGGAGCATCAAGAGATAGACAAATCTCTCGTTTGTGGGGTGCTCCAAGGCAGTCACCACGCGCGGCAGACATGCCAAAGCAAAAAGTTTTGCGGGGTTCTTAAGGGCATTAGGCCCAGAATAAAATTTTATTTTCTATGGGAAGAATTTTGCAAAGCAAAATTCTTCGGGAGCGGGTAATTCAACTTTCCCATAAGCACTGAATTAGATGCCCGCGTTGTTTTCTTGTAGGGGCGATCATTGATCGCCCGTTTGTTTGGCGATTGATCTTTATAGCGGGCGTACAATGTTCGCCCCTACATTGTGGAGCGGAGTGGGTAGGGGGGACGGAGTCAATTTGCAAAGCAAATTGATGCCGAGTGAAACGAGGAGAGGTTCCCCTGAGCTCGCGGCAGTACCTATGGAACAACGCGCTCCTTCCCAA
>JAZLDE010000144.1:0-15334 GCA_045614625.1 Eubacteriales bacterium
ATTTGCTTGGTTCGCGTAACAATCAAGGTGTAGGGACGGATTTTTCTCTGGACAAAGATAATGTCATGCAGTTTTTGTGTGTCAGTAACGCTGATAAGACCGGTACTGCTATCGCGCAAGAGGACGTGACGTTCCGCGTACGGTTGTATATTAAAGAAGATCTCGCCCCCAATGAGATGCCGATTACCATCCAATACGGTGAAACTTACGGTGATTACGGTCCGGACGTTGCGGCTACTGCACGGCGCTTGGATGATAATTCCGCGCTGGCAAAAAAAGAGGGTAAGGGTTGGATCTATATGTTTTGCGATGCCAACGGGAATGAACTTTTGTTTACGTTGACAGGTGAAAAAATATCTGATATATATTTTGTTTTTACTAAAACAGTAGAGAAAACCAGCCCGATCTACTTCGACGATTTTCAATTTAAAATTGAGATCGTCGAAAATGAATAATCATGGCTTGCACGTTCAAAGGTCGGAGGTAGCAGAATGAACGAAACGAAAATGCGAATTGCAGAATATAAAAAGAAATTACCAAAGCTAAAGGAGAAGGTCTTGGCGACGGCTTTGCTTGTCATCCTGGCATTTGCCATGGCTACAACGTCCACCTTTGCCTGGTTGGTGCTCTCCCGTGCGCCCGAAGTCTCGGGAGCAACGACCTCTCTGGCGGCTAACGGTAACCTGGAGATTGCTCTGGTCGGTCCTGAAGGTAAGATTCCTGCGGAATCTGCTGTGGGAGACAGCAACTTGGACTTGATTTTAAAAAATATCACATGGGGTAACTTGATCAACCTGTCTGACCCCAGATATGGTCTGGATAATCTCGTGTTGCGTCCGGCGCAGCTCAGTACCGCGACTCTTAAGACACAGCCTCTTTGGGGCGCGGAATATACGTCAGACGGGCGTATCGAAAAGTTGAATACCGACTTTGGTTATGCTACTTGGGTGGAGGACCCGAACGTTGGCGGCTATTTCTCGATTACGGATGATTATGGTGTCCGCGTTATCTCTTCGGTTACCAAAGAATTTGTCGGTGCGGATAAGATTAGGGATGATATGCGTACGTTGGCCGTGGACGCCAATATCGCAGCGGGAGCCTCTTACCAGACCATCGCGAGCAACAAGGAATGGATGCAGTCTTTGGCCACGATGATGGGTCTTTATATGACGGCACGCATGAACCCTGAAGAGGAGAGCCTGTATAACTCGACATTCTCTGCAAGTGACGTTCAGAATCTTGCGGCTATGTACGAGCAATTCTTGATTGCTTTTGATAAGGAAGCCGAGGCTATGGCTGAGCTTCTCAATTATCAGATCTTTTTGATCAACGGTACCACGACAGCGACCTATACGGCAGCGGATATCTGGGATAATACCAAACTGCCTGTAAGCGGTAACAACCTGAACAAAAAGGTCAACGATGAAAGCGGAAATCCGAAATCGTTGCAGTTAACGGATCTCACAATTTTCCGTGCTAATCGTGCAACCATTGAGGCGGACCTGTTCAACCTGCAGGAGATTGCTGCCGGTAGAGGAAATTTCAAATGGAAAGACAGTGGCTTAAATAACGTTGTCAATAATTTGGTTAATGTTGGTACTTGTACCGTCGGTGCCAATAATACGCCTATTAACAGCATCGGTGCTTCCAACGCAACGCAGTACCTCTCGGGTACGCAGGAGGCAAAGATTACCAACGGTGTTCTGTATAACTTTGAATATCGCGTGGGTTCGTATATTTCAGTGAAGGAATTATCCATTTCTGCTAAAGTAAAAAGAATGGGCATAACCATTCCCGCAACCGTTAAGGCAAACGTCGCAACGACTGCTCCTCGTGATACCTACTTGTTTTTGAAAGATCTGACGTATGCAGAGGGGCTGTTTACGGGTGAAATTGTCGGCGGTTCCATGGTAGCAAACGACACCTACGGTCTGGCAGTTGACTTTTGGGTCAGAACCAATGCAGAGAATAGCTTTTTGATGCTGGGTGGTAACGTTCTTGTTGAAACAAGAACAGAACGTGCTACGACCAAGGATTCGGAAGGAAATACGGTTGAGTTATTCGTTGTAAGCACTACGTTTGATATCACCGACGAAAATGGCGAGACTGCTTCTGTAACGGAAACCTATGATTTGTATCAAAAGGGTGCGACTTGGTATAATGCTGCTACTCACGCTATGTTTGTATTTTCAGAATACGGTCTCCCTGATGATACAGAGCCCAGTAAAAAGTTTATTGACGTGGAATACGTTGTGGGCTACGAGGGAGAAAACCGTATTTGGGATGGTAGTTACGGCTTGTCCGTCAACAGTACCACGCAAGGTAGCGGAAGTTGCTACGTTTTCTATGCAGATACCCCTGAAGACCAGGCCAAGAGCTTGACGCTACTTGCGGCAATGAAAATTGCTTTTGCAGATGAAAACGGTACGCTGCTTGCATCTGCAGAGATGGACACGCAGCATTTTTACGCAAAGGACGGTAAGGTTATCGTTCCCATGGTGCTCAGCGCCGGTGAAAGTCTGTATATAGGCGATGATACAAGCGGTGAACCTATGTACGCGATCACGGGTCTGCAGAAAAACGCGGCTACTCGCATTACTGCAATTTTGTACCTGGACGGAACCAAATTGGACAATAGTCAAGTACTTTCTGCGGCCAGCATTCAAGGCCAGCTGAACATTCAATTTGAAAGTTCTGCTGATCTGAACAACTTTGACAATGAAGAATTGCGCGTGCAGGAGATGAACGTCAGTGCATCTTTGAATAAGAATTCCTTCAATTATGACGAGGCTACCGATGCCAATCCGATGGTAACAGAAGTGACGGTTACTGTCAACGGTACTCAGCCTAAGACCATGTCGGCGTTCTTTATTCGCAAGATCAACGACACTCAGGGTTCCCGCGAAGCAATGATGCAATTCACATACGATTCTGCTTCCGGAAAGTGGAAGGCGTCTCACGAATTTACCTCCCCCGGTAACTATATTTTACGCAGTGTGCGCTTGGATGGCGTCGAGTATGATCTCGAGGCACCTCAGATGGTTGTCATTGAGGGCTTTACCTTGACGTCGTTGGATTGGGAATTCGCAGGCAATTCCGAAACGTTTATGACAGCGAATTCCTCGGTGTCCGCGAATATGTGGTTGACTTTTGCATCTCATGATGTTAATAAAATGCCCAAATCGGTATACGGCCGTTTTATTCGCGAATCGGACGGTAGCGTAGTTAGTGTTCAGTTCACGTATGATCCCAATACGACGACATGGAAAGGAAACGCGCTCTTTGCGATGTCCGGCGACTATTCAATGCAATATTTGGTGCTGGATGGCGAATATCAAGAAATTCCGGAGAACATGCGCAAATACGTTACTGCTTGTCTCGGTATGCGCGTAAAAATCTATACAACCAGTCCGCAGTCCTTTAAGTATCTTCCTTCGGAAATGACTGACAACCAAAAAGAATTGCAGATGCAGGTAACCATTTTGGATGACGCGGGCAATGAGCTTTCCGGCTTGGGCGACGTTGTTCTGACCTATCACATGAGAGGTAGCTTGACCAAAAAGATGGAAGCCGGTGTTAGATGGGATCCAACCTCGCGTACCTATAAGGGTAATTTTGACGCTCTCAGAGCCGGCGCGGGAATTTTTGAATTCATGAGTGTGCAAGTGGGAAGCAACACGATCGTTAACGCGATGACCTCCCCCATTTTCACGATTATTTCGCCTGAACCGCCGGTATTCTTGAATGCAGACGGTAACATCGCTTATCTGTTTAAGCAAGATGGCAGTGCCTCGTTGAAGGTACAGATGCAGCACGTTGGTACGGCTGATGTTTTGGCAAAGATCAGTGATGGCACAAATGAGTATTGGGTCAAGGGAACTGCGATCGTTGATCCTAACGATGACACGGAGACTATTTCTAACGTAACATTTATTGTTCCTGACGGCTCGGCGGTTTCCGGTAAGCAGGACGGCAACTGGACGTTGAAGGAAGTCAATGTCTGGAACTATTACGATGCTGCCGGAAATTGGATTTCCGCTGACATTACAGCAGATGCTAAGGGCATTGTCAGTGAAATCAAGCCGAATGATTCCGCGGTTCCTATGATGAAAGAGCTTGACGTAAAGACCAAGGTCGTAGCGACCGTTAAGGTTACCTTCCCGAGCGGACAGAGTAAAGATTTTGGTAAGGATGCAAACGGCAATGTGATCGGAGCCTTTATGCAAGGCTACGATATTTCCGGCTTGAACGTTACTATTGCTGACTTTGAAGGTGCGGCAATCGAGGGTATCTCCTCTGTTATGTTGGCATATACGTACAAAAACGATTCTCTGACCTACGGTGGATATAATGGCGTAGATAACAGTAAGGCAAACTTTACGATTAGCTTGCCGGGTAACGGTAAGTCCTTTGCGCAGGATACAACGTACACGCTGCGGTACGCAGGTTCTTGGGATGTCGCTTTCAGCTTTAAGGTTGGTAGCGTACCGTACTCCTTCAGTGCAACGACGCTGCCTAACAACACGCCTATCTTTACTGTTTCGTCGGTGGCGCCGGAAGTGAAAATTACGGCTGCCAACTATAAAGACAAGAGTGGCGGAGCAATTAGTATTACAGATAACAAGTCTGTAACCGTCTATTATAAAGAAGGCATAGAAAAAGCTTGTAATATCACCTACTATAACTATACTCCTGCTGATGTTACGATTGCATTGACCGGATATGGCAATGCTGCTTCGGCGCGAATGGAATTTACCACGAGCAATACCGATGGAAAGGTTCATTTGTACGAGGAGAGTCAAAAGGACGATGGTACCAGTACAAATAGTTATGTTTGGACAGGTGACGGCAGCTGTAAGAGATATATGGGCTATTGGGAGAGCAAAACCGGTAGTGATGATAAGACTCCCGCAGGTGTGTTGACATCTACAGCGCTGATACTTGTTTACGGTGGAAGTGAGTACAATGTTCCTGTAACGATTACCATTAATAACCCGAGTTAACTTATGTTCCATCCCCGATTGTTATCGGGGATGGAATCATGAATTCAGATTTTCTATGGAGACTTTGGTATGAATGAACTTATTCGAACTATTTACGAGGCAGGTTTAGACCAAACGTTTTATGATCTGTTTTTCGTTTTAGGATTTATCTCAGTGTTGGTTGGGCTTGTTTGGTATGGTAAGAAATTGGAATTTCCGCTCTGGAAAACTGCATTGACCGTCTGCATTGTTTATCCTCTGGTAGTTCTTTGGATGTTTGTGATGTTTTGGATGGAATCCGGATTCACAACTTGGGGAGGAAATAATATCGTTCGTATATTCATATACGTTCCCCTCATTGGATTGCCTGTGACACGACTTTTGAAGCTGGAAGAAAAGAAGACCATGGCTTTGCTTTCATTTGCGCCCTTGCTGGTTCACGGAGTAAGTCACTTGGGATGCATTTTCCTTGGCTGTTGCTCGGGATACCCTTGTTCCTTTGGTATTTATAACGCATTTTATCAGGAGATCAGATTTCCCATTCAGCCAATTGAGGCGTTGACCGCAATCGGTATCGTGGTTTATTTGTTCTTGCGAGCAAAAAAGAGAAATTATATTCCTGACGGAAGAGAATATCCTTTAATGCTCATTTTATTTGGCTCAACAAGATTTTTGTTTGAATTTTTAAGAAATAACGATAAGTTGTTTTGGGGTATTTCCAACCTTGCTTTGCACGCGTTGTTCATGTTTGTCGTGGGGCTGGTTTGGCTGGTGATTAAGAATAAGAAGTCCCCAAAAGTATTGGAAGAAGAATCGTAATCTAAGGAGGCCCTATGCGCCCAAAAAATGCAAAACTGAATATTGCGCGGCTGCTGTCCAAGACCTTGGCATCTGTGCTTATCCTGACGATTTTAGCGGCGCTGCTTATGCCGTTTGTCTTTGCAGATGAACGAGATGATACGGCTCCTGATGTCAGTGACATCGAAATTTTGCCGGATTATGACCCTTATGCTGACGAGATCGATTGGAATCGCGTGGCAACCTCGGGAAACTGCGGCGAGAATTTGACGTGGGTCTATGAGAATGCCACCATAATCATATCAGGGCAGGGGGAAATGACCAATTTCAAAGAGCCTGATATGGCACCGTGGTATCCTTTGCGTAGAGTGATCCGTCACGTTTCTTTACCGGATGGTTTGACGAACGTTGGTACGTTGGCTTTCTATGGCTGTACTAATATCAAAACAGTTCGTATTCCTGACTCGGTCGTTAAAATTGGTTCCTACGCTTTTGCAGGTTGCGAGGGATTAACCGCGCTGACACTTGGAAATAGTCTTTCGACGATTGGTCGCGCTGCCTTTTACAACTGCTACAAGCTAGACGGAGTAACCTTTCCGTATAGTTTGGAAACCATTGGTGCGCAGGCGTTTTACCGTTGTGAATCGCTGACGGCGATCACTTTGCCCAAGTACGTACGAAACGTAGGGGCATCGGTATTCGCCTATTGCGAAAATTTGATCCTTGTGAGAATTTATGCCGCCTTGAAATCACTTCCTGAATGGATGTTTTACGGCTGTGAGAATTTGACGGTTGTCGCGTTGCCTGAAACGGTTACGGCTGTCAATCATCATGCCTTTACGCAGTGTGAAGGCTTGACCACTGTATATTTTGACGGAGAACAAAAAAGCAAAGAGCAGATTCAAACGGATATTGCCAAAGATATTCCCTGGTTTGAATCTGCCGGCTATATCAGCAACGGTTCTCCTGCTGCGTCAACAACTGCCGGCCAATATAGGGAAAACAAGAATGGAACGGTTACTCAGAAAAATACGACCGTTTCTAAAAGTGAAAATATGCAGGTCGTTTCGGTGACTCAGCATACCCATATGCCGGGTCCCCCTACAGGTGGCTCGTTAAAGACGGATATCACCATTACTGTGGAAAGCGAAGACGTTTGGCAGAACGTGGCGGATATTATTGCAGACGCCATCAAAAATATCGATGAATCATCAACTATGATGGGGGCAGAGCTTAACACAGTGAACATAACGCTTTACGTAAAAACGGAGGGCGCTGTTGACACGACGCTGGTAGAAGGTTTGGCGGGCGGTGATGTGAAAATGACTGTCGTCACGCAGGATGGCTCAGAGTTCCGCATGGAGCTGGAGAATATTAAGCCGGAGAATTTGTCCGGAAATTACGACTATTCCTATACGGTTGGCAATGCTTCTAAAGAAAATTGTGATCAGCTGGGAACAGATGATTGCTTCGGCCTGACATTTAAAGAGTCTGCGCAAATCAATGCAGAAGTTGTAATTCCTCTTCCCGAGAACGAGGGCTATTCCAACGCCTATCTTTACCAGGTAGAGGCCGACAAATCCCTGACGCGTCTGCAGGCGGTAGCCGTAGATAAGGATGGCAACGCTCACTTCTATCTGGGCGCTGTTGACAAGGATACCGAGTACGTCATTGGTGTCAACGTGCCGAATGAGAGAACGGACGACGTGATTTATCCCGATGAGCTGTTAGGACTGGATGGTGATACGCAGAATGCAATCATTCGCCTGGAAAAGATCGACTATGTTATCACAGGCCGTGAGTCTTCTTGGGGCGTGGGCGCCATGCAGGTGACCTGGATCATGCTGGCTGTGATCGCGGTTTGTGTAGTGGTCGTCGGTGTGATCATGGCAATTTGGAATAAACGCAGATTGCAGCGAGGTTACGTCCCTGAGATCGATTGCGAAGCAGAAAATATGTAAAACAAATAGGGAAGATGCACTTGACAAGCCGAAAGGGAGTCAAGTGCATCTTCTTTTTGAAGAATACTTGCACAATAAACAATCGGATTTCCGAAATATCCACAAATCTTTATTGATAGCGCCGAAAAGCTAGAATTGTAGTGAAAAGGCTTGACAAGCGCTTCTTTTTGTTTTATAATGATTATGAAAACCGAAGTATTGCGGTTTAATGGTTTTGAAAACCGAAATATTTTGAGGCTTTCATTTAGACTTCCAAAAAAGAAAGGAGAAAACAAAGTGAGGAAAAAAACGAGATCGTATGGTGAAGAAGCAAGAAGGGAGGAACGTGAATGATCAAAGGGTTTGTTCAGGGGCAGACACTGAAATTGTCCCAAACAAAAGTCGTTGCGGACAGCATTGATTATCTAATCGCAAAATTCATCTTTAAGGGTGAGGATTGGATGAAGCTGGACAAGTGGATGCATCTAAAAAAAGGTGAATCCGTATATGCTGTGCGTTTACAGGACGACAGGACCAGAAAAGAGGATCATCTCAATTTGGATGCCGGAGAGTGGTCTGTTTGGCTTCATGGAAATTCGCAAGAAGATGGAGTCGTGACGGAACGAATCACCACTAACGTATGTACTTTTACCGTGGAACAAAGTGGAGTACTTTCCGGAGACGCACTGCCTGAATTACCTGCAGGCATTGGAGAACAGGTGATGGCGCGCGTGGATGCCTTGGAGACACAGATGAAAAAAACAAAGCCGCTTCCTGATCCGGGGGAATTGGAAGGCGGTCAGGTATTGATGGTCGTGAACGGTGAGTGGCAGGCGGCGACTGTACCGAGCGGCGGTGGCGATATTACAGTCGATGCCGAGTTGTCGGAGATGAGCGAAAATCCCGTGCAGAACAAGGTGATCACGCAGGTGGTGACGGAGGCAGGCGCGGCGATGGAAGAACTCGGCGCGGCGATCGACGTGATGGCGCGGCATCTTGCACCTGCTGCTTCGATTAATATGTCTGCGTTTGACAGCGAGGGAAAAATCGTTGAGACCTTTGCGGACGGGACGAGCAAGACCACAGTCATTGAATTTGACGAGGGCGGTAATCCCGTTAAGATTACGGACGGTGACGGAAACGTGACCGTGCTGACGTGGTAAGGGGGCGAGAATATGGACATGATATCATTTGCGCTTGGACTTAAAAAGGGCGCGGCAGGCAATCTGAGAACGCAGGAAAAAACAATCGAAATCACCGAGCCCGGTACGTATGAGATCACGCCGGATATTGGTTTTGCGTTGTCAAAGGTATTGATGAAGGTAAACGTCCCCACCGGAGGCGGCGGTAGCGTACCGACGACCGAATTCTTGACAGACACGTCGTTTACAAATGAATACATGCCTGACATTGGAGCATTTGCGTATTTCATTCCTATTGAAACATCC
This sequence comes from Eubacteriales bacterium, assembly GCA_045614625.1. Classification (GTDB taxonomy): domain Bacteria; phylum Bacillota; class Clostridia; order Oscillospirales; family CAG-272; genus SIG644. Next base: position 9,169 of record JAZLDE010000144.1, read on the forward strand.
GCGATGGAAGCGTGGATGTCGAACGCCCAAGACGTGACGGTCGTGTACGACGGCATGGAATATAAGCTTACGCCGCAAATTGTTACGGGTGCCGATGGCAACGACGGCGTTTGTGTGGGTGACTTAACGGCATTCGGTGGCACGGGCAACGGAGAACCGTTTGCCGTTGTTCCGTGGTTCGTTGAGGGATTACCTTGTTTCCTCGTTGGCTCCACTGTTGATACAACTGCAACCGAGCATACCATCCGTATCTACCAAGAGGCAAGCGGAAGCGGTGACGAGTGGGTTGTAGCGACAGGCAAAATCGAACCGATGGTAAACGATCCCGTTACCATAAATCATGATCTTGGTGTAGTTCCCGATATTGTTTACGTTGTCACTGCTTTGGCGGGGCCGCTTCCCACCGGAGGAGAAAATAAGCAACATCTTATTTCGGGATGTCTGATCAGCGAAAAGCTGTTAGGAAGCGCGGCAGAAGAGTTGGATGATTTTTTCGGCTATTCGTTTATGTGCAATGGTTTGACGGGTGGTGTAATATCCGGTAGTTCGACCTTCGGCCTTGAAAATATGGGTAATAATTCTTTTTCTTGTGTTTGCAACGTAACAAGTGAGACAATGCGTATTGGTACGAATTACGTTGGTTTATTGCCCGGCAATACCTACAGATGGGTTGCTATTGCAAGAAAGTAAGACGGTGTCAGTGCTTGCAGAAGGAGCATTTGGCAACCGGAGTCATGAGTGTTTCTCATTTGATTCGACCACACTATGATAGTCTTTGGAACATGAAGCCGCTGATTTTTGCCAAACGTCATGCCTGCGCAAGTCTGATTTTAGCGTAAAAGTGGTTGACAACCAGGGCTTAAAGTGGTAAAATGAAATATCCAAGACAACGGAAACGGAGGTGTTTGCACATGGCTATGGAAAACGAGCAGGAATTGATGGCCTTTGATGCGGATGAGCTGCTGGAATTACTCGACAGCAAGCGATATTCGGATTTTATGCATCGTGTAGACGAACTGAACCCCGTTGACGTGGCGGAGTTCTTTAATGAACTTCCCGAAGAGCGTCAACCCTCCGTATTTCGATTATTGGAAAAGGACCTGGCGGCTGAAATTTTTGCCGAGCTGGATGGTGACGTTCAGGAAACGCTGATCGTGGCCATGAGCGACCGAGAGGTTCGCGTGATGCTGGATGAGCTGTTCGTGGACGACGCTGTTGACATGTTGCAGGAAATGCCTTCCAACGTGGTTAAGCGCATCTTGAAAAATGCAACGCCCGAAACACGCGCTTCCATCAACCGACTGCTTTCCTATCCTGAGGACAGCGCGGGAAGCGTTATGACGACTGAGTTCATCGAGCTTCGCAAGAGTATGACGTGCGCGCAGGCGGTGGATACCATTCGCCGCACGGGTGTAGACAAGGAAACGGTCTACGTCGCTTACGTAACGGACGTCAGCAGACGCTTGGAGGGTGTGATCCGATTGCAGGATCTTCTGTTTGCAAAGGCGGACGAGGTTCTTGAAGATATGATGGACACCAATATCGTCTGTGCCACGACGCACGACGACCGCGAATCGGTTGCGGCGACCATCTCCAAATACGACCTGCTGGTTCTGCCTGTCGTTGACAAGGAACAGCGTCTGGTCGGTATCGTCACGGTCGACGACGCAATCGACGTCTTGCAGGAAGAGGCAACGGCCGACATCGAAATGATGGCGGCAATCACACCTACCGATAAGCCCTATCTCAAAACTTCAGTGTTTGAAACCTTCAAAAAGCGTATTCCGTGGTTGCTTCTTCTGATGATCTCGGCCACCTTTACGGGCGCGATTATCTCGCACTATGAAGAAGCTCTGGGCACTTGGACCATTTTAACCGCCTTTATGCCCATGCTGATGGGTACGGGCGGTAATGCGGGAAGCCAGTCGTCTATTGCCGTTATCCGTTCGCTTTCCTTGGGTGAGATCGAGCTTCGTGACATCTGGCGCGTATTGTTCAAGGAGATCCGCGTATCGCTGATCTGCGGTGTGGTTATGGGCGTGGCGACTTTTGCCAAGGTGCTGCTCATCGATCTGCGTTTGGATTTCTCTCAGATGCTGGTCGCGCTCGTCGTCAGCATTTCGCTTGTGCTGACGGTCATTTTGGCCAAGGTGATCGGCACCGTGTTGCCCATCCTTGCCAAGCGGATTGGATTGGACCCTGCTGTCATGGCAAGTCCGTTTATCACGACGGTTGTTGACGCGCTGTCGCTGATGCTGTATTTCGAGGTTGCTTCTGCCGCCTTGGGTGTATAAAAAGCTGTGCGCCGTATGCATTGTTGCATACGGCGCATGTTTTTTTTTCGCACAAGACGGGGCATCAGGGTTTACTCATTTAACAGCTGCTCGATTTCCTCTCGATATTCCATTGAGCTTTCGTATACCGTTGACGAGAAGAACTTGCTTTCCAGAAAGTCCTCTTCAAACGCATCCATTATTTTTCGAGCAATTTTGAATTGAGTGTTGGCCTTCTCAATTTCGCCGTTTTTCTTCAAGTGCTTTCCTGCGATGATCAGCATGCTGATCAAGTCTTCGGCTGATATGTTTTTATGCTTTTGAGCAGCTTCATAGCTTTCCTCGCCCTCCAAAAGAGAAGCCATTAACTCCAATTTCGAAAAATAGATCTCGGGGATTTTTTCAAGCACGAGCTTGATCAAATCAATCTGCCTGTTTTCCTTATAGCAGGAAGCAAGAATGCGGCAGGCGTCGTATTTGACCGAATCGTCCTTGGTGGATTCGATCAGCGTTTTGCAAAGGCTGATCACCTCGTCGGCACGTGTCGTATAGTCCAACGTGTATAGCAGATTGTTTAATATGATGTCGTTGCCCGGGAATCTTTGCAGCCCTTCCCGCAGAATCTGCTCGGATTTTGCCGTGTCGGAAAAACGGTATTTGTATGCCTCGTAGCAAATTTCATCGACCTGCTGTTCCATTTCGAATAAATTGAAATCGAAAAGCTCGTCCGTTGAAACGCCGAAGAAGGACGCGATCGCCGGAATCAGCGCGACGTCCGACATGGTGCTTCCGTTTTCCCATTTGGAAACGGCTTGAAATGAAACGCCGAGATAACCGGCAAGAATTTCTTGAGATATATTTTTTTGTTTTCTTAGCGATTTGATTTTTTCTCCAAGCTTAATCATGATTTTTCCTCCAAACTGTTTTGGATCAGCGCTTATCCTGATACCATTATAGCATATATGCGCCTGAAATCAATAACTCGTTTGGAGAGAATTTTTCTAACGGCGGTTGAATTTTGATAAAAATAGAAAAAACCACCAAAGATTTTTCTTTGGTGGTCAGATCTGGTTAAACCAACAGCAAATAGCTAAATAACAGCAACACGGCAAGGAAGGCGAAGTTGAAGGCCGAGAAGCGCAAAATATAGCTGCCCGATTTTCCGGGGTTGTGAGCGACGTACTCGCGGAAGGTGATAAGACTTGCGAGCGAAGCGATCAGCGTACCGGCACCGCCGATGTTGACACCGAGCAAAAGCTCGCGGTAATTGTCGGTGAACTGCGAGAGCAGAATGGCACTCGGTACGTTGCTGATGCATTGGCAGGACAGCGTGCTGAACAAAAGAACGCTTTTGTCAAGCAGGGCGGAGAACAGTGTACGAACGCCTTCCATGCGTCCCATGTTGCCCGCAAAAATGAAGAAGCAAACAAAGGTCAAAAGCAAAGGATAGTCGACCTGCTTCAGTGCCTTGCGGTCTGCGAACATCAAAACGGCAGGGATGACGATCAGACCGACCCAGTAGGGAATAGTGCGGAAGACAATGGCGATGGCCAGCACGAACAGCGCAAGGTAAAGCGCGGTTCGCTGAACGGGAAGCTTCATATCCTCGCCCTCCGCTACGGCGATCTTTTCCGACGGAACGAACACAAGACAGCAGACGACGATCATGACGGTGGCCAGGGCAAAGGGCGGTGCCATGATGGCGAGAAATTCACCGTTGGGAATGTTGAAGTGGGAATACAGATAGAGGTTCTGGGGATTGCCGAACGGGGTGAGCATACCGCCGAGATTGGCGGCGATGTTCTGCATGATAAAGGTAAAAGCCATCAGCTTTTGCTTACCCGTGCAGTTCAGAATGAAAAAACCGAGGGGCAAAAAGGTCAAAAGCGCCATGTCGTTGGCGATCAGCATGGAGCCGATGAAGGTGATGAGCACCAGCGTCAAAACGGCTGTGCGGGTGTTACCCGTAGCGCGAACGATGCGATGCGCCAGAATGGTAAAAAAGCGAATGTTTTTCAGGGCACAGACGACAGCCAGCGTGCAGAACAGACAGCTGAGCGTTTTCAGGTCGAAATAGTCAAGATAAGCCGCGTCGGGCGGAACAATGCAGGAGGTGATGACGGCCGCCGCGATGGCAACGCACAGCACGGCGTTTTTTCGCATCCAGCAAAAAACAGCGGCCCCAATATGATGATGGCGCGGGTGAATCCGATGTCCCCGACGCGCGTGAGTCAATTGCATACCGAGAATCCTTTCTGCAATCAGCAAAATAGAACGCTGATCGCACACGAGGAATAATATAGCACATTTAAACAAAAAATGCAAGAGGAAATTTTGCGAAATGACAAAAAACTTTGATTTTTTTGTCATTTCGGCCACAAGCGGTATTTTTGATGCCTGATACATAATTCTATGCTGCGACGCATAGGATGGTGATGCAAAGTATCTTGGAAGGAAAGGCGGAATATAGGATGAAAGTCAATGAAAAAGGATGGTACGCTCGCCTCTTGACGATGCTGCTCACGGCGGTGATGGTCGGTTTAGGGCTGCTGATGACGGGGTGTGCCCTTACCGAGGGCGCGGCAGGTGCGAATGAGGATGCTGACGCGCAAAAAAGCGCCGTCAGCCCGGCACTTCACGTTTTAGCGGATCGGACGGACATGGCGGTAGCGACGCTGTGCGGCAACGAGTACTATTTTTCCAGGGATGTGTTTGCTCGCGCCCTCAACGTCAATGCGGCTTCGTTGCAGTATATCACGGTTGTCTCTCTCCCCGGCGTGACCGAGGGTGAGTTGTTGATCGGCTCGACGAGAGTCAGCGAGGGGCAGGTAATCTCGGCGGCGAATTTGCAGATGATGTCCTACGTTCCCGTGGACGGTGAGGTGCAGAGCGAGGCATCATTCACCTTTAGCGCCAACGGCAGTGAATACGCTATGACCTGTAACGTTTACGTGCTGGAGGAGCTGAACTACTCCCCTACGGTGAGTATAGCCTCGGCGCAGGCCTTGAGCGTCAGCACGCATCGGGATTTTGCCGGTTACGGCACGCTGACGGCGTATGATCCCGAGGGGGACGAATTGACCTTTGAAATCGTCAGCGCTCCCAAGCACGGACTTGTGATCATGACCGATGCCACTTGCGGCGAATACGTCTATCTGCCGCGTCTGGGCTTTAAGGGCGGAGACAGCTTCCGTTACGTGGCGCGGGATAAGTACGGCAACTACAGCGCTGCCGCCGAGGTGCAGGTGCAGGTGAGCGAGCCGTCGGTTTCCGTCGACTACGCGGATATGATGGGGCGCAGAGAATATAACGCCGCATTGACGATGACCGAGTCTGGGATCATGCAGGGAAGTGTGCAGAACGACAAGACTTATTTTTATCCCGAGCAGACAGTGAGCCGTTTGGATTTTTTGGTCATGGCCATGCGCGCGGTTGGTGTAGGCTCGGTGCCGACCATCAGCGATACGGGCTTTTTCGACGACGCTGATATCGAAGCGGACGCCAAGGGCTATGTCGCGGCGGCCTATTCGTTGGGTTATATCAAGGGGAGCACAAACGACGTAGGTGAGCTTTGCTTTTTGCCCAACGAGACTATCACTCGCGCCGAGGCGGCCGTGATTTTGCGCCGCATGGTGGACGCCAAGGACGCGCAGTTCACCCCCGTCTTTGCCGATTCGTCCGATATCCCCACGTGGGCGGGTGAGGCAATCTCCACGCTGTCTTCCATGGGCGTTATGACACCTACAGGTGGCGCGATCTCGCCCAATGAGCAGGTGACGAGAGGCCAGACGGCCATGATGCTGGCGGCGCTCAAGCGGATCGTGGAAGAATAAATGAAAAACGGGTGTCGAGGCTTGGCTCCCCAGCCCTTTTGGCCTTGTGCGAGGCTGTGT
>JAZLDE010000145.1:0-8600 GCA_045614625.1 Eubacteriales bacterium
GCCGCCCACATCCTTCAAACGCGGTCGCTTCGATCTTGCGAACGCTTTGGCCAACGGTAACGCTGACCAGCTGCGTACAGCCTTCAAATGCGCTTCGTTCAACGTTGGTTACGCTATTTCCAATGGTAAAGGTCGTCAAGGAAGGGCATTGATAGCACAATCCTTCGGGAATGTTCGTGACGCCGTTCGAAAGATGCAAGCTCCGCAAAGATGTACAGTTCGAAAACGCATACCCGAAAATTTTCGTTACGCCATTTCCCATGGAAACGGTTTCCAAGGACGAACAAGCGGTAAATGCCTGGTATCCTATGGTAGTGACGCCGTTTGGAATGTGAATTGACGTCAAGCTCGTGCAATTTCCAAAAGCATAATTATCGATTTCCTTCAGGGTCTCGGGAAGTTGAACTGAAACCAAATTTTCACATCCACGGAACGCACTCGACCCGACATACAAAACACCCTCGGGAATCGTAACGGTTTTCACCGTTTTATTTGCTTCAAAGCCCCAAACGTAGACGACAGGAACCCCATTGTAAAAGGCAGGAATTACAATATCCGCGTCCTTGCAAGTTCCCACGGAGACCATATAACCTTCTCCGGAGTTCATCATCTTAAAGGACAGCCCTTCACTCGGCTTTTTGGCTCCGCAAACGGTGCAAACACGGTTGATATAAAAATGCTCGATTTTAGCAATGGTCTCCGTTGCCAAGGTTGCCGCGCATTCGGCACAAACCTGGCGCTTTAGGCCCTCTTGAGCACAGCTTGCTGCACGATCTGTGATCCATGAGCCGTCAACGTGTCCCGCGGCAGGGATCTCTGCGGTATTCATCAAGGCAGAGCAGTCATAGCAAAATTGTTCTTTCCATCCCGCTTCGGTACAAGTGGGCTTTCGTTTCGTCACCCATTCACCGTCGCGATGTGCCGCCACAGGAATTTCTGCAGTATCTATAACCGCAGAGCAATCCGAGCAAACCTTGTCCTTTTCCCCCTTCGTCGTGCACGTCGGCTCCACCCTCGTCACCCATTCGACACGGCGGTGCTCTTGCGAGGAAACGGACATATTAATGATCACGTCCTCCGTATAGGCGTTCGTATTGTTGGCATAGGGATAGGTCGTTGAGGTTGGGAAATACACAGTGTACGTCGTTGTAAGACCGCTCTCATCCCGAATCTCTATTGTTGCCTGAGGACGGCATCTGCCGTTAGCCCGATACTCCAGCGACCAGCTAGCATCCCCCAAATATTCGGTAATATTCAAATTTTTTTTATTGGTATATTCGACGATATGTTGCTTGTTTGCCGGATCGGTATATACGATTTTGATGTTGTAAGGGGCGACACCGCCGGAGATACCGCGGATGGCAATGAGATCCTCAACGAAGCGCCCACGCTCATCCGCATAGCCCCAATACTTAACCTCGATATCCGCCGTGACTTTCTTCAGCGGCTCGGTGTAATAGTCCCCACAGCTTTCGCACTGGTATCCAATGAGCTGTCCTACGCACAAATGCTCCGGCAGCAACTCAACGTATTGATGAGGCAACCGTGCCACACTTTGCTGCGCGACCAATATCTCGTTACATACCGAGCAATGCTTGCCCTCGGTCAAGCCTTCCTTGTCGCAGCCCGGATCAATAGCGGTATCCTTCACCTCTTTATGGCCAAGTGCTTTGCGTGTCTGCTGCACGATCAAAATCTCGTTGCAGGTCGAGCAATGCTTACCCTCGGTCAGGCCCGTTGCCGTGCAAGTAGGCTCAAGTGCAGCATCGACCATCTCGACGTGTCCGAGCGCATCAAGCGTCTGCTGTGCAACCAAGATCGCATCGCAAGCCGAGCAATGCTTGCCCTCGGTCAAGCCGGTCCCCGTGCAAGTCGGTGCAACGGCCGCGTCGATCACCTCAGTGTGACCAAGCGCATCAAGCATTTTTTGCGCAATCAACACCTCATTACAAACGGAGCAATGCTTGCCCTCGGTCAAGCCGGTCGCAGTACAAGTCGGCGCAACTGCGGCATCAGTCACCTCGATGTGCCCAAGTGCCTCAAGAATCTGCTGGTCCATCAGCTTTTTATTACAAACCGAGCAATGAACACCTTCGCTCAAGCCGGCTTGAGTGCAAGTCGGCTCAACGGCTACGTCTGCGACGGGGGTATGCGGTGCCTCCGGGACGGTTTGCTGTGCAACCATAACTAGATCACATACGGAGCAGTATACTCCCTCTGTCAAGCCGTGACGAGTACACGTAGGTGCAACGGCCGCGTCGATCACTTTGGTGTGATCCGTGATCGCGATGCTGTCCTCCTGCCTTTCTCCACATGAACAATAGCGGACCCGCTTTCCCTGTTCTATGCAGCTTGCCTCTTTCGTAACCACCCATTCGCTGAATTCATGGGTATGAAACGTATCACATGCCATCAATATTGACGTCAAGGCGATTGCTATCAGCAAGATTAGAAGCGCTTTACCTATAGATCTTTTCATCGTTAGTTTCCTTTCTAAAAGGCAAAAATGTGTTCTACATTGCTTATATTATCACAAGAATACAAAATTGTAAAGTTAAAAAAAGACATTCGTAAAAAATTCAATATTTTTTCTAAATTTCTCTTGACAAACCTCCCCCTGCGTGCTATAATCTGTAAAGCGTTTTGCTTTACACCTTGTTTTGATCGTTTGGGAGGCCGGTATGTTTACGAAAGACCTAAGCGTTGCTTATCTTCTGGACTTTTACGGCGACGTCCTGTCCGACCGCAAAAAAAGCGTGCTCGACGATTACTACAACAACGATCTGTCCCTCGCAGAGATCGCCGCTGATCTTGGCATTTCCCGCCAGGGCGTGCGTGAGCTGATCAAAAAGGCCGAGGAGGAATTGAATTTTTACGAGCAAAAGCTGCACCTGGCACAGCGCTTTGGTGAGGCGGGAGAACACGCCGCCGCATTGCGTGCCATGGCCGTCGAGCACGATCTGCCCGACGAGGTCATCAGAGAAATACGGGCGCTGGAGGAATGCATCGGCTGACTCCGCCCGCGACGATATACCAATAAAAAAGGAGGGACGTTATGTTCGACGGTTTGAGCGAAAAACTCAATAATGCCTTCAAGCGTCTGCGCAGCAAAGGTAAGCTGACGCCCGACGACGTCAAGGTCGGCATGCGCGAGATCAAAATGGCGCTGCTTGAAGCTGACGTCAACTATAAGGTCGTCCGCGACTTTATCAAGACGGTGTCTGAGCGTGCCGTCGGCGTTGAAGTCCTCGAATCCCTGCTGCCCGGTCAGCAGGTCGTCAAGATCGTCCACGAAGAGATGATCGCGTTGATGGGCGGCTCGCAATCCAAGTTGACCATCGCGTCCAAACCCCCTACAGTGATCATGATGGTCGGTCTGCAAGGCGCGGGTAAGACCACCCACGCCGCCAAGCTGGCCAATATGTATAAAAAGCAAGGCAAGAACCCTATGATGGTTGCCTGCGACGTTTACCGTCCTGCGGCGATCCGTCAGCTCGAGGTGCTGGGTGAGCAGCTTTCCATTCCCGTCTTTTCGATGGGTACGGGCGTTTCCCCCGTCAAGATCGCCCGCGAAGGTCTGAAAGAGGCAATGCGCCGCGGTTGCGACATGGTCTTTGTCGATACCGCAGGTCGACTCCACATCGACGAAGAGCTCATGGAGGAGCTGAAGAAGATCAAGGCAGAGGTTGAACCTACCGAGATTCTGCTCACCATCGACGCCATGATCGGTCAGGACTCGGTCAACGTGGCCGAGAGTTTCAACGAGCTGCTCGACATTACGGGCGTGATTCTGACCAAGCTGGACGGCGACACCCGTGGCGGTGCTGCTCTGTCCGTCCGTCACGTGACGGGCAAGCCCATCAAGTTCATCGGTGTAGGCGAAAAGATGGATGCCATCGAGCCCTTCCACCCCGACCGCATGGCCAGCCGAATCCTCGGCATGGGCGACGTGCTGACCCTCATCGATAAGGCACAGCAGCAGTACGACGAGAAGAAGGCCGCCGAGCTTGAGCAAAAGCTTCGCAAATCGCTGTTCACACTGGACGATTACCTCGACCAGCTCGGACAAATCAAAAACATGGGCAACATCGAGCAGCTCATGGGTATGATTCCCGGCATGAAGCCTGGCGCGCTCAAGGACGCCAAGATCGATGAAAAAGCCCTGGCACACACCGAGGCCATCATTCGCGCGATGACCATGAAAGAGCGCGAGCATCCCGAGATCATCAACGCTTCGCGCAAGATTCGCATCGCCAAGGGCAGCGGAACGAGCGTCGAGGACGTCAACAAGTTGCTCAAGCAGTTCGATCAGATGAAAAAGATGATCAAACAGTTCTCGGGCGGAGGCGGCAAGAGAGGCCCCTTTGGTAAGATGAAAATTCCGTTCTGATTTCACGGATTTTTATAAAAAATTAAAAATAAAAAAACAAAAACATTTGGAGGAAACAAACCATGGTAAAGATCAGACTGAAGAGAATGGGTATGAAGAAGGCTCCCAGCTACCGCGTTGTCGTTGCTGACGAGCGTATGCCCCGCGACGGCCGTTTCATCGAAGAGATCGGCTACTACAACCCCATGACCAACCCCGCAGAGGTCAAGATCGACGCTGAGAAGGCTCAGAAGTGGATCAAGAACGGCGCACAGCCCACCGATACCGTCCGCGCACTTCTGAAGAAGTCCGGCATCATCGACTAATCTACCCCCGGAGGGAAACATGGCAGATTTGAAGGAAACCTTAACGGGTATCGTTCAGGCAATCGTCGACCACCCCGACCAGGTCACCGTCACCGAGGAGATCAGCGGATCGAATATCGATCTGACGCTGAACGTCGCTCCCGAGGACATGGGCATGGTCATCGGTCGTCACGGCAGAATTGCCAAGGCGATCCGTACCGTTATCAAAGCGGCGGCTTCCGGCAGCGGAAAAAAGGTCAACGTAGAGATCCGCTGACAAACCCGCAAACAGTATTATCCCCAAAAAAAGACGGAGAACGGAGACCATCCGGAACTTCTCCGTCTTTTTTGCGTTAAATACTTGAAATTTTGCCGAGGCGGATATATAATAAAATTGCTAGAACGCCCTGCCTTCGCCATGGCAACGGCAATCGAAAGGAGTAGCAAGATGAAACTGACCGCATGGAAACGCACGTTGACAATGCTCCTGGCATTGACACTGTTATTGTTATCGGTGCTCAGCGCACTGTCCTTGACAGGCTGTACACCTACAGATCCCAATCCTGATCCCAAGCCTGATCCTGATCCTGATCCCGATCCCGATCCTGATCCCGATCCTGACCCCGATCCCGATCCTGACCCCGATCCCGATCCCAATCCTGATCCTGACCCCGATCCTGACCCCGATCCCGATCCCGATCCTGATCCTGATCCCGATCCTGATCCCGATCCCAATCCTGATCCTGATCCTGATCCCGAACCCTCGTTTGTTGGATTGACGATAATTGAAAATAAAATCTCGAACTATTCCATCGTTTATCCTGTGTTTTCCGAAAACACGATCATGAGCTTTGCCAAGGCACTTCAGCAGAAAATTTTCAGCGTAACCGACGTCGTCCTGTCCGTATCTTCCGACAGCGCCGCTCTTGCCCCGTACGAAATTCTGATCGGAGATACCGGCCGTCCGGAGAGCAAAGCAGCAATGGAAGCTCTGCCCGAACACAGCTATTCCATCACATGCCAAGGAACCAAGCTGGTTATCGTTGCAACAGACGATTCCCTGCTGGCATTGGCTCTGTACCGTTTCAGAGATGATATCCTGACCAAAGAGGAAACGTGTGGTAAGGGCTATCTGCGTTATTCGGCAGACACCGTGCTGTCCCTCAGCCGCGAAACAGCCTTGAGTGTTCCCGAAATGATGGCAAGCGATTACGCCGTCTCGGCATCGTCCGAATTCGTACTCCACGGTGAACAATACACTCAAAAGATCCGCATTACGCAGGGGGCAGCCTCCGACGGAAAATATGCCTACTTCTCGGTGCGTCGCGCAGGTGCGGACAGTGTTGGCGGCGTCATTTACAAGTACGATTTGAAGACACATGAGAAAGTTGCAGTGAGCGAGGAAATTAACTTCGGTCACGGCAACGACCTGACCTTTGACACCAAAAACAATCGTCTAATCGTAGCGCACGGTCTGGCCGAAAGCCATTTCTTGACCATCGTCGATCCCGAAACGCTGACCGTGATTGAGCGCGTGGAGATCGTCCCCTCGGGCAGCTCCATCTCTTACAATCCCCACACCAACACCTACGCTATGGGTGAGGGCTACAAGGTCGATTACATGGATGAGAACTTTAACTTGATCAAAACCTTCTCCCGCAGAGACTACGACCAGAGCGGCTACGTCAATCAAGGTATGGGCTCGGACGAGCATTATCTTTATTTTCCCGTCAGCCATTCGAATAAAACCAAAAACCTGATCATCGTTTTCGACTGGAACGGCAACCAGATCAAAGAGGTTTCTCTGCCGGAGCAGCATGAATCACAAAGTATTTTCACGGTAGGAGACGACTATTATATCACCTTCTACCACAACGGCAAGGATGCGGGAACGTATTTGCACAAGCTGACCTTCACCCTCATGTATACCGGTTGACACCATCCCCGGAAAATAAAAACAAATTTAAAGCAACCCGGCTCTCCGCGTAGAAATTGCGCGGAGAGCTGTTTTTTTCAATTCTTGATTTTTCTTTCGTTTTTTTGTAGACAAAAGCGTAAATTTGTGGTAAAATATAAGGTGATTATTTTTCGGAGGTGTCAGTACGTGAAAATTCGTTCTATCTGCCCCGATTCGTTTGCATCCAACTGCTATCTCGTCATTGAGGGAAAAGAGGCTCTCGTCGTTGATCCGAGCGTGTCGGTCGAGGCAGTGCAAGCCGCACTTGCCGATGAGGGCGCAAGGTGTGTCGGCATCCTGCTGACACACGGTCACTTCGATCACATCCTCTCGCTGGACGAGCTGCGCACGGTTTATTCCGACGCTACCGTTTACGTTCACCGCGACGACGCCGAGTTGCTCGCCGATGGCAACAAAAACGCGTTTGCCCTCTTTTTCGGACAACATCGTGCCTGGCGTCCTGCCGATCACGTGCTGATCGACGGCGAGATCATATTGCTTGGCGATGCCCGTATCCGCGTGCGCCACACGCCCGGGCACACCCGCGGTTCTGTCTGCTACGTGTGCGGTAACGACCTGATCACAGGCGACACGTTGTTTGCCGATGGCTACGGTCGCTACGACCTGTACGGCGGTGACTACGCATCGCTGTGCCGATCTCTACGCTCGCTGACCGAGCTCTCCCCTACCCTTCGCATCCACCCCGGTCACGGACCGAGCACCACCTTGGGCGATGCACTTGGGCGCATCGGCCTTGCCTGACTACTACAATAAAAACTCTCAACTCAAAATAAAGGAATGGTAACATCCATGGATTACAATCGTTTAGCCGACCTGTTGTTCCCTCACGTCACCGAGCTCCCCGCCGACGTCGAGGCTAAGTACCCCGCCCGTCAGTTGCCTGAGGGCGCCAAGGTCACCCGTTTTGCTCCCAGCCCCACCGGCTTTGTGCATTTCGGTGGCCTGTTCCCCACCACCGTTGCCGAGCGTCTGGCTCACCAGAGCGGCGGTGTCTTGTATCTGCGTATCGAGGACACCGACGCCAAGCGCGAGGTGCCGGGTGCGGCCGAGGGTCTGATTAAGACGCTGGCTCGCTACAATATCTGCTTTGACGAGGGCGCGATCCTCAACGCCGAGGGGCAGGTTGCCGATCACGGTATCTACGGTCCCTACAAGCAGAGCCTGCGTGCTCCCATCTACCACGTATTCGCTAAGCAGCTGGTGCGCGAAGGTCGCGCTTACCCCTGCTTTACCACCGAGCAGGAGCTGGAGGAGCTTCAGCAGGTCAACAAAAAGGAAGAATTGAAGAACACCGACTGGCAAGCACAGGCCGAGGCCAAGAGACGTGAGATGCTCAAGAACCGCGAGTTCACCCTCGAGGAGGTCGAGGCGCATCTTGCCGCAGGCGATCCCTTCGTTTTGCGCATTCTCTCGGACGGTGATCCCGATAAAAAGCTCAAGGTGACCGACCTTGTCAAAGGCAACATGGAGATTCCCGAGAATGACGAGGACTTCGTTCTGCTCAAGTCGGACGGTATTCCCACCTACCACTTCGCTCACGCCGTTGACGATCACCTCATGGGCACGACCCACGTCATCCGCGGCGAGGAGTGGCTGCCCAGCCTCGCCAAGCACTTGCAGCTGTTCCGTTACCTTGGATTCAAGGCTCCCAAGTATATGCACATCGCCCAGATCATGCGTCTGGACGAGAACGGCAACAAGAAAAAGCTGTCCAAGCGCGACATGGGTGCCAACATGGACGACTACACCCGCATGGGCTACTGCCCCGAGGCAGTGTGCGAGTACGTCATGACGCTGCTCAACTCCAACTACGAGGAGTGGAGAATGCAGAACCCCGACAAGCCCTACACCGACTTCCCCTTCAACATCAAGAAGATGTCCATCTCGGGCTGTCTGTTTGACTTTAACAAGCTGGGCGACGTATCTAAGAACGTTTTGTGCCGCATGA
>JAZLDE010000146.1:0-10644 GCA_045614625.1 Eubacteriales bacterium
GTTAAGACGTTCACCTGCGCAGATTGCGGATTTGTTCGTGAGGACGTTCTGAACAAGACTCCTGAACATACCTTCGGTGAATGGAATCCGTTGGCTACTGTTTCCGACAAGCACTACCGTGAATGTGCTTGCGGAGAAAAGGAAACCGCCGATTGCACGTTCGATAACGGCGTCGTAACGCAAGAGCCTACGCACTTTGAAGAGGGTGTAAAGACTTACACCTGTACCGTCTGCGGCAGAACAAGGGAAGAATCGATCGCAAAAACCGACAACCATTCCTTCGGCGGATGGTATCCTTCCGCAGAAAGCGAAGACAAGCACGAAAGAGCTTGCAACTGCGGAGAAAAGGAAACCGGCGATTGCACGTTCGATAACGGCGTTGTAACCAAGGAGCCTACTCACTTTGAGGAAGGTATCAAAACTTACACCTGTACCGTCTGCGGCAGAACAAAGGAAGAAGCGATTGCCAAAACTAACGACCATTTGTTCGGAGATTGGTATCCCTCTCAGGAAAATGAAGATAAGCACGAAAGAATTTGCAAGTGCGGAGAAATTGAAACGGGCGATTGTACGTTCGATAACGGCGTTGTAACCAAGGAGCCCACTCACTTTGAGGAAGGTATCAAAACTTACACCTGTACCGTCTGCGGCAGAACGAAGGAAGAAGCGATTGCCAAAACCAACGACCATTTGTTCGGAGATTGGTATCCCTCTCAGAAAAATGAAGATAAGCACGAAAGAATTTGCAAGTGCGGAGAAAAGGAAACCGGCGATTGCACGTTTGATGAGAACGGTATCTGCACAGTCTGCGGAAGAGAAAAATCCGAAGAAGTAGATGGCATTATTATTGTAATATCCGGAGGAACAGCGACCTTTGAAGGTAAGGACACAGTTGCGACTTACAGCAATATCTACGGCGAAAATGCCACCGTTTATATTGCACAAGAAAACGACGTACTGAACGTTAAGTTAGCCGACCAAGACGGAAGAACGTTTAAGTATTGGGTTTCCGCAACGGGTACGATCATTCCCGACGAGGACTTCTCCCTCCTTGTATTCAGAAGCGGTTATTATTATCCTGTATTTGAAGATACGGATACGAGCGCATTTTCTACCCGTGTAAAGATCTTTGAAGGCAACTGTGAAGAAGGCATTCTTTACATGTCAACTAATTCCAAGGGCGATATCAAATACGAACTGGAATTCGTTAATTTCGGGCATCACGATTTTTACGAATCGGTAGATCATAACAGTCAGTATCATAAGCAAGTATGTTCGATCTGCGGCGAAACCGTTTTCGAAGAACATACCGAATATGACCGCGAGATTGAAAAAGAAGCAGGACATACGGAAGAAGGTCTGATGCGCTATGAATGCTTCTGCGGTCACGTATGGACGGAAGCGATTCCCGTTACGGATGAGCATACGATCGATTATGATGATTGGCATATCGTAGAGGAAAGCAAAAACGGTCAGTACGGTAAATACCGTGTTTACTGTAAATACTGTGATTATTACGAAGAGTATTGGTATTTGGGCGGCCTTGATTTCGTCGAGTTCATTGACGGCAAGATGATCAATTATCAATACACCTACGGCGGCAAGGTAAGTCACGATGAATACTATTACAGCTACAGAAACGCCGAGGGCAAAAAGGTTTATATCTGGGCGCTCCAATATGAATACGAATATTCGTCAAATGCAGACTACAACGATACGTACATCTTTATGTACATAGATGATGAAGATTCAACCACCCTCGAGCCGATTTATCTGTCCAAATCCCGCGGTGACAGAAGAGCGGAATACCTGTGGGCTGTTTACGGATATGCTTATGATGTAAACGGCTGGATAGAAACTTTGGATTATCCCGACGATAATATGGGATGCAATGACGGCATGCTTTTAGGAAACAGTATGAGCGCAAGAGCATCCGTATTCGAAGCATATCACGACTATTGGGCTGAAACCTACAACGAATTGCGCATTCCTACAAGCAAAGCATACGACGATCTGTCGGGTACCCCGTGGGAAATCGATTATGAAGGCACGTCGTTCCAGGGCGGTTACTATGACGAAAACGGCGAATACGTTATGACCGGCGGAAGAGATACCGTCTGTTACGTAAAGGATGCGGGAACGTCTTATAAAAAATATATGTACGTTGATAAAGCAACGGGTATGACGTACGGATATGCGGATTACGGTACGTATTACAGAACCGTCTTTATGATGAGAACGTATAAAACCATCGTATCTCCCGAAGAATTTGAAAAGCTTGACGCCGCAGGCAAATCGCTCCACTATTCCTACGGTGATATAGAAAAAGATATTAAGTCGTTGTGCGCTAAACGTATTGCGTTTAATAACTTCACGCTAACAATACCTCAAACAATTAACGCATTCAGATTTATTTTCAGCGATCCCGGCGATTGCGTTGAAATAAGCGGAAACAATACAAATGTTTATTATAACACCTCGCACGTATATAATAGCGGAAGTCCTATTACGCTTACCTGGAACGGCGAAGACGGTATTGTATTTGACCGTTATGAAATTTGGGACTTTGTAAATCAGAAGTGGGTATTGCTTTCCGAAAGTCCGGAATTTACGTTCAATACGTTAGAGAATCCCGTAAGAGACGCGGCATACGTAAGAGTAATTTGCCACGAGGCTGACGTGCCCGCGGAGCCTGATAAAATATTCAGAATTACCGTGGAAAACGGATATTTTGAAATCGACGGTAAGGAATATACCGGAACGATTCAAGTGCCTGCCAATACGCTTGTTTACCCCTACGCTAATGAGGTTGCCGGTAAAACGTTTGACCATTGGGTAGATGGTAACGGCGAAGAGTTCAATGACTATTACTTCTACGTTACTTCCGATATGGTCCTGACGCCCGTTTACGTTGATGCGATGTACCGTGTATACTGTGAGGGCTGGAATTACGACTCGTACGTCAGCGTGAATGGCGGAGAAATGTATTATACAAATGAATTTGAAGGTAAAATAGGCGAAAAGTTTGAGCTGAACACGACCTACGATCCCGATTACGGCTGCACCGTATTCCTCGGCTGGTATTTGGAAGTCTACGGTCAGAACGGCCCCGAATATATTTTGGTAAGTGACAGTCAGTCCTTCACTTATGAAATAACGGGCGAAGAAGGCGGTTTCTTATATGCAGTATGGACACAGGGAGAAAATCCGTTCATTAAAAAATACGTTGATATCAGGGTAACGAACGGCTTTGTGTCTTATGCGGGCGGAGAAGCTTCGGAAAACTTTGATAACGCGTATTCTGCTATAAGCCTGTCCACGGGCGGAAGAGTTCGTTTCTTTGACGACCCCACGGATGAAATTAAATATGAAATGTGGGACGTTGCTTACAGATACGAGCTCGAAGGCGAAGTGATTCACAATACATCAGAATCGTATGAGGACGAGTATGGCTATTATCCCGCTGAATATTGGGTAGACGATCCGGAATATAGTTATCCCGACGGCGAAATCAACGTTACGGGAACCGATGCGCCGAGCGAGGATTTTGAGTAAGGTGTAAAAACGCTTAGTACTTAATGCGACTAATTATTTGAGTATAGACCAAAAATCGAATACGATTCTTGTGCCGATACTAAACACAGACAAAAAATATCGAGTGTTCCTAACATCAGTTAAGAACACTCGATATGGTCGGAATGACAGGATTTGAACCTGCGACATCCTGGTCCCAAACCAGGCGCGCTACCAACTGCGCTACATCCCGATGTGGTATATTATATCAGCCTTCGATGCGTTTGTCAAGAGATTTTGCCCGTTGCTATGGCAACGGGCAAAATTTTTCATCCCGAGTCAGGTATTTTTCATGATGACAGTTTCGACGCAATCGCCTACGTGCTCGCAGGCGTCGGCGCAGGCCTCAAGGCAGTCGTAAATTTCGCGCCAGGAGATGATATCCAGCACGTCGGTGCAATGATCGCGCAGGTTATATACGGCGAGCAGATACAGTCTGTCGCACTCTTCCTCGACGTGGTTGAGCTCGACGATCATATCGTGCAGCTTGCTGGATTTTTTGAAGTTGATAAACTCGACCATAATGTCCTTCATCAGCGCGCAGCAGCTCTCCAGCTTGCGGGCAAAGGCGATCGCGTCGGGCAGGACGGAGGTGATGCGGTTCATGTAGAAGCGCTGGAGAACCTCCTCGATGTTGTCCGTCACGTCGTCGATATCGTGGCTGATCAAGTCCAGATCTTCGCGGTCGATGGGAGTGACGAAGGCCTTGGCGAGCGCCGCGGACATCTCGTGCTTTTTGCCGTCTGCTTCATGCTCGATGGCGTGCATGGTCTCCAGCATGGTGGACAGCTTGGAGGCATCGTATTCGGCCAGACATTCAACCAGATAGTGAGCGGCAGCGCGGGACTGCTCGGTTGCGGCGATGAAATTTTCAAAATAGAAACGATCTGCTTTATTTGCCATGATTTTAAAATTCCTTTCCTTTTGTCAGATGGATATCAGAAAATAAGCATAAACAGTTTGGTCATCAAAAAGCTGATGAGGCCGCAGCCGGGGAAGGTCAGCACCCAAGTCAGGCACATTTCCTTGACGACGCCGAAGTTGATGGCCTTGACGTTTCGCACGGCCCCAACGCCCATGATCGCGGTCGTCTTGGCGTGAGTGGTAGAAACGGGAAGGCTGAACAGCGAGCAGAGCAAGAGCGACGAGGAGGCGGCGAGGTCTGCGGAGAAGCCTTGATACTTCTCGAGCTTGACCATGTCCATACCGACTGACTTGATGATCTTCTTGCCGCCTATGGCGGTGCCAAGGCCCATCAGCAGGGCGCACAGTACCATGATCCAGGGGGCGGGCTCAAGTCCCTGCGGAATGGCCTTGCCCTGTGACATAAACAAGCAAAGAATGATAATGCCCATGAACTTCTGACCGTCCTGCGCGCCGTGCATGAAGGCGGAGTAGGCCGCGCCTGCGATCTGGGCGTATTTGAAGATGGGCTCGGAGCGCTTGCGCTCCACGTGGAAGAACAGCTTGGTGACCAGCTTGCATACCAACCAGCCAAGGCCGAAGCCGAGCGTGACGGAAATGACGATGCCGTACAACACCTTGACCCACTCGCTGCCGTTGACGGCGTCAAAGCTGCCGTGCAGGGCGATGGCACTGCCCGTAAGACCCGCGATGAGCGCGTGGCTCTCACTGGTGGGGATGCCGAAAACGAAGGCCAGCGTTGCCCAGGTGACGATGGCAAACATGGCGGCCGAGAGGGCGATGATGGCCTCGTCGGAGTTCTGACCGAAGTCTACCATGTTGGTGATGGTCTGGGCGACCTTGGGGCTGAGCAGCGTCATAACGTAGACACCGAGGAAGTTAAACACGGCGGCCATGATGATGGCAGCACGTGCCGGCATACAACGGGTGACGACGCAAGTGGCGATGGCGTTGGGCGCGTCCGTCCAGCCGTTGACCAGAATGACGCCCAGCGTCAAAAGGACGGATACAAGGAGGAGCGGATTTGCCAGCATTTGGCTGATAAAATCTTGAATTTCCATAGGCGTTACCTCGTAGATGGCATAAGTGCGCGGATATTGTTATTATTATACCAAATTTTGCTGTGAAAGTCAATATGAGGAGAAAATAAAAGCCCGCGCGTGCGGGCTTTTGATGATTTATGCGGTAAGATCGTCCTGCTCGACAGCTATCTCAGCGACTGCCTCGACGGGTTTATTCTTTATTACGTTGAGAATATTCATAACCAGCGAAAGCGTGCAAAGAGCCAATATCACAACGTAGGTGAGGGGAAGGGTAGGCGTGTTGGCGGAAAAGATGGAAAAGAGCGTCAAGAAGACGAAGAAAAACACGAAGTTGGCATCAAAGACCAGGCAGGCGATGGCCAGCTTGCGGTTGCGCTTGGTGATGTTTGTAATAGAAAAGGTTAAGGGAAACAAGGTCAGCAGCGCCATGAAAACAGCAAAAACAAGAGCAAGCACAAGGGAGGCGACGGCGATGCCGACGGCAACAAGGCCAATCAGCGGCAGCTCCGTTTCCGACGAACCGCCCGATACTTCGAGATTTTGCATGCTGACGCCGACCACAACGGCAAGCAGCAGAGAAATGACCAGAAAAACGGCATAGCAAACGGCAGGAATGATATGGCGCGGAGCAATCTTGGGTTTCATGGCAGAGATCCTTTCTGTGAGTTGTAATCAGGCGGCTTTCTTGTCTTCCAACGTTCGCAGGGAACGGCCAAGGAGAGTACCGATGCCCGCGGCCAGAAGGCAGCAACCAAAGACGATGGCGGTCAGATATAGCTTTGCGGCGTCGTACGCCACGCTCTCAAAGAGAAGGGCGAGTACGATGGAGGCAAGGCAATAGCCAAGATAGCAGAGGGGCAGCCAGGTCGGCAGATGTTGCTTGGCGCTGATAAAGCCGACCGCAAATGCGGAGAGTACCGTGGCGATGGCGGCGAGTATCATACCAAGACCGTCCAGGCCCTCGACGCCGGTCATGGTGCTCTGGATCCCGTGGAAGATGGGGTAAGAAAAGATGGATACGGTCGGCACGATGGCCCACGGCAGACAGGACAAAGGTTTGTTCATGGCGGTTTCTCCTTTTTGAAATATTTCTCCTTATATAATAAGACAGGAAAAGTTCAAGATTCTTACGCTGTTTGCCAAAAAAATATGAAAAAATGTTAAAATAATGCTTGATAGGATCAACTTTACGGCTTTATTATAGCATGGTGGCGCCGGATGCGCAAGAACATCCCATAAAGATAATGTAAACCTTTTGTAAATTGCCTTGGTGGTGTTGGCGCTGAAAACTTGACACTTGTTGTCGTTTGTGGTACAATGAAGGAGTATCATATGGAGGCAAGAAAAATGAAGCTGTTAAAACGATTTATGAAATATTACAAGCCGCACATGAGGCTGTTCGTGCTGGACATGCTGGCGGCGCTGGCGGTAGCCATGCTGGCCGTCGTCTATCCCATGGTGACCCGCACCATGCTCAACGACCTCATTCCCAACAAGCAATACCAGATGATCGTCTGGGCGGGCGTGGGTCTGCTGTTTATCTACGTGATCCGCATGCTGCTGCAGTTTTTTATTCAGTACGAAGGACATATGATGGGTGTGCGTATGCAAGCGCAAATGCGCAGCGATATGTTCCGTCATCTGGAAAAGCTGCCCTTCAGCTTTTACGACAACAACGAAACGGGTAAAATTATGTCCCGTATGACCAGCGACTTGATGGACATCAGCGAGCTGGCGCATCACGGCCCCGAAAACGTTATTATTTCTTCCATCTCTGTCATTGTCTCCTTCGTTTATCTGTTTACCATCGATCCGTATCTGACGCTGATCGTGTTTGCCTGCGTGCCGTTTTTGCTGATCATCGCCATTTCCTTGCGCAAAAAGATGCGCGACGCTTTTAAGGAGAGTCGCCAGTCTACCGCGCAGATCAATGCGGCGCTGGAGAGCAGTATCTCCGGCATTCGCGTGACCAAGGCGTTCACCAACGCCGAAAAGGAAAGCGAAAAGTTTGAAGAGGGTAACAAATGGTTTGTCGGCGCGCGTCAGAAGGCATACAATGCCATGGGTCGCTTCCATTCGGGTACGGCCTTCGTCACCGACATTTTCAACGTCATTGTCCTGATCGCGGGCGGTCTGTTTCTGTACAACGATCGCATCAATTTTGCGGATTATTCCACGTTTGTCGTATCCATTAACTTGTTTATTTCGCCTGTCATGACTATGATCTCCTTTATGGAGCAGTTCCAGAACGGTGTGACCGGCTTTGAGCGTTTCCTTGAAATCATGGACACACCCGTCGAGCAAGATGCCGAGGGAGCGGTCGAGGTAGGACGCCTGGAAGGTCACATCCGCTTCGAGGGCGTGACCTACGGCTACGAGGAAGGCAAGGACGTACTGGATAACGTCACGTTGGACATCGGTAAGGGCAAAAAGTTTGCGCTGGTCGGCCCCAGCGGTGGCGGCAAGACGACCATCTGCCATCTGATCCCCAACTTCTACAAGGTGGAATCCGGGCGCATTCTGCTCGACGGTCAGGACATCCGCTCCATTACCATGGAGTCACTCAGACGTAATATCGGTATTGTGCAGCAGGACATCTATTTGTTCAACGCCTCTATCCGAGATAATATTCTCTACGGGCGCTTGGATGCAACCGAGGAAGAAGTGATCGAGGCTGCCAAGAGAGCGAATATTCACGACTATATTATGACCTTGGAGAATGGTTACGACACCATCATCGGCGAGCGCGGTGTGCGTTTGTCGGGTGGTCAGAAGCAGCGATTGTCCATCGCCCGCGTCTTTTTGAAGGATCCCGCGATTCTGATTCTCGACGAGGCGACGAGCGCACTGGATAACACGACGGAAATTCTCATTCAAGGGGCACTTGACGAGCTGTGCGAAGGTCGCACGACGCTTGTGGTCGCACATCGCCTATCAACCATTCGAAACGCAGATGAGATAGCTGTCATTGCCGGCGGCAAAATTACCGAGCAGGGGACACATGACAATCTGCTTGCGCTCGAAGGTACTTACGCGAAACTGTACCGAGAGCAATTCAGAGAATAAACAAAGAAACATCACGGGGAGCCTCCAAAAAAGGATCCTCGTGATGTTTCTTTATGCGGTGGCAGGGATTGTGCGCAATCGTTTGGTTTTTCCATAAAAAACAGGGAGTTTTCGACGAAAACTCCCTGTGATATTTTTTGAATTAGTGAGCGATGCAACGCTCGGTGTCCTTATCGAACAGGTGGATTCTGGTGGTGTCAAACGCAACCTGAATCTTGTCGCCTGCACGAGAGGTGGAGCGGGAAGAAACGCGAGCGGTCAGCTTCGCTTCATCGCCTACCTTGAGGTACAGATAAATTTCAGCACCCATCAACTCGGTAACCTCAACGTCGGTATCAACAACAGCGTCAGCGAACATAGCGATGTTAGCAGCGTCGTCGTGAATGCTCTCGGGACGGATACCTGCGATGATCTCCTTGCCGATGTATTCCTTAACGGCAGGATTGTTGACCTTTTCAGCGGGCAGCTTAACCAGAACGGGCTCAACCTGAGGCTTCATGTTGACCTCGGTCACGCGGTCGAATACGAAGTAAACGTCCTCGCCCTTCTGCTCCAGACGACCGTCGATGAAGTTCATCTGGGGAGTACCAATGAAGCCTGCAACGAACTTGTTGCAAGGAGCGTCGTACAGGTTCTGAGGAGTGTCAACCTGCTGGATCAGACCGTCCTTCATAACGACGATACGGGTTGCCATGGTCATAGCCTCGACCTGGTCGTGGGTAACGTATACGAAAGTGGTAGCAACTCTCTGGTGCAGCTTAGTCAGCTCGGTTCTCATGGCAGCACGGAGCTTAGCGTCCAGGTTGGACAGAGGCTCGTCGAGCAAGAAGACGGCGGGATTACGAACGATTGCACGACCCAGAGCAACACGCTGCTTCTGACCACCGGACAGAGCCTTGGGCTTACGGTCGAGCAGGTGAGTGATGTCCAGAACGCGAGCAGCATCCTCAACACGTCTCTTGATCTCTTCCTTGGGCGTCTTATTCAGCTTCAGACCGAATGCCATGTTCTCAAACACGGTCATGTGGGGGTACAGAGCGTAGTTCTGGAATACCATCGCGATTTTTCTGTCCTTGGGAGCAACGTCGTTGACCAGACGGTCGCCGATGAACAGCTCACCCTCGGTGATCTCTTCCAGACCTGCGATCATACGCAGCGTCGTGGACTTACCACAACCGGAAGGGCCGACCAATACGAGGAATTCCTTGTCCTTAACTTCGAGGTTGAAGTCGGAAACTGCGGTAACGCCGCCGGGATATTTCTTGTAAATGTGACGAAGGGAAATGCTAGCCATTGGGAAAAACCTCCTGAAATTTTATAACATATGGAATGCGGGGCATACTTCTACTTTTACCCTAATATTGTACCAAATTTTATGGCGTTTGGGAAGTGGGACAATCTCCAAAATTCACAGGATTCAATTGTGCAAGAGTGACAATTGAGTGGGAACAAAGTGTGAATAAGCAACGAAAAAAGAGTTTATTTTTTAATATATTAAAATGATGATGGCGGAATGCTAAAACGACTTCTTCTTGGGGCGCGCATACTGCCCACCTCGACTCTGTCGAGCTGCGCGCTGCGCTGTGTCGGCTGTTGTGTTACTTCTTTGTCGTTCAACAAAGAAGTAACCAAGAAATCAGATTTCGGCAAGCCGAAATCGCAAGTTTGCTTGTTCGCAGTCGCGAACATCGCGCAAGCGCGGGCGCAAACATTGCGCGCCAAGACGTTCCCCCTTGGATTCCCCTGTCTCCCGCCGTTCTAAAAATGAACGGTGGGGATTTTTGTTTTGGCAAAAGTCCTCCATCTTGGGCGCATATATCGCACGCCCAAGATGGGTTTGCATTTGGCAACGTTTTTTTGCTTTCTTGGTAGGGGAGGACCTTGTGCCCTCCCGTTCCCACGGGTAAATCTAACGTCGTGGAGAAGAAGGTGCCGGGGCGAGCGCTATTATTCTTTCCGTTAAAGTTCTTAAAAAAGTCGGAGGCCAAGCGGTCTTAGGAAGACAATTTTCATTTTCAACTCCTTGGCTCTCAGAAAG
>JAZLDE010000147.1:0-58296 GCA_045614625.1 Eubacteriales bacterium
GTTATCGCCATCAATATGATGGACGTCGTTCGCAAGCGCGGAGACAAGATCGACATTGATCTACTTTCCAAGGCTTTGCGCTGCGATATCATCGAGATCTCGGCACTGAAGGGCGACGGTATTTTTGAAGCTGCTGAAGTAGCGATCGAGACCGCCAAACATCGCCATCCCGTACCCCGTCACAATTTTTCGGGAACGGTTGAACATGCACTGGCCCACATTGAAGAGGCTACGGTGCATGAGCGTCCCGAAGAGCAGCAACGCTGGTACGCGGTCAAGATCTTCGAGCGCGATGCCAAGGTGCTATCCGAGCTCGCGCTGTCTGAGGAAAAGCGCTCCCACCTGGAAAAGGACATCGTCGAGGTCGAGCGAGAGCTGGATGACGATGCCGAGTCCATCATTACCAATGAGCGATACAATTACATCGCTGCCATTCTCAAGGATTGCTACAAGAAAAAGAACACGAGTGGCCTGACGCTTTCAGATAAGATTGACCGCGTCGTTACCAATCGCATTTTGGCGCTTCCCATCTTCGCCGTCGTGATGTTCTTGGTGTATTACATATCCATTGGAACTATTGGTGATTTTACCGTCACCTTTATGAACGACGGTCTGTTCGGCTCGTTTGCCGAGACCTATCCCGATACCTTTATGGCAAGCTGGTACAGCATTCCCGAGCTGTTGGATATGGTATTGCTGAACGTCGAGGGTGAGCCTATTATTGCCGCCTGGCTGTATTCGCTCATTCAGGACGGTGTCATCGGCGGCGTCGGTGCCGTGCTTGGCTTCGTTCCCCAAATGCTCATTCTGTTTTTACTGCTCTCCTTGCTGGAGGACTGCGGTTATATGGCTCGCGTGGCCTTTATCATGGATAAGCTGTTCCGTAAGTTCGGCCTTTCGGGTAAATCGTTCATTCCCATGCTGGTTGCTACGGGCTGTGGCGTTCCCGGTATCATGGCGTCGAGAACCATCGAGCAGGAGCGCGACCGCCGTATGACGGTCATGACTACCGGCTTTATCCCCTGCGGCGCGAAAATGCCCATCGTCGGCTTTATTGCCGCGGCTTTGTTTGGTAACAGCCCCCTGATCGCAACGGCAACCTACTTTATCGGTGTTGGCGCTGTGGTCATCTCGGGTCTGATTTTGAAAAAGACCAAGCCCTTTGCGGGTGAACCTGCTCCCTTTGTTATGGAATTGCCCGCATATCACGCCCCCGTGCCCTCCAATACGTTGCGCGCAACGTGGGAGCGCGGCTGGGACTTCATCAAGCGCGCGGGAACGGTCATCTTTGCCGCCAGCGTTATCATCTGGACGCTCAACAGCCTCTCCTTTGAGGGCGGCTTCCACTACATCACCGAAACCAACGGCGGTCGTTCTATTCTGGAGCTGTTGGGCTCGGGCATTGCCTGGCTGTTCAAACCGCTGGGCTTTGGCACCTGGCAGGCGGCTATTGCGACTATCCTCGGTCTTGTGGCCAAGGAGGAGGTCGTCGGCGTCTTCGGTACGCTCGCCAACATGGATGACCTGCTCGGCAGCGTAGAAGCAGGCGACGCGGCTGCCGCAATTACGGCGGGTAAGATGTTCTTCAGCAGTGCTCTGGCAGGATTTTCTTTCTTGGTGTTCAATCTTCTCTGCGCCCCCTGCTTTGCGGCCATGGGCGCTATCAAGCGCGAGATGAACAGCGCAAAGTGGACAGCGTTTGCCATTGGCTACATGTGCGTGTTTGCTTACGCCATTTCGCTGATCATCTATCAGTTCGGCACATGGTTCATCGGCGGCGGTAACGTATTCGGCACGATCTTTGCGGTCTTGGCGCTGGCGGTAATCGTCTATATGCTCGTTCGCAAGAATAAATACGTAAAAGTAAAATCGTAAGAGGTAACTATCATGGATTGGCCTACGACCCTCGTCGCCGCCGTCGTTGCGGGCATTTTCGTCGCGATCGTTGTCTGCGGCATCATCAATAAGAAAAAAGGCAAGGGCGGCTGCTCTTGCGGCTGTGGCGGATGTGCCATGAAGGACAGCTGTCACGGCAATAAAAAATAAAGATAAGGGAGTACCTGCGGGTACTCCCTTTGTCTTATTCGGTCTGATCTTGCTCGTGCGACTCATCCTTGCCGAGCGCCGCGAGGGCCTGCTGGCTGAAATATTCTCTGGGGTCAACGGCCAATCCCTTGACCGTCATTTCCATGTGCAGATGAGGCTCCTCTGCCAGCTCTAGCGTGGCGGTGTCACCCACGGTGCCGATCTGCTGACCGACGACGACACTCGCGCCGACGATGATATCGTCAGGCAGGACGCTGTCCAGATTTTTGTAGATGGTGTAGCAGTCACCGCTGTGCGAGATGGCCAGACACTTGCCCATCAGCGCGTCGTCCCAAATGCGGGATACCACACCGTCAGCGGCGGCTAGCACGGGAGCGTCCTCGTTTGTAACCATATCCACGCCTAAATGGATGCGGTAGTCTCCCGTGGTCGGTGAGAAGACCTGAACGGACGTGTCGTGCCCCTTGGAAATACTGCCGCTGACGGGCAAGGACAGCTCGGGGATCGCCGAGGTCTGGGTGCTGTTGCCTTCGTCCTTACCGCTGTCCTCATCTGCGGGCGGTTGTTCAGAGCTGGGCGGCTGTTGATTGCCGTTGCCTTGATTGTTGCCGTCGCCCTCGTTCGTACCACCCTGCGTACCGTCAGCGGGCGGCAGGTCGGTGCCGCCGTTGTTCTTCTTGACGCGGTTGGCGATCGCGGTAGCCGTGATGAGTACGGCAAGCGCGAGCAGAAGCGTAACGACGGTGATATAAACGGTTCGAGAGGACTTGGCGTTTCTCATTTTGGTTGCGAATTTACTGTTTTTGAATTTTTCCCACATGATTTTTTGCTCCTTTTCATTTGAGGTCTGTATCACTATTTTTGCCACTTGGGAAGCGTTTATACAGTTGTGGGAAAAATTTTTTTGAAAAAGAGCAGCTTTAAGGGCTGCTCTTTTCGTTTATTTATTGATCCTTCGAATCTGGCGCGTGGTGGATTTGCCGCTTTGATAAGCGTCAACGACGTCGTCGACCTCACGGGGCGTTTCGGTAGAAAAGATGAAATGCCAAGAGCCTGTGCGGTAGCGCGTGAGTTGATCCTTGGCGTCGGCCATGTAGGTCGGGACGCTGTTGTAGATGACGTTGCGGTGGTCGGGCGAGCGAAGCACGGGAAATACGGTGCCGCGACGGTCGACCAGCTCGGCGCGTCCTGCGTCGCAGGTCTTGCAGTCGGCAATCTCGCGGATAACGCACTTTTCAAGCAGCATCATGGGAATGCGACCGTAAACGATGGTGCGCACGTCGCCACGAATGTCGCGGATCTGGGGAAGCGTTAGCTCGGGCGAGAGAACAGGGGTGCGAACGCCAAGCGACTGCACCACGCGAACGCTTTCACTGTTGGTTACGTTCAAGCGGAAATCTCCCTCGGGCATCAAGCCTGCTTGCTTGACCAATGAGAGATGTCCAACGTTTCCAACCAGCGCGCGGCGAACGCCACGTTCTGCTACCTTGGCGAGTTGCGAAGCGACGCCATCACGCTCGTGATCCATGATGACAGGCGGGAGCACAACGCCAAGCTCAGTGCGCGAGGCAAACTCCTGCCATGCTTGCGGTGTGAGCGCGAGCAGCTGCTCGGCGGGGAGATAACAAATATCAAAATAGTTCTGTGCGGCGGTGGTCAGCTGTGCGGCGTTGACCATGCAAGCGGAGCGAGCGATTTGTGTTGTACGATCGTCCGGCGGATATTGAGGCTCGTAGGTGACTCCGTCAGAGACGGCGGATGCCGTGGTGTCGGCCTGCGCTTGCAGACCTTCGATGGCAGCGCGGCGCAATGCGTTGAGCGCAGAGATGGGGAGCATCAGCCCCTCGTCCAGCTCAATGCGGCAATTTCTCACCTCGAAAGGCGTATTGCCCAGTTTGATCAGCTGGCGGTGTACTGTCTGCTCGTCGAGCGGCGCGTTGATAGCCTCGGCAGGAACGGCACCGATTGCGGTGTAAGATGTGGTATCGGTGCTGACGGTCAGCTCACTTGCGCTATCGCGGTGAATGGTCAGCGTCATATCGAGCGGAATGCGACGTGTGATACCGCGGAAGGGCTCGAGCGAACGGCCCGCCTGCTTGTCCGCTTCGGAGCGAACACCCAGCATGCTGTGGCTGATGCGCGAGGTGAAATAGCCGTCGGTAAAGCCGTCTCGTGAGAACGCTTCGGCAAGTAGACGCATCTCATCGTCGTTGGCTGCCCGTCCTTCGTCAAGCAAGCGCCGCCAGATGTGGGCAACTCGCAGCACGTATTCGGGCGAGCGCATGCGCCCCTCGATCTTGAGCGAGGCAAGGCCAGCGTCGATCAGTGCGGGAACGTGACGGGCAAGTGAGAGATCCTTAAGCGAGAGCGGATAATCGCTGCGCCCCTTGGGCGTGCGATAGGGCAGGCGGCAGGGTTGGGCGCACTCGCCGCGATTTCCGCTGCGTCCACCAACCAAAGAGGAAAACAAGCATCCGCCGGAATGGCACACGCAAAGTGCCCCGTGAATAAAGGCCTCGATCTCAATGGGCGAGTGTTGAACGGCCGAGCGCAGATTGGCGAGCGATAATTCACGCGCCACGACCATACGGCTAAAGCCCAGCTTGGCCAGTTCCTCACCAGAGGCGGCGCTGTGCGCGCAGGCTTGAGTGGAGGCGTGCAGAGCAAGATCGGGCAGATGGCGACGAATGGCGGCCGCACCGCCAAGGTCCGCGACGATCAGCGCATCAGCACCTGCATTTTGGGCAAAGGCGGCGGCGAGCAGATAGTCGGTCAGCTCGCGATCGTAAACCTGCGTGTTCAGCGTCAGGTAAACCTTGACACCGTAGGCGTGCGCGCGGCGGATGCCGTCGATCAGTGCTTCACGGTCAAAGTTGGAAGCATTCATACGGGCGTTAAAGCCGAGTCCGCCCAGATAAACAGCGTCGGCCCCTCCCTCAATGGCCGCGTCAAGGGCGAGGGGGGAGCCGGCGGGGCAGAGCAACTCGGGCAAGCGTCCGGTTTGCATCTTATTTTCAAGCATACGTATCAGACGTCCTTGAAGGTCAGCATGTCGAACATATCTCCGACTTTGTTCTTGCCGCCGTTGGGGTTGGCCTTGGTGCGGCGACGGACCTTTCTCGTGGGAATGTCGTCAATGTCAGGGTCGGACTTGGGGGCAACTTCGGCGCTCGCTTGTGCGGGTTGTTCATCCTCGAACATGACCTTGGCGGCGGGAATAGGCTGCTCCTGCGTGTTCTCCTCGGGGGCAGCTTCTTGCTCCGTTGCGATGGCCAGCTGCTCACCCTCAATCGGCTGGGCGATGGCAGGGAAGGCAGTGCTGACGCTCTTGGTGATGATGTCGTGCATAATGCGGTTCTCACGACGAAGCTCGTCTACGGTCGTGACCAACGTGTCATGCTCCGCACGAATGGTCTCCAGCTCCTTGGAGATCTTGATGAAATCGTGTTCCATCTCGCGCGTCTTTTCGTCGCTCTTGATGCTCTTTGCGCAATAATCAACGGCGCACAAAATGGCAGCTTCGCTCTTGGACAGACGGGGCAGACGGATCAAAAGATCGCGGATGCTGCGGTCGAGAAGGGTGACGAGGTGGTCAACCATCTCGGGGGATTCGTCGGTGGTGATATTCAGATCGATGTCTGCAATGGTAATGGTATGTTTTGCCATGGGAAGAACCATTCCTTTCTATTATATAGTAATCGAATGATCGGGGGATATTCTGCTTTCATTATATCGCAAAAAGTGCGACGTGAAAAGGGTTTTTTGAAAAAAAGTTGAAAAAAACCTGTGTTTTTATGCTTTTTTTGGCTTGCGACGGGCGTTTTTCAGGAAGGACTCGATAAATTCCGTCGAACCGATCACAAACGTCGTTCCGTCCTCACTCAAAGAAAACTCTTGCTGAGTGCGGCAGACCTCATCAAAAAACGAGGAAAGGGGCGGCGGTGTATCGGAAAGCGCATCGTCCAGCCATAGGCGGCGGGGCGAGGGAAAATGCGCAGAGAGCTCGTCAAGATCGGAAAGCGTCATGCGTAGCTCCTCGTCATTTGCCACACCGTCGGACAGCATCAGCGGATGAATGCAACGCAAGTGCAGACCGTGAGATAGGTCGGTTCGATTCAAGGCGTTTTGCACCGCTTCGGCCGGAATTGAAACGCGCAATCGGTCGAGTGCTTGCACACACTCCATTGCCAAAAAGGCGGCGTCGGCGCAAAGGTGCGAGCCTGAAGATATGCGACAGTCGGGAAATTTGCCGTAACTCAATATCTGCGTGCCGAGTGTGATGGCCGAGCGGCGACTCTTCTTGATGATCTCAAGGCGAATATTGCTAGCTGCGCAAATGTCCGATATGCGGTGATAAAAAGCAGGGCCATAGGTCGGGCTGATGACCAAACGCACGTTGGTGCGAACAGACTCCGGGATGGTATCGCTTTTGTCCGACAGAACGACCAGCGCGTTCAATCGAGGATAAATGGCACAAAATGCAGGGAGAAGAGGGGCGTCTTGGGTGGATTCAAACAAAATGACGCGACATTCTTCCTTCGCGGCAAGGCGACAAAGCAGAGCGGCAGATCGCTCGGCATCGCTTAAGGTTACGTCGGGGGTGGCGATCTCCATATCGTGCAGCTCGCCGGCAAGGCGTGCCATGAGCGGCGGTGTAACGGGCTTGTTGCCTTGCCAAAAGCGGAGCTTTGGCTCGACCCTGACGTCGTCGATCCAATGCAAGTAGCCAACGCCTGCTTGTGTTAGAACGTTACGTAAAAAGAGAGCAGCCGTATGGCCAAGCTTATTGGCGGTGAAACGGATAAACAAGGGCGGTGTTGCCTTGGTTTGGCTGACGTAAGCGCGGAGCAGAGGACGGGTATTGCCTCGAATCGCCGCATCGGAGGCGGTGAGATATCGCAGTGCGTGTTGGTAGGTCATATGCTTACCTCCTTGAAGATGCAGGCTTGCTCGGGCAGGATCTGTATCGTCTTTTCGCAATGTGTAGGTGGTGCATCGGAGCGCAAGGTTTGCCAGCATCCTGCGATGGGAAGCGTCAGCGCTTGCTCGCCCAAGTTGGCGGCGATCAGCATGCGATTACCGTTTTGTGCTCGCTCATAGGCGATGGCGTGCGCGTCGTGATAAACCACGCGGAACTCTCCGCCTGCAAAGCAGTCGTTTTCCCGACGAAGAGCGCCAAGAAAACGAACGGTATCAACCAATGCCTGTTCCTCGCGGCCCCAAGGGAAGGGAAAGCGGCAGAAGGGATCGTGATAGCCCTCCATGCCAGCCTCGTCACCGTAGAAAATGGAGGGGACGCCGAAGATAGTGAATTGCAACGTCAGCGCAATTTGCAAGCGGCGAATGGCGCGGCTACGCTGATCGGGCGAGAGTCTTGCTGTCGCCAGTTCAGCGTTGGAGCGGTCGCTCCCAAGCGTAGGATCGCCAAGTACAGTCAGGATGCGCTCGGTGTCGTGTGTGCCAAGCAGGTTCATCAGACAATGGCAGACGGAACGAGGGTACGAGCTATACAGCTCGGTCAGCACGTTGTAAAGGGATTCGGCATCTCCGTCGCGAACAAAGGACAAGATGCCGTTTCGGATGGGATAGTTCATGACGCTGTCGAGCTGCTTGCCCGAAAAATAGCGGCGGCGACGGCCATAGGCCATTTTATCTGCCGCGTTTTCCCACACCTCACCGATGATGATGGGTTGCTCTTTCGAGGCCTTGTGCAGACTTGTGCGCAGATCGTCCAGAAATTCGTCCGATAGCTCGTCTGCTACATCTAACCGCCAACCGGCGATGCCTTGACGCACGCGCGAGGCGGCGATGCCGTCCTTGCCTGCCAGATAAGAGCGGACCTCGGGCAGGCTGCTGTTGATGCGGGGCAGAATTGGAATGCCCCACCAGGATTCATAATCGTTGGGAAACTGCTTGAAGCTGTACCAAGCGGCATAGGGTGAGTCGGGGGACTGATAAGCGCCGAGAACGTCGTAGCGCCCGTAGCGGTTAAAATAGCGGCTGTCGTCGCCCGTGTGGTTGAAGACACCGTCGAGAATGATACGGATGCCAAAGTCTTTTGCTTGTTTGAGCAGATAGGCAAGCGCCGCCTCACCGCCAAAGGCCGCGTCGACGCGCTCGTAATCGCCCGTGTCATATTTATGATTGGATGCCGCCTCGAAAATGGGGGATAAATAAAGGACAGTCACGCCAAGAGATTTCAAATAGTTAAGCTTTTCGGCAACGCCCCAGAGGTTGCCACCGAAAAAGCGGTCGTTGGCAAGCGGTGCACCGGGGTAAGGGGCGAACTGGGGGATACCATTCTCCCAGTCCTCCTCCAGCGTCGCGCCTGCGCGCAAGGGAGCTTCGCCCTTGCCGCGGCAAAAGCGGTCAACGAAGATATGGTACATGGTACCGCCCGCAAACCAGTCGGGCGTTTTGAAGTCGGGGGAGTAAACGAGCAAGCGGAAGGATCGGCCTTCGTGCTCGGAAAGGGTAAAATCGACGTTGTTGATGCTGTCAGTAAACAGCGTGTCCTGTCCGCGAAGGAACAGAAAATGATAGTAAAAGAGTCCAAAGTCCTGCTCGCCGCAAAGAGTTGCCGTGTCAAGGGTCAGCTCATAGCGATCCTCACCGTATTTGGTTGAAACAAAGGAAAGCGGCGTGTCGAAATAAGCCTTGCCATCGCGACAAAGGCGCAGAACAACGGCCGCCGCGCCGAGGCGCCGTGGCAGGTGCAAGGTGAAGCTGATGACAGTGCCAAAAGAGAACGCACCCATGTCGGATGCGTCCTCTCCCGAAACCGTTTTTTGGATGCGAGGCAGCGCCACGCGGTCATAGTCACGGTAAAACGACGGTAACATTGGAACTCCTTTTGGAGATGATATTAGGAGCGCTTGGGCATTTTCTGCAGGTTCCAGATGCGCTGTGCGTACTCCTCAATGCTGCGGTCGGCGGCAAAGTGGCCGGAGGCGGCAATGTTGAGCAGCGACATGCGGTTCCACTTCTGCTTATCAGCGTAGTCGCGAATCATCTGGGCGTGCGTCGTGCGGTAAGACTCGTAGTCGGCAAGGCACAGATAGGGGTCTGCGATGCCGTGCTCGCCCGACAAGAGGTAGGAAGCAAGGTTGGCAAAGCTTTCACCGGCAAAGCCGATGTTGAGTTGGTTGACGATGTGGGAAAGCCCGATATTGTTGGCGTAGAACTCGGTCGAACGGTAGCCGCGCAACCAGATGGATTCGACCTCGGCGGCGGTCAGGCCGAAGATATACATGTTGTCCGCACCTGCGGCAGCCTGCATTTCGACGTTCGCACCGTCCAACGTGCCGATGGTCAGCGCACCGTTCATCATGAGCTTCATACAGCCCGTGCCGCTTGCTTCCTTTCCTGCCAGCGAGATCTGTTCACTGATCTCGGCAGAGGGAATGAGCGCTTCAGCCAGGCTGACGTTGTAGTTTTCCAAAAAGACGACGTTGAGTTTTTCCTTGATTTTGGGATGGCGCTCGATGTCGGCGCTGATATAGCAGATCAGACGAATGATCTCTTTGGCCATGGCGTAGCCGGGGGCTGCCTTGGCGGCGAACATGAAGGTCTGGGGCTGCATCTCTATATCGGGATTTTCCTTGAGCTGCAGGTAAAGGCCGATGATATTCAGCGCGTTGAGCAGCTGGCGCTTGTACTCGTGCAATCTCTTGATCTGCACGTCAAAGACGGAATGGGTATCGATCAGCTGACCCGTCTTGCGATAGAGCAGATTGGAGAAGTTGATCTTGTTCTGGTGCTTGATGGCGCGCAGACGCTCGAGTACGGCGGGATCGTCGGCAAACTTAGAAAGCTCCGAGAGCTGCTCAGGCGACTTGCGATAGCCGTCACCGATGCAATCCTCAATCAACCCGGCCAGTGCAGGGTTGGAGTAGCACAGCCAGCGGCGGTGCGCGATGCCGTTGGTGACGTTGGTGAAGCGGTCGGGATACATACGGTAGAAATCCTTGAAGGTGGATTCCTTGAGAATGCCGGAGTGCAGCTTGGAAACGCCGTTGATGCAATGCGAGCCGACGACGGAGAGGTTTGCCATGCGGACCTGTCCGTGACCGAGAATACTCATCTTGGAAATGCGGTCCCAGTTGCCGGGGAAGGCATCCCATGCAGCGCGGCAGAATCTTTCGTTGATTTCGCGGATGATGGTATAGATGCGAGGCAGCTTGAGGCGGAACAGATCCTCGTTCCAGGTTTCCAGTGCCTCGGGCATGACGGTGTGGTTGGTGTAGGAAACGATACGCTGTACCATATCCCATGCGTGATCCCAGGTGTAGAAATAATCGTCAATGAGGATGCGCATCAGTTCGGGGATGCACAGAGCAGGGTGGGTGTCGTTAATATGGATCGCCACCTTGTCGGGTAGATTGTCCAGCGTGCCGTAGACGGCCATGTGGTCGCGGATGATGCTCTGGCAGGAAGCCGATACGAGGAAGTACTGCTGGGTCAGACGGAGCAGCTTACCCTCGGCGTGGTTGTCCGAAGGATACAGCACCTTGGAAATGATCTCTGCGTTGGTTGCGTTCTCGACGGCGCGAGCATACTGACCCTGCGTAAACAGGCTCATGTCAAACTTCTGCGTGTCGCGAGCGCGCCACAGTCGCAGCTGGCTGACGGCATCCGAGTCACCGCCCGAGATCATCATGTCGTAAGGAACGGCTTCGACCTCCTCGCAGTTTTCGTACAGGATCTCCAGGTGACCTTCCTTCCAAACCTCCTTGACGTGTCCCCCCAACTTAACCTTGAAGATACGGTCGGTGCGGGGCACCAGCCAGACCTCGCCACCCGGCAACCAAATGTCGGGCAACTCGACCTGCATACCGTCTACGATTTTCTGACGGAACAGACCAAAGTCATAGCAAATGGAAAAACCGGTTGCGGGATAGCCCAGCGAGGATAGCGAGTCCATAAAGCAAGCTGCCAAGCGGCCAAGACCGCCGTTGCCAAGGCCTGCATCAGGCTCGCATTCGTACAGCTCTTCCAGATTGGAACCAAGCTCCTTGAGTGCCTCGGCGTAGCCCTCGGCCAGTCCGAGATTGCCTAGATTGGTCTTGAGCGAGCGACCAAGCAGGAATTCCATGCACATATAGTACACTCTTTTGGCGCCTGCACGGTTGACGTCCTTTTTGAACGCGCCGCGCTTGTCGGTCAGCAAGTCACGAACCGTCATCGCGGTTGCTTTATACATTTGCTCGCACGATGCTTCGGCGGCGGTGCAACCAAAGTAGCGCGACAGCTTTTCTTCCAGATTCTTTTTGATTTCTACGGGGGTGGGATTCTGATTCATAGTAGGGAATAATTTACCTTTCTTTCGAATGAACAAATAAACAGAGCAGTCACATCACAGCGAATGATACATATCAAGATAACGCTCGGCAGATACGTTCCAGGAGAAATCGGTCTCCATGATCTTTTGAACGAGAGCCTTGCGCTCCTTTGTGTTTTCGTACAGCGCGATGGCGGAGCAGGTGCGCTCGGCCAGCTCCCAAGAGGAGTAGTTGGCGAACGTAAAGCCGTTGCCGTGGATATTGCCGTCCTCATCCTTCCAGTATCCCTTGATGGAATCGTACAGACCGCCCGTTTCGCGGGTGACGGGAATGGCACCGTAGCGAGAGGCGATCATCTGGGACAGGCCGCAGGGTTCACTGCGAGAGGGCATGAGAAAGATATCTGCGGCGGCGTAAATACGCTTGGACAGATCGCGGTCATACTGGATCAGCGCGCGCACCTTATCGGGGAACTGCGCTTGCAGGTCGAGGAAGAACTGCTCGTATCTTGCCTCACCCTTGCCGAGAATGACCAGCTGTGCGTTTTGCTCTTTCATTAGATTATACGCGATTTCGGTGATTAAGTCAAGACCTTTATGCGTAGCAAGACGAGAAATGATTGCCAAAAGCGGCACGTTTGCGTCCTCGGGCAGGCCCGTTTCACGCTGAAGTGCGAGCTTGTTGGCATATTTGCGATGAATGGAGGCTGCGCTGAAGTGCTGGGCGATAACGTTATCGGTCTTGGGATTGTAATAATCGTAGTCGATGCCGTTGAGAATACCGCGCAGCTTACCCGTGTGGTTACGCAGACAGTGATGCAGGCCGTGTGCGTATTCGGGCGAGAGGATCTCCTCGGCATAGCGGGGAGATACGGTGCTGACGCGATCGGCGCACTCGATGGCGGCCTTCATCAGGTTGATACAGCCGTCGTAGTTCATGAGCAGGCAATGCTCACATCCGATGGCAAATACGTCGCCCAAAATGGAGAAGTCGTACTTGCCCTGGTATTCGATGTTGTGGATGGTGAACACGGTACGGATATCACCGTAGCGGGCATCGTGACGGTAGTACAGGTTGAGATAGACCACCGAGAGGGCAGCCTGCCAGTCGTGAGCGTGAAGAATGTCCGGGTAATAATCCAGCTGACGCATCATCTCCATGACGGCGCGGCAGAAGTAGGCATAACGCTCACCATCGTCAAACTGACCGTACAGCGTGTCACGGGCAAAGTAATATTCGTTGTCGATGAAATAGTAGGTTACCTGATCCTTGACCAGCGAGTAAACGGCGCAGTACTGGTTTCTCCAAGCCAGCTGGACGTTGAACTCAGCCTGCTTGGTCATCTGCGCACGCCACGCATCGGATACCTGCGCGTACAGCGGCATGACCACGCGAACGTCGACGTCTTTATCGGCGGCAGCGATGGCGGCCGGGAGCGAGCCCATCACGTCGCCAAGTCCGCCCGTAGCGGCAAAGGGCATAGCCTCGGCACCTACAAACAAAATCTTCTTCATAGCTTAATCTCCTTTTGCTTTGTTGAAACAGCCCGCTCGCGCCAGGCGCGAGCGGGTGTGGGTATCGGATCAGACGAGAGCGCCTTTTTCGATGTAGAAGGGCATGGTCTCATGTCCTGCCAGCGTGCGACCGTCGCGAATGGTTACGTTCTTGTCGGTGATCACGCCCTGCAAGGTGACGTTGTTGCCGGTGTACGTGTTCTGAAGCAGAATGGAATTGCGGATGACGGTGCCGCGGCCGACGTGAACGCCACGGAACAGAATGGAATTTTCCACTGTGCCCTCGATGACACAGCCGTCAGCGATCAGAGAGCCGGTGACCTTGGAACCGGGGGCGTACTTGGTGGGAGCGCTGTTGCGGACCTTGGTCAGAATGGGGAAGCCCTCCTGCTGGAACAGATCAGCGCGCACCTCGCCCTCCAAAAGCTTCATGGAGTTTTGGAAATAGTTTTCCATCGAGTTGATCTGTGCGCAGAAGCCCTCGAAGTAGGAAACGTGCAGCTTCCAACGATTGATGTTGGGACGCAGAACGTCGATATCAAAGCTGGACGCACCGTGAGCGGCCGCGTTTTCCAGCATGTTGCGCATAAAGGTGGTCTTCATGACCATGACGTTGATCATGACGGACTTTTCACCGAGATCGCTCGGGAGCGCGCGAGCATAGGAGGTCAGGCGGCCGTCCTCATCGCATTCGACCAGTACGTCGTCGCGATCGAGCATACCCTCGGTCACGGTCATCTTTTGTGCAACGAAGGTGATGTCGGCGTCGTTTGCCAGATGCTCGTCGACCAACTGCTTCAGATCCATGTTACAGATGACGTTGCCGTCGCACAGAACGATCACATCCTCGGAGCAATGACGTACGAAATCAAGCGTAGACATCATAGCGGCCAGGCGGGTGGGGAAGGTGGATTGGTGGTTGGTCAGCGGATCGTAGCCAGAGATCAGCGGGGGCAGCATGCGGATACCGCCACTGCGACGCGCCAGATCCCAGTCCTTGCCCGTGCCGATGTGGTCAAGCAGAGATTTGTAGTTGAAGTCGGTGGCAATACCGATGTTGGTGATGCCCGCATTGACCATGTTGGACAGCGGAAAGTCGATCAGACGGTAACGGCAACCGAAGGGAACGCTGGAGAGAATTCTGCGGCGGGTCATTTCGGGCAGCTTGCCGCGGTTGAGATTGGATATAATCAAGCCTGCAATATTCATGGTGTTGCCTCCTTACAGTTCAGAAATCATTTTGCCATCGGGAACGACCGTGCCGGAGGGCACCTTGACACCCGTGCCGATGACGGTGATGTCGGTGGCACTCTCGCGGGGCGCGCCGACCTTGGCGCCTGCACCGATGTCTACGCCCTCGTCGAGGATGGCGTAATTGACCGTTGCGCCCTCACCAATGACCGTGTCGCCCATGATAACGCTGTCCTTGACGTAGGCGCCGTACATTACGCGAACACCCGAGCCAAGCACACAGTTTTTGACCGTGCCGTGGATCTCACAGCCCTCGGTGATGGAGGAGTTGTCGATGACGGCCGTCTTGCCGACGAACTGGGGCTCCTCAGCGTGGTGACGGGAGTAGATGCGCCAGGACTCGTCCGATACGTTGAGCACGGGCTCGTCACCCAGCAGATCCATATTAGCCTCCCACAGCGACTGAATGGTACCAACGTCCTTCCAGTAGCCCTCGAAGGGATAGGCCATCATCTTTTCGCCTGCGGCCAGCATGTTGGGGATGATGTTCTTGCCGAAGTCGTTGGAGGAATTGGGGTCGGCCGCGTCAGCGTTGAGGTAGTCGAACAGCTTCTTCTTGTTGAAGATATAGATGCCCATGGACGCCTTGGTGGAGTCGGGATTTTTGGGCTTTTCGGTGAATTTGTAGATGGTGCCGTCCTCATGCGTACTCATGATACCGAAGCGACTAGCCTCCTCCAACGTTACCTCAAGCACCGCAATGGTACAATCTGCTCCCTTTTTCTTGTGGAACTTGAGCATCTTGCTGTAATCCATGTGGTAGATGTGGTCACCCGAAAGAATGAGAACGTACTCGGCGTTGTATTGGTCGATAAATTCCATGTTCTGGTAAATGGCGTTTGCTGTGCCCTTATACCAGTCGGCACCGCTGTGGCCCTGATAGGGCGGCAGGATCTTGACGCCGCCTACGTTGCGGTCCAGATCCCAAGGCAGGCCGTTGCCGATGTACTCGTTGAGCACAAGCGGCTGATACTGTGTGAGGACGCCCACGGTATCAATACCTGAATTGATACAGTTGGACAGCGGGAAGTCGATGATGCGGTACTTGCCGCCGAAACGAACGGCGGGCTTGGCTGTTTTCTTGGTCAGCGCGTACAGACGGCTGCCCTGTCCGCCAGCGAGCAGCATGGCGACACATTCTTTCTTTTGGTGCATGATGATTCCTCCTCATATGTGTTGATATATAAATGAATTAAAATTAGGGTCAGGACTTCTTTTTGACGCGTGTGGCGCGCTTTTTTGCGGGAATGCGGCGTAGCATGACGGCACTCATGCCGGGCAGATCAAAGCAGATGCGATGATCCATTCCATGACAGAGCACGGCCTCACTGGCGATGGGCGTGGCGTTGTGCAGGCCACCGCCGCCAAACTCCTTGGCATCCGAGTTAAAGATCTCCTCGTACTTGCCCTTTTTGGGAACGCCGACGTAAAAGCCACGACGCTCAACGGGGGTAAAGTTGAGAACAACGATGATGTCCTCACCTGTTTTGGGGTCGATGCGACGATAGGAATATACGCTCTCGTCGGCGTTGTCAGCGTCGATCCAGGACATACCGTCCCAGGAGTCGTCACACGCCCAGAGGGCAGGGTGCTCTAAATAGAAGTGGTTGAGCGCCGCGAAATAGCGTTGCATGGCGGCGTGCATTTCGTACTCCAGCAAAAACCATTCGATCTGTCCGTTATAGTCCCATTCACGGAATTGGCCGATCTCGTTGCCCATGAAGTTGAGCTTTTTGCCGGGGTGCGTCATCTGCCATGCGTAGAATACGCGCTCGCCCGCAAACTTTTGCTCGTAGTGACCGGGCATGCGATCAAGCAAAGACAACTTGCCGTGCACCACCTCGTCGTGCGAGATGGGGAGCACGTACTGCTCGGAGAATACGTAGGAGAGCGAGAAGGTCATTTTGTTGTGACTGCCGCGGCGGAACAGAGGATCCAGCTTGGCGTAGGAAAGCGAGTCGTTCATCCAGCCCATGCACCACTTGAGCGAAAAGCCTAAGCCCTCGGGGGAGGTGACGCCGCCGAAATCGCCTGACTCCTCGGCAATGGTCAGTACGTCGGGGTGGGTGTGGCGCAGATAATCGTTCAGCTTTTTGAAGAAGGCGATGGATTCCAAATTGCGGTTGTCACCGTAGGCGTTGGGTTGCCATTCGTCAGGCAGCTTGTCGTAGTCCAGATACAGCATGGCGGCAACGGCGTCAACGCGCAGGCCGTCGGCATGGAATTGCTCGATCCAATACACGGCGCTTGAGATCAGAAAGCTCTGCACCTCCTCGCGGCCGACGTCAAAGCAACGGGTACCCCAGCCGCGATGCTCCATGCGGTCCTTGCCCTGATACTCGTACAGCGGCTGGCCGTCGAACTCGCACAGGCCATGGGCATCTTTGGGAAAGTGGGCGGGCACCCAGTCGAGGATGACACCGATGCCTGCCTCGTGCATGGCATCCACAAAGCCGCGGAACTCGTCGGGGTCGCCGAAGCGGGCGGTGGGGGCGAAATAGCCGGTCACCTGATAACCCCATGAGCCGTCGTAGGGATGCTCCATGACGGGCATCAGCTCGACGTGCGTGTAGCCCATCTGCTTGAGATAGGGCGCAAGCTCGCGAGCAAGCTCACCGTAGGAAAGATAACTTCCGTCTTCGCGGCGTATCCAAGAGCCCGGATGAAGCTCATAAATGTTGATGGGCTGACGGCGGAACCCGTCGCCCGACATGGTCGCGGCTCGATGGGCAAGCCAACCCTCGTCGCGCCAGGTGTAATTTGAGGTGTAAAAGCGCGAGGCGTTAGCGGGCGGCAGCTCAGCGGCACGCGCGTACGGATCGGCCTTATAAAGAACGCGACCGTCCATCGTTACGATGCGGAATTTATATAGCGCCCCTTGAGTAACGCCTGCGCAAACGGCTTCCCAAACGCCTGCTTCGGTGACGCGCCGCATGGGAGCACCTTCCTCCCAGTCACTAAAATCGCCTACGACGAACACGGCCGCGGCGTTGGGGGCCCAGACGCGGAAGACAACGCCGTACTCGGCTTGGTGTGCGCCCAGATAGTCGTCGGCGTGGAAGTTTGTCCCCTGATGAAGCAAAAACGGAGCCAGATCGACCACGGGCTGACTGTTGTTTATATGATTCATGGAGTTCATGCTCCTTTGATCAAAAATA
Organism: Eubacteriales bacterium; assembly: GCA_045614625.1. GTDB lineage: Bacteria > Bacillota > Clostridia > Oscillospirales > CAG-272 > SIG644. The sequence goes on from JAZLDE010000147.1 coordinate 17,251, forward strand.
TTGGCATAAATATATATTATATATTAACATATACATCAAACAAAATCAAGTTGCATCTTGAAATTTTATATAATTTTAACAAAAAAATCAGCAATACGCCGAGAAACAGTGACGAAAACAATGCACCGCTCTCCATAGCATACCCGAAAACGTGAAAAAAATAACTCGAATTTGGGCGAGAGGGGATGTTTTTTTGCAAATATCATAAATTGTTCATATTTATGTCAGAGTTTGGACACATTGAAAAGGTATTATTATTTGGGATATTTTGCGCTCGCGCTTGCGAGACGTAAGATTGTTTGCCGACACGATCGGCGAGAAAGGAAGGGAATCGGTTTGATCGAAGTAAAACATCTGACTAAGACGTATGGAGACCACCATGCGCTCAAGGATATCAGTTTCAAGATCGCCAACGGAAAGATTTACGGATTGCTTGGCCCCAACGGTGCGGGTAAATCCACGACAATGAATATTATGACGGGTTGTCTTGCCGCCACGGCAGGTACAGTCAAGATCAACGGCTTTGACATCTACAAGGATGCGACCGAGGCCAAGCGCCTGATCGGTTATCTGCCCGAGCAACCGCCGCTGTACGAGGACATGACGCCCGAGGAATATCTGACGTTTGTTGCTGAGGCCAAGGGGGTACATCCCGAGCGTGTGGGCAGACAGGTCAGAGAGGTCATGGAGCAGACGAATATTACCGACATGAAGGATCGCCTGATCCGCAATCTGTCCAAGGGGTGCCGTCAGAGAGTCGGTATCGCGCAGGCGCTGCTGGGCAGTCCCGAGATCATTATTTTGGACGAGCCGACGGTCGGTCTTGACCCCAGACAGCTGGTCGAGATCCGTGAGATGGTCCGCAAGCTGGGCGATAAACACACAGTCATCATTTCCAGCCACATCCTGGCCGAGGTCAGCGAGGTGTGCGATGAGCTGCTGGTGATCGCAAACGGTGAGCTGATCGCGCAGGGCGAGCTGTCCGTGCTGGAGGCTATGCTGGGTGATACCGATACGCTGCATCTGGTCGTTCGCGGCGATGAGGCGGGCGTTCTGGCGGTTCTTTACGGCATCGTTGCCAAGGAAAATTGCACTTTGCGTTCGGCAACCAAGGAGGGCGAGGTTTCCCTCGACATATCCATTCCCCGCGATGGCGACGTGCGTGACCGCATTTTCTTTGCTATGGCTGATCGCCGCTATGCTGTGCTGACCATGGAAATTGAGCATAAATCGCTGGAAAACGTGTTCCTTGCCTTGACCGATCGCTCGGTTGAGCAGGCCGAGCCCGAAACGCAAGAAACGGAAGAGGAGGAGCAGGAGCAATGATCGCTATCTTCAAGCGCGAAATGCGCTCTTACTTTCACAATGTCATAGGCTTCGTTTTCCTTTCGTTGCTGTTGTTGGCGGCGGGTGCCTTCTGTGTCATTTTCAACGTTGCTCTCGGATCGACCAATTTTGAAGATTCACTGTACTATCTGCAGCTGGCGTTGATCATTCTTGTGCCTCTTCTGACCATGCGCGCCATGACGGAGGAGCGCAGAACCCATACCGATCAGCTGCTGTATTCCTTGCCCTTGCCGCTGTGGAAGATCGTGCTGGGCAAGTACCTTGCCATGGTCGCTATGCTGACCATCGGCTGTGTCGTCATCGCGGTGTATCCCCTCATTTTGACTATGTTCGGCATGGACAATCTGGGAACGGCCTACGCTACGCTGATTGCCTTCTTCCTGCTTGGCGCGGCACTGATCGCCTTTTGCATGTTTTTGTCCTCGCTAACGGAAAATCAGCTGGTCGCCATGATTCTTTGCATCGTTGGTGTTCTGGTCATTTTCCTTTTGGACTCCTTTGTTACTGTCTTTGCGGCTGCAGGCGCGGTCGTGTCTTTTATCGCGCTGATCGTGCTGGCGCTGTTGGCTGCCCTTGGTGTTTACGGATTGACCAAAAACGTATATTTTTCCTCTTTTGTCGCGATTCTTGGCGTTCTGCCCCAAATCGTGATCTTTCTGATCAATTCCTCGCTGTATGACGGCTTGCTTTACCGCACGGTTTCCGTGTTGTCGCTGTTCTACCGCTATACCGTATTCTGCAGCGGAATTTTCGATCTGACCACTATCATTTACGACGCATCGTTTGCAGCATTGTTTATCTTTATGACCTGGTTGGTCATGGATAAGCGCCGCCGTGCGTAAAAGGAGGCATGCCAAATGAACAATCAGCAAAATACCTCCTTGAAGGATCGTCTGCTTGGTGCCGATCGCCCTTCGCGCGACGCTGTGCGCACGACGCTGATCCTGGCCGCGCTTCTGGCAGCCTTGATCGTGATCAATTTGCTCGTCGGCCTCGTCCCCAAGGGTGTGACGCTCGTTGACGTGACCGACAACGACCAGTTTACTGTGTCTGCTACGACCAAGGATTTTGTCAAAAAGGTCAAAGAGGACATTACTATCTACGTGCTGTGCCCGACCGACGTCATGACCCCCACGCTGGAGGCACTGCTTGCCCGTTATCAGATGCTCAACAGCCATATCCAGGTCAAGACGGTGGATGCGTTGCACGATACCGAGATCCAAAAAAAGTTCAGCGGTGCGGAGAATATGTCCGATTACAGTATCATTGTCGAAAGCGCCCGCCGCTATCGCATGATCGACAGCAGTAATATGTATTATTACGTCATTGAAGGTCTGGACGCAACGTTTACCCCGCAGGAATATTATTCCTTCCGCTACAGTGATAACTACGTGCAGATCGCCACGGCCTATTATCAGCAATACGGCTTGTATATTGACGACGTGACCCACTACTGCTTCCGCGCCGAGGAAGCCGTCAGCGAGGCCATCGATTACGTGACGGCCGAGTCCATTCCCCATGTCTACGTGGCAAAGGGACACAACGAAAAGACGTTTGGCAAGACGCTGGCTAACTTCTTGTCGCAGGTATCTCTTGTTTATGAAGACATCAATTTGCGTGACGTGACTACGCTGCCGAGCGATATGTCCACGCTGGTCATTTATGCCCCCGCGACCGACTTCACCGAGAGTGAGGCGGATATGGTCATCTCCTATCTGTCACAAGGCGGCAACGTGCTGCTGATCACCTCACCCGAAAATGCGGCCATGCCCAATCTTGCCCGCATTGCTGCCGTCATGGGGCTCTCTCCTATGGCAGGCGTGATCCACGAGGGTAACGCCAACCGCTACGTTGACGTTCCCACCGCGCTCAATCCCGATATCAATGCCAAGCATACCATCACCTCCAGCGGCGTGAGCAACAAATACACCGTCGTTTGCCCCAACTCTCACGGCATCAGCGCGGCAGCCACTCTGCCTGCTAACGTGACGGTGACGGCACTGTTTACTACCTCGGACGCGGCCTATGTCGTAGCGGGCGACGGTAAGGAAACGGATATCGGCGCGACGGCCATTGCCGTTGCGGCCCAGAACAGCGAAACGGGCGCCAAGCTGACTTGGTTTGCTTCGGCCGATGCGTTTGAGGACGCACTCGTTGAGAAGAACGGCGGCAACTCGCTGTACTATATGGCGATGGCGCTGTACTGGCAGAGCAAGAGCTACACCCCCGTCGTCGGAGACATTGCGCCGGTCGATCTGACGGAGGGCTTCTTGGAGGTCAATGATTTTTCCGTGATCCTGTTGGGCGCGATCTTCGTCCTTCTCATTCCCGCGGCTTGCCTGGCGATTGGACTATCCATCCGTGCCCGCCGCAAGCGCAGATAACGAAACCACACAAAATGCTCGCCGCTCGGTGAGCATTTTGTCTACCAAAAAAAGGAGTCAACATGGCATACAGACACGGAGTAGAACGAAACGAGCTTTTGACGCGCGAGCTGCGCGGTCGCATTGGGCTGATCACCAACCCCTCGGGCGTGGATCAAAACCTACGGGCGACGGTCGATCTCTTACACGAGAACTATGACCTGCGCGCGCTGTACGCCCCCGAGCACGGCATCCGCGGCGATGCCCAGGCGGGCGCGCATATCGAACACGATACCGACAAAAAAACGGGTCTGCCCGTCTATTCGACCTACGGAAAAAAGGACGAGAACCCCGAGGACAAGTATCGTGATATCGACACACTGGTGTTCGATATTCAGGACGTCGGCGCGCGGTTTTATACCTATATGTACACCATGACCGAGGCGATGGAGGCGTGTGCCAAGCTGGGCAAGAGGGTCGTGGTGCTTGACCGATATAATCCGTTGGGGCTTTCTCGCATGGAAGGTACGCTGCTCGACGAGAGTTTTTCCTCGTTCGTAGGCAAGTACACGCTGGCCTCGCGCTACGGCATGACCATCGGTGAGTTTGCCCGCTACGCCAACGCGGAGAAGGGAATTGGGTGCGACTTGACCGTCATCCCCTGCGAGGGACTTGACCGCCGCGCCGATTTTCGATCGTTTTCGGTGCCGTGGGTGCTGCCCTCGCCCAATTTACCAACATATGAGTCGGCACTTGTCTATATCGGCACGGTGCTGTTCGAGGGAACCAACGTGTCCGAGGGCAGGGGAACGACCAAGCCCTTTGAGCTGATCGGCGCTCCCTTTATCGACGGCGATGCGCTGGCGGATACCATGCGGCAGATGGATTTGCCCGGTGTCAATTTCCGCCCCGCCTGCTTCACCCCAACCTTTTCCAAGTTCGCGGGCGAGCGGTGCTACGGCGTGCAGATCCACGTCACCGACGCCGATGCCTTCGAGCCCTTCCGCACGGGGCTTTTGCTGCTTGACACTATCCGTAAAAGCTATGAGCAATTCGAGTTCCGCGCCTCGTCTGGGGAGAAATGGACGATCGATCTGATCCTTGGCACGAACGCCCTGCGACAAGACGGCTTTGACGCCGAGACCTTTATTGCCGAGGAGCAGAAAAAGGTGGAGGCGTTCAAGACGAGTGTGGAGAAGTATTTTTTGTATGAGTGAAAAAGGAGATGAGAACATGACAAAAAACAAAAGACTTATCTTGTGCATTTTGTGCGTAGGATTGTGCTTGATTATTTATTGCGTATCATATATTGCAAAACTGAATATTTTTGTTCTATCTCCCCAAGTCGCTAAAGCGTTCACAGGCAATGATCCGGAAACTTTTTGTTCAACTAATGGCGCAGATACGACATTTTACAGAATGTTTACTTATGCCCAAGTGAAGAAAAACGGAGATTTGATCCTGGTTATGACGGATCAGCAGATCGAGGATTGGAAGAATGGCAATTTCTATTTGCAATTGCTGCAGAAAATAGTAGGAAGTGAACGTCAAATTGTGACTGAGATTATTCCACCTACGGATCCTGTTTCGGAAATTATTTATGAAAAAGCCGACACTGTGTGCGGATATGAAATTTCAGAAGACTACACTCAGGTATATGCAGACCCCGGAGATAGTACGTTCTTATATTTTGGATTCGTTCCGCATGCGTGCTTAGCCATGCAGGTTTTGTCCGGAAAGCCGAGTGATGAAATCAGCTATACGTTTATTGAATACGATGAGGAAGGAAATATCGTAGAGCAGTTTGTTTGGCCGGATGATTTTCTTGATCAAACAGACGATGAATCAACAAAAAACGATTAATAGTGTTTCAGCCGCACTTTCGGGTGCGGCTGTTCTCTTGCAAAAATTCTCTTTCCCCTATTGACAAAACAAAAATTTTGTAGTAAACTATCATAAACCAATGATGCGGAGATAACGGCGACTAAAGACTTGACAGAGAGCCCGGGTGGCTGAGAGCCGGGCAAGGAACAGATCGTCAAATGGACCGCGGAGGGTGCGGAGGAAATGCGGGAGCAGAGTATTTCGCAACGTCGGGCACACGTCAGTTGTCGGGGATATCGTCGTATCCTGCAAGCGCACGGGAACAGTTTGACCGTGAATCAAGGTGGCACCGCGGACCATTCGTTCGTCCTTGGCAAAAGAGTTCTTTTGTCATGGGCGTTTTTTGTTTATAGAAATTACACAATCAACATAAAAGGAGATCTATTATTATGCTTCAAGATCAAAAGGTATCATTTTCGGGCGTTCAGCCCAGCGGTAATTTGACCATCGGCAACTATCTGGGTGCCATCCGCAATTTCTCGACGTTTTCGGAGCAGTACAAGTGCTTTTACTGTGTTGTTGACTCGCACGCTATCACAGTGCGTCAGGTTCCCGCCGATCTGCGCCGCAGAACCTACGAGACGCTGGCGCTTTACATGGCCTGCGGCCTTGATCCCGAGAAGAACACGCTGTACGTCCAGTCGCAGGTGTCGGCCCACGCAGAGCTGGCATGGATGCTTAACTGCTTTACCATGTTTGGCGAATTGTCCCGCATGACCCAGTTCAAGGACAAGAGCGCCAAGCACGCGGATAACATCAACGCAGGTCTTTTCACTTACCCTGTCCTCATGGCATCGGACATTCTTCTGTATCAGACCGATGTCGTGCCCGTGGGTATCGACCAGAAGCAGCACGTGGAGCTGTGCCGCGACATTGCAACTCGCTTCAATTCGCTCTATCCCGACACCTTTACCATTCCTGAGCCCATCATGGCGTCCAGCGGTAAAAAGATCATGTCGCTGGCCGAGCCGACCAAAAAAATGAGCAAATCGGATGAAAACACCAATGCTGTGGTATATATTCTGGACGATAAGGACACAATAATCCGCAAGTTCAAGAGAGCCGTGACCGACTCGGACACCGTCGTGCGCTTTGCTGACGGCAAGGACGGCATCAACAACCTCATGACCATCTATTCCTGCTACACGGGCAAGGAATTCGACGAGATCGAGCGCGAGTTTGATGGCAAGGGTTACGGTGACTTCAAGCTGGCTGTCGGTGAAGCCTGCGCCGATGCGCTTGCTCCCGTTCAGGCGCGTTTCCGTGAGCTGATGGCAGACAAGGCATATCTCGAGGAGATCATGAAGAAGGGTGCCGCTGAAGCATCCTACTATGCCCGCAAGACGCTGTCCAAGGTTCAGCGCAAGCTGGGCTTCGTTCAGCTCAAGTAAGACATAAGCGAATAAGACGACATATCCCGCTTTGGCGTTTGCCCGAGCGGGATATTTGTGTCACTACGTATCAAAAGGGAGGGAGAGTCGTATGGAACAAGCGAGAATATTTGCGGCGGCGGGGGTGGCGCTCGCCTTGAGCTTTGCCTTGACGCCCTTGGCAATACGGCTTGCCCCGCGCGTCGGCGCCGTCGACGTGCCGTGCGATGGACGGCGCATGCACATCACTCCTATGCCACGGCTGGGGGGCTTGGCCATTTTTTTCGCATTTCTGATTCCATCAGCCCTGCTTGGTATGGCACAGGAAACGCTGTCGCGCTGGCTTTTGGGTGCGACGCTGCTTGTGCTGCTCGGCATCCTTGACGACGTGTTTCGCCTGCCGGCCCTTGTTAAGCTGGTCTTTCAGATTTTGGCTTCGGTCATCGCGGTCAGCGGCAGTGGCGTAACCCAGCTGAATCTTTGGAGTATGTCCGTTTCGCTTGGTGCTTGGCGTGCGCCGCTGTCGGTGGTGTGGCTGCTGGCCTGCATCAACGCCCACAACATGATTGATGGGCTGGATGGACTGTCGGCAAGCGTTAGTGCGGTAGAGGCACTTTCCCTTTCCTTGATTTTTTTTGTGCAGGGAAACGCCCCTTTGTCGGGGGCCTCTCTTTTGGTGTGCGGTGCGTGTCTTGGGTATCTGCCCTATAATTGCCATCCTGCCCGCGTGTTTATGGGAGACACGGGCTCACAGTTTCTCGGCTTTGTCTTGGGGCTGCTTTCCATGTCGATCGATCAAGTCGCGGCAGGGAGCCTTGGTGCGCTCGTGCCGCTCCTTGTGCTGGCAGTCCCACTGTCCGATCTTGGCTTTGCCGTTGTGCGGCGTCTCTTGCGTGGGCAGAGCCCCTTTGCTGCCGATCGAGGGCATTGGCACCATCGACTGTGCGACGCCGGGCTTTCGCAGCGGCAGGTCTGCTTTTGGATGATGTTGCTTTCGGCTGCAATGGGAAGCACGTCGGTTTTGATCTGTCGGCAGGCGTGGTACGGTTATGCCGTTTACGCATTGCTGTGGGCGATCATCGTGCTGATGAGCATGCGGCTTCTGTACGGTCGCCGCATCAAGCAGACGTAAAAATGCAACCGTTCTACTGTCAAAATACCAAAAGACGGCTATACTGACAGAGAGAGTCTCGGTTTTTATGTGAAAAAATGCAAGTTTTTGAAAATAAAATTGCAAAAAATTGCAAAAAGGGGTTTACAAACGGGGGGGCGTGTGCTATAATAAAGCAAATCCTCGATCGCAAACTTGCAAAATGGCGTTCGAGCATACTACAATACAAGGAGAATTTCAATCATGAACAGAGTTTATAACTTTTCGGCAGGTCCTTCGATGCTTCCCATGCCCGTGCTGCAGAGGGCAGCCGACGAGCTTCTTTGCTATGGCGATAGCGGTATGTCCGTGATGGAAATGTCTCACCGCTCGGCCGATTACGAGCCCATCATCGCGGATGCCGAGGCTATGCTGCGCAAGCTGATGAATATTCCCGACAATTATAAGGTTTTGTTCCTGCAGGGCGGTGCATCTACCCAGTTTGCTGCCATTCCGCTCAATTTGATCGGACGCACGGGCAAGGCTGACTACGCTGTTTCGGGTCAGTTCTCCGGCAAGGCATACAAGGAAGCACAGAAGATGGGCTACGACGTCAAGTGCATCGCTACCACCAAGGATGATAATTTCGACCACGTTCCCGTGATCACCAAGGATATGATCCGCCCTGATGCGGCTTATCTGCATATCTGCTTCAACAATACGATCTACGGTACCAAGTACCCCTACATTCCGGATACGGGCGACGTTCCGCTGGTGGCTGACCTGTCCTCCTGCATCATCTCCGAGCCTGTGGACGTTTCAAAGTTCGGCGTGATTTATGCAGGCGCGCAGAAGAATATGGCTCCTGCGGGACTTACGCTGGTCATCGTCCGCGAGGATCTTCTGGACTATGCCGATCCCAAGATGCCCACCATGCTGGAGTGGAAGACCATGGCCGAGAACGGCTCGATGTATAACACCCCTCCTTGCTATACCATCTACATGGCAAAGCTGGTCTATGAATGGATCCTCTCGCTGGGCGGCTTGGACGTTATGAAGGAGATGAACGTCAAGAAAGCTAATTTGCTGTACGATTATCTCGACAGCCAGGATTACTACATCGCTCCTGTCAAGAAGGAAAGCCGCTCGCTTATGAACGTCACCTTCGTTACGGGCGACGCTGAGCTGGATAAGAAATTTGCCAAGGAAGCGGCCGCAGCCGGTCTTAAGAACCTTAAGGGTCACCGCTCGGTCGGCGGTATGCGCGCCTCCATCTATAATGCCATGCCCTACGAGGGCGTCGAGGCGCTGGTTGCCTTTATGAAGGATTTCGCCGCCAATAACCCCAAAGCTTGAAGGAGATACTGACATGAAAAATATTCTGATGCTTAATAAGATCGCCAAGGTTGGCACCGACCACCTGAATCCCGCCGACTACACGCTGGGAACCGAGATGGACAATCCCGACGGTATCCTCGTTCGCTCGGCCGTCATGCACGACATGGTCATGGGCGACAATCTGCTCGCCATTGCCCGTGCAGGCGCGGGTGTAAACAACATTCCAATCGAGGCTTGCACCGAAAAGGGTATTGTTGTTTTCAATACCCCCGGTGCCAACGCCAACGGTGTCAAGGAGCTGACGCTGTGCGCGTTGTTCCTCGCCGCTCGTAACATCGTCGGTGGTATCGACTGGGCCAAGGGTCTTGTGGGTGACGACGTTGCCAAGCAGGTTGAGAAGGGTAAGAGCGCCTTTGCGGGCACCGAGCTCAAGGGCAAGACGCTGGGTATCATCGGTCTTGGCGCGATTGGCGGCATGGTAGCCAACGTTGCTGTCCACCTTGGTATGAATGTCGTTGGCTGTGACCCGTTCTTGTCGGTCGAGAGCGCGTGGAACCTCAATCACCACGTCGTCAAGGCGGCTACTTATGAGGAAATTTACGAAAAGGCAGATTATATCTCGTTGCACGTACCTGCGACTAAGGACACCAAGGGCATGATCTGTGCCGATACCATCGCCAAGATGAAGGACGGCGTGCGTCTGATCAACCTCTCCCGTGCCGATCTGGTCAACGCGGCCGATGTGGCCGAGGCCATGAAATCGGGCAAGATGGCTGCCTACGTCACCGACTTCCCGACAGCAGAGGTCCTGGCCATCCCCGGTGTCGTTGCCATCCCTCACCTGGGCGCTTCGACCGAAGAATCCGAGGACAACTGTGCTGTCATGGCAGCACTTGAGCTGGACGATTATCTGGCCAACGGCAATATCAAGAACAGCGTCAACTATCCTGCCGTTTCCATGGTACGCAGTGGCGATCTCCGCATCTGCTGCTTGCATGAGAACATTCCCGAGGTGCTCAGTAAGATCACTAAGGTTGTCTCTGCCGACGGCGCCAACATCGAGAACATGACCAACAAGTCGCGCGGCAACGTGGCCTACACCATCGTTGATATCACGGGCACCATCACTCCTGCGACCGAGGAGCTTATCCGCACCATCGACGGCATGATCCGCACCCGCTTTATCTGATAGAGCAAATAAACCAACGGTTGACCGATGCGTGCTTGACACAGCGGGCATGCCGTGCTACAATATAACCGTACCGATCTTCACGTACTGCAGACGGGTTGAGAGGTGCGGTTATTATTTTGAATGAAAGGAGGCGAGGATATGTTTTTTGGCGCATTTTGTAAAAATGCCGTATCACTCGCCGGTACTGCGCTCTTGGCGTGAGCGCGAGTGATAGCGGGGCTGTGCTGTCTGCGGATGGCACAGCCCTGCCATACAGAAAACCTGTGTGCGGCGAGATTGGGTGAGGCCTTTTTAGGCGGAGCCGAATACCATCGACACGGGAGGAGAACGTTTGAGTATTCCATTGGGAGTCAACATCAAAAAACTGCGATTGGCGACCGGCATGACCCAGAGACAGCTGGCTTATCAGCTGCGCATCAGCGTGCAGGCGGTGTCGAAATGGGAGCGGGGCTTGACCTATCCCGACGTTACGCTGCTTTTGCCCATTGCAGAACTGTTTGGCGTGACGCTGGACGAGCTGTTCGGGAGACATAAGGCGGCTGGTACGGATACGAGCCGCAGTACACGCTTTCACACATCATAAAAATCAAGGTCACACGATATTGTACGTGTGACCTTTTTTGTAAATCGAAAACCCCTGCGGTTATGGACTTATGACCTGAAATACACCTCGAAAAATATTTTTGCGCGTTGGGATATTTCTACAAAAACAAACACGATTTTTATTCAAAATGCCGATTTTTTATTTTACATATTGACAGATTGAACAACACGCTGTATAATGTGGACGTGAAATCCGAAAGTGGAACATGGCAAAATGTCCGGACAAATGTAAAAATGTCGGGTTTGTATGCCACATGCCAACTGCGGACGATGTATTGAATGAACAACGAAAAGGAGTAAGGACATGAGCGAAGGCACGACGTATGAAGTGCAGTCTCAGGAGTTGGAAGCAACTTCTGAAAATCCCATCGTAACTCAAGAGCCGGATGGCATCATAGCTGAGTCCTCGATGGAAAACCAAGACGGAGCGGAATTGGAAAAATCAGATTCCGGATCGTCCAAGAAAATTGCGTGGAAAAGCGTATGGACGAAGATCTTGGCATTTATCCAAACCAACATATTCACTTCCATGACCTGCAAGATCTCATTGCTTGTGTTGGAGGCTCTTATGTTACTGCTTTGCGGCATCCAGCTTGTAAAGTGGTGCTTGTCAATCAAAGATACGTACATGAATTATTGGGACGCAATTCGAACGTTTGATATTGTCAATATCGTCACGATGGTTCTAATGTTGATTTTTGCAATCACGCTGTTCGCTAAGGTGATTGAAGGTATCGTCGGCATGATTAAGAAGGGACGAGAGGCCAGCTTTGCATCGGTTGCTACGCTGTTTGCTTTTGCCATCTTCTCCATGTTTATGACTCATCTGTTTGACGGAAAGGAACTTTTGATTTCGTCGTTTGCTTATGCACCGATGCTCAAAGCGCTTGCATGGATTGTGGGGATATACACCGTGATCAGATTGCTGTTCAAGGACTTTGGTGCACGAGTCTGGTCGGTCTTCTTCAGCATTGGCGGTATCATTCTCGCCATTGTGATGTTTATGCAGAACGTGGGTGATTTTGCTTTGATCACTTTTGAGACCCTCGGTGAATCGGTTTCGTTTTCTTTCTCGGAGCTGAATGTAATTGAATTTTTCAAGATCCTTTTCTTTGATGGCAGTTTGACGGATGCCAACGGGGCGGAGCTCTTGCTTATCGCCGAATTTGCTCTCTCTGATCTCGGTATCGGTGAGATGGGCCTGTTGCTTTGTACGTTGATGCAGATTATTGCAATGGTGGTTGCGGACTTGTTGCCCTATGCCGCGCTGTCGCTGATGGGATATTTCCTGTACGGCTTGACTTGCAGAAATTACGTTCAGTATTATCAGCTGCGCGCCGCTCAAAAGGTGGCGACCACCATGCTGGTGATCTCCGTGATGTCGATGGCTTCAACGATCGCCTTGAGCGTATTGGCAAGCAGAGCAGGGGGACTGACGATTACAGTTGATTACGTTAGAGCAACCTTGACGATTGTCCTGGACGTCGCTATGATCGTTGTGACCGCATTGCCGTGGAAGTTCTACAATATCACCTACAACCGTCATTTCGCGGAATATAAGAAGAATGGAGGAGACTACGTATAATGGCACTGTTACAATGTGAAATGTGTTGCGGCGAGCTTGAAATATCCCCCGACAAGTCCGTCGGCGTATGTAAATATTGCGGTTCAACGTTTACGATTCCCAAAGAGATCGAGAAAAAGGGAAATCTGTTCAACCGCGCCAATTACCTCAGACAAAATTGTAATTTCGATAAGGCAATCGGCGTATACGAGTCTATTCTGGCGGAAAACTGCGAGGATGCGGACGCGCTGTGGGGCCTGGTGCTCTGCCGCTATGGTATTGAGTTCGTAGAAGATCCCAAAACGGGCAGCCGTATCCCCACCTGCCACAGAGCCAGCCGTACGTCCATTCTTCTGGACCCCGATTTCAAGGCTGCACTGAATTTTGCGGATGCGGAAAAGGCAGCGGTATATAAAGAAAACGCAACGCGCATCGACCAGATTCAAAAAGCGATTTTGAGTTTGTCCGACACGCAGGAAAAATACGAGGTCTTCATCTGCTATAAGGAGACGGACGAGAATGGTGAGCGTACGATCGATAGCGTTTTGGCGCAGGAGCTGTACAATGAGCTGAAAAAAGAAAAGATCCGCACCTTTTTTGCAAGAAAAACGCTGGAGGGAAAGGTCGGCTCCAGCTACGAGCCTATCATTTATTCTGCCCTGACCAGCGCAAACGTTATGATCGTTCTGGGTACCAAGCCCGAATACTTTGAGGCAACTTGGGTCAAGAACGAATGGAGCAGATATCTGGATTTCATGCAGGACAGTAGTGATAAGCATCTGATCCCTGCGTACAAGGGCATGTCGGCTTATCAGCTTCCCGAAGAGTTCGCAGCGATTCAGGCGGTCGATATGTCGCGCATCGGCTTTATGCAGGATTTGTGCGACGGTGTCAAAAAGCTGCTTCGTAAAAATGAAACCGAGCAGAATAATGGTTCCACCATTTCCAAGGAGAGCTTGTATTCACGCGCAATGGTCTTTTTGGGCAATCGTGAGTTCTATAAGGCAGTCGATTACTTTGAAAAGGTACTGGATATTGACCCGCAGTATGCTCGTGCGTATTGGGGACAGCTGTTGGCTTCCTATCAGTGCGTAACCAATAATGAGCTGATCAACTGTACCGCGGACGACTGGACTGAGGACGCCAGACTGAACAACGCGCTGCAATTTGCCAACCCCGAGGAAAAAGCCATCTATGAGGATACGCTGGTGAAGCGTACGGCCAACTTCAAAAAGCTGGCAAACGCAGCGCTTGAGAGTAAAGATTACGCGAAGTGCATTGGCTGGTGTGACAAATTTATCAAGCAGAATTCCGGCGACGGAAGCGTTTGGTGGATTCGTCTGCTGGCGGTTCACAATTCTTGCAATTCCAACGAACTGTATCAGCATTGCTTGAAAGAGGTAGTGTCCATTCTTGATATGCCCGAGTACAAATATGCGCTGGAATATTCCATTCAGGAAGAGAGCGCGATGTACGAAAAGACGGCGCAAAAGATTGAGCGTGCCGTGCTTGAAAAGCGCAGATCCCTTGTCTACGACGATTGCCACGCGTTTATGTGCGCATCGATCGAATCGATCAAACGCAGAAGACAGGACGGTGTTTCGGGACAGTGGCGCAACTACGAAGCGGAAGCTGCCGCTTTCGCAACGCTGCGCTCTTATAACGGCAAATTCTGTAGAAACAATATTTTTGCTATGTTGATCCAGCTGATGCTTTGGGGCATTTGTGCCTTCTTCACGGCCATGATTGCGGCTGATGGCGACGAAACCACGTTCCGTACGGCGTTTTTGACAGTGTTCGGTTTGGCAGTAGGAATTGCTTGGATCGTTAAGCTTTCCAAGTATTCGCACAAGTCCAAGAGAATTCCTTATTTGATGAAGGAATGTGAAAACATAGGTCGAAGACTGGAAGGCGACAAGGAAAACGTTGCATACGCCAACGCCCGCGAGGCCAAGGCTGAAAAGCTGCTGGAGGAATTTCTGGCGGATCCCTCGATTTCCGTGGAGGATATTGAGAAAAAGCGAGCCGAATTTGAAGCAATACTTTGATAAACACCAAAAGGTCACACGGCGTAAGTCGTGTGACCTTTTTTGCTAAAAACTGCCGAGGCGCGCTTCGTTTATCCCATGCCAATCAAGGAATAATAATGGTACGATTGATTTGACACAGGAGAAAACGATGAACAAAAACAAAAATGCGCAAGCGCGACACACGTCGCCCGCGCGCCAAAGAAAAAGCCTTGGCGTTACGCTGCTTAACGCCGCTTTGATGATCCTGGCCATTGGTATGACGCTTGCCGTGCTGATTGGCATTGCCGTGGCGTGGTACGCGGAGAAGAATATAACGCCGGATTTCGATGAAACACAGCTGAGCGCCGTCACAGGCGCAGGCGCATCCCAGTTGTATTATTACGACTTCGAGGATCGGTCCTCTCGTGCGGGAACAAGGATAGAATTGCCCGACGGCACGCTGGACGGTGGGGAGCACGTCATTCCCGTGACTTATGCCGAGTGTCCGCAAGCGTTGATCGATGCCTTTGTTGCCATCGAGGATCAGCAATTCTGGCAGCATCATGGTGTCAACTGGGGGAGGACGCTCTCGGCGGGACTTAACTATTGCCTTGGTTACACCCGCCATTTCGGTGCGTCGACCATTACACAGCAGCTCGTCAAAAATCTGTCGGGCAAGAATGACTATTCCATTCATCGCAAGGTACAGGAAATGTGCTGGGCCAACGATCTGGAGAACCGTAGTACCAAGGAGGAGATCATGGAGCGATATCTGAATATCATCAATCTGTCCCAAGGATGCTATGGCGTGGGCGCGGCGGCCGAGCGTTTCTTTGGTAAGACGGTAAGCGAGCTGACGCTTGCCGAGTGCGCCGCCATCGCGGGCATTACCAACAATCCCTCCTATTACGATCCCGTCCGCTTTCCGGCCCATGCCAAGGCGCGACGTGATCTCATTCTCTCCGAGATGCTGGAGCAGGGGTATATCGATGAGGCGGCCTATACCGAGGCGGTCGCGCAGGAGCTGTCCTTGCGCGAGCAGGCGGGGCGGGGCAAAACACCCGTTTATTCGTGGTACGTCGATATGGTCATCGAGGACGTCATCCGCGATCTTTGCGCCGAATATGGGTACACGCGCGAGTACGCCAACCGCTTGCTCTGGAACGGGGGCTTGCGCATTGAGTTGGCGATGGATGCCTCGGTACAGGAGCAAGTGGAACAGTATTATGCCGACGCTTCGCATTTCCCGATTCATAAAAACGGCGAGCGGGCACAAAGCGGCATGATTGTCATCGACCCTGCCACGGGAGACATTCTCGGCGTTGCGGGAGCGGTGGGAGAAAAGACAGGTAACCGCCTGCAAAGCCACGCTACGACGGCAGTTCGTCCCGCGGCCTCGGCCATCAAGCCGTTGTCTGTGTATGCGCCCGCCCTTGAACAGGGTGAGATCACCTGGGCGAGCGTATTTGACGACGTACCCGTGACCTTTGGCAAGGACAATCGCCACCCTTGGCCGCAAAATGCCAATCGCGTATATCGTGGGTTGACCGACGTGCGCTACGCCGTGTCGCATTCGGTCAACACCGTTGCTGTGCGTGTGCTTCATAAGCTGGGACTGCGCCGTTCGTTTGATTTTCTGCACGAAACACTGGGCATGACCTCGCTCATTGAAGCGCGGACGCTGGAGGACGGTCGGACGATCAGCGATGTTGGCGAGGCGGCGCTGGGACTTGGGCAGATGAACTTTGGCGTGACCTTGCGCGAACTGACAGCGGGCTATAGTGCCCTTGCCAACGGTGGGGTGTATATGGAGCCGCACTCCTATTACCGCGTGATTGCTCCCGACGGAAAGGTTCTGCTCTCGCATAGCCCATCGGGCCGCTATGCCATTAGCGAGCAGAATGCCTGCATTATGACCAAATTGCTCGAAAGCGTGGTCACGCAGGGAACGGCCAAGGGCGCACAGATACTGGGTGGGCGAGTGGCGGTGGCGGGGAAGACGGGAACGTCCAATGCTGATTGCGATCGCTATTTCATTGGCTATACGCCCAAGTATCTGGCAGGTGTTTGGTACGGCTTTGACTATCCCCAACCCATGACGGATATGAAAAGCAATCCTGCCGTCAAGATATGGAAGGACGTTATACAGCCCATCGTGGCGAAGGATCTGAAAAGAGGCGGTGCGCCGACTAAATTTGACTTGGCACAAGGCGTCATTCGCGTCAGCTACTGCCGTGATTCGGGTTTGCGACCGACCGATGCCTGCCGTGCGGATCTGCGAGGTAATCGCACCGCAGAGGGCTATTTCATTCAGGGAACGGAGCCGAGAAGCTATTGCGATTGCCACACCATGCGCGACTATGACAGCGAGCGAGGCGTGCTTGCTGATGAGATGACTATGCCGGAGGCGCTGCAAAAGGTGGGATATATCCGTGTCAAGCGCACCTTTCCACGTAAGGTATACGTGGCGGACGAACGGTACGTCGTCCATTGACATCATAAAAATTCACCCTCTTTCATACGATTGTGTGAAAGGGGGCGATTTTTATGAATATGAAAAAACAATGGGAAGCTTGGTGCCGCCGGATACGATGCGCGATGAACGAATGCTCCGCGGTCGCGCTGCTGATCGGCGCGGCGGCGCTCATGCTGTGCGGCGTGATCGTGCGTGGGGTGTGCGGCAGTCCCTATCAAAGCGGTATGATGATGTATTTCGGACGCGTCATTCTGCCCGTGTGGCTGATGACACTGCTTTGGATGACCTGGTACGCGCTGCTCGGCGCTGCCTTTGCCCGCGTGATGTTCGATCGGCGGTGCGACGGATACACCGAGACCGTCAAATATCGGGGCGGCATGGCCTATCTTGCTATGCTGTTTCTCGGCTTTTTGTGGTATCCCATCTTCTTTTGCGCGGCGCGTCCCTTTCTCGGCGCGCTCATCGTGCTAGGCGTACTGATTTTATGTGTCATCACAGCGCTGTGCTATATCAAGCTGTTTCGCGGTGTGGCGTTTTTGCTGCTTTGCCACGCGGCCTTTCTTGTCTGGATGCTGATACTTAATCTGGCAATGGTATTTTATGGCGGATAATGAAAAAACGAACTGAAATTGTTCTGTTTAGACAAAAATAGTTATTTTTATGTAAAAAATATGTACAAAGGGACAAAAATGATTTTTACATATTGACAGATTTAACAACATGTTGTATAATATGGGCGTCACAAGCAAGAAAGAGAGGTGTTGTGATGAACTATCCAAACGAAAAGCGGGATGAATATATTGAAAAGTTGACAGAAGAGCTTCCTGTTCTTCGCGCAAGACTTCACATCTCGCAAGGGGAGTTAGCACGTGATGTCGGTATTTCCCGTCAGACGTATTCGCTGCTTGAAACGGGAAAGCAGAAAATGACCTGGATCACGTTCATGGCGATGATCGCTTATTTCAGCAGTCACACGAGAACTCGCAAAGATCTTAAGGCGCTTGGCCTGATCGATGACTAATTACCGAATTAAAATGTAAAAAAGGAGACCAACCATGGCTAATTTTACAATTGAATGTCCGAAGTGCGGAAGTATTAACGCAGCTTCTACGTCGCTGTTCGCAAAAAAAATGATCAAGTGTGGTACTTGCCACACGGAAATTGACGTCAAGGCCAATCGCTTGACCTCGAAGATCTGCCCTCATTGCCATAAAACGTTTGTGTATGATCGCGCGAAGAAAAGCCATCGCGACTGCCCCTCTTGCGGCAGAAAGATCGATGCGGCACAGATTGCGACCGGTAAATACAAGTACGTAACGCTCAACTGCCCTCAGTGTGCATGCGCTATTGAAGTGGATGAAACGAAAGACACATACACCTGTCCCGTTTGCGACCATGAGCTGGACGTAAAGAAGGAAATGAGCAAGCAGGCGCTGGTGAACGATACGGGTATCAGTGTGATCCAATACGAGGGTGATAACTCCACCTTTGTTTGGAAGCATCCGATCGAGGATTTTAATCTTGGCTCACAGCTGATTGTTCATGAATCTCAAGAGGCGGTCTTCTTCTTGAACGGACAGGCTCTGGATCTGTTCGGTCCCGGCCGTTATACCTTGGATACGGAAAATCTTCCGATCCTCAAAAAGGTATATAATCTTCCCGAGGGCTCGCAGACCCCCTTCCATGCAGAGGTCTATTATATCAATAAGACGACGCAGATGGGTATGAAGTGGGGAACCGATTCCCGCGTCAGATTTGTCGATCCCAAGACGGGCATTCCGTTAGACATCGGTGCATCGGGCGAGCTGAACATTTGCGTCGAGGATTCCCGCAAGTTGCTGAACAAGCTGGTTGGCACGACGAGCGGATTGACCAACAAGGATGTGCTTTGCGCTACCTCGGATGCCGATGGTAACGTTCACAGAACGCTGCAGAGCTATTTCCGTGCTCCGCTGGTTACAACAGTCAAGTCCTACCTTGCCACCGTTATCCGCGAGCGCCAGTTGAATATCTTTGAGTTGGATGCTCACTTGAACGATATCTCCCGCGATCTGAGAGACAAGATCTCGCCACAGTTTGAGGAATACGGCTTGTCGATTCCCGAGTTCTACGTCATGCGCATCGGCCTGCCCGAAGATGACGAAAACCTCAGAAGCATCAAGAGACTGATCTCCGAGGCATATCTGGGTGTTCGCGAAGAGGAAGTCAAGAGCAGCATCGCAGAGGCTGCTCGCCAGAGAAAGATCATTGAGGCACAGACCGAAGCTCAACTTGAGGCAATTCGTGCACAGGGTGCGGCAGAAGCACAGCGCGCCGTTGGCTTGGCAGAGGCTGATGTCATGAGAGCTAAGGGTTATTCTCAGAAGGACGTGCTGGATGCAGAGGTTCAGAAGGCATATGCCGAGGGCATGGGCAATCTGGGCAGCGTCGGTGGCAACGGCGGCAGCGCCGGTAGCGGATTTGCGACGGATCTGGTTGGCATGATGGCCGGCATGAAGATGGCAGAGACCATGATTGGCAAGATGGACGGTGTGATGGCCGGCGGCGCAGCTGTGGCTCCCAAAACCGAGGCTCCTTCTGCGGCAAGCTGGACCTGCTCTTGCGGTGAAACGGGCAATACTGGAAAATTCTGCATGAACTGCGGCAGTGCAAAACCGGAACTTTGGACTTGCTCTTGCGGTCATGCGGGCAATAAGGGTAAATTCTGTGAGGAATGCGGCAGCCCGCGTGTTGCCCCCTCTTGGGATTGTGAGTGCGGTCAAAAGGGAAATACCGGCAAATGCTGCCCTGAATGCGGCGCAAAGCGTCCTTAAACATAAGGTGAAATAAGGAGATATTGATATGGCACAGAAAAAAGAAAAATTATTTGGATTGCTCTGGGCGATTCTGTTTCTGTTGTATAACGGTGTCGTTGCGGCGGTTTTAATGATGTCCGATCTTGCTGCTTTAACCCCTTCGTTCTGGGTGGCTTTGGTATTTGCTGAAATTTCGCTTTTGGCACTGTTGGTTACGTTGCTGGCGCTTGGAAAAACGCTCACCGTACTCAGAGACTGGTTCTTTGGCTTCCCGATCCTTCGTCATTGTGCGCTGTACCTACTACTTACGATGGTTGCTTCCGGTTTGTTTATGGGCTTCCAGGATCGCGTTGTGTGGGGCATTGTGTTGGCAGTGCTGCTGCTGTTGCTGGCGGTGTACTTGCTGTTCGCACTCTCCTGCCTGATCGCCAAGCATACGGTTCAGGATATCGATGCTGGGATCAAGGAGAAGCGTCTTTTCATTGATTTGCTGCGTGTTGATGCCGAAATGCTTTGCGAATACTGTGAGGATGCTGAGGCAAAGAAATCGTTTTCGAAGTATGCTGAAGCCGTTCGCTTCAGCGATCCCATGAGCAATGAAGCGCTGTTTGAACTGGAAAAGGAGATTCAGTTTGAAACCTCGAATGCCATGGATGCACTCAAGCAGGGCAATTTGTCGGATGCGCTGATTCATTGCGATCAGGCATCGAAGTTGCTTGCCGAGAGAAACAAAAAGTGCAAGGCTCTTAAGGGTCTGCGCGAATAATCGAATAAAGTAAAAAACATCCGATCTGTTGTGGATCGGATGTTTTTTGCTGATCATTTTAAGCCTTGAACGGCCGTTTCCAATGGAATTTGACAATTCCTTGCTTGTCGTGTATAATAAAAACGAAAAAATTCCATTCCCCCCAACCTTGTCGCCCTTTTTGCCGTCTTATAGACAGCAACTTGCAAGATGCACGACAAAGAAAGGAAAATTTTATGGCAAAGCTGAAGTATTTGGAGCACACGGACGAGATACTGGTGGCCCTGACGCTGTCGGGAGATCAGGATGCCTACGAGGCGTTGGTCGCGCGATACGAGAGGTCGGTGCTGGCTACCGCACGCCGTATCACGCACGACGAATATCTGGCCGAGGATGCCTCGCAGGAGGCATTCGTGTCGGCGTGGATCAAGCTGGACTGTCTGCGCGAGCCCGCCCGTTTTGGCGCGTGGGTGCGCCGCATTGCCAAAAACTGTGCCGTCAATATCGTCACCCGTCTGCGCGAGTACGTCAGCTACGATGTGCTGGAAAATGCCGTTCATGCAGGCAACTGCGACATTGCCGAGGAGAACGAGGACGAGCAAGGAGAGTATATTGCGCTACTACACGAGAGCATCGGCAAGTTACCCGCAAGAGTGCGCGAGATCATCACCCTTCATTATTTTGAGGGACTGTCCGTTGCCGATATTGCGACGCGACTTGGACTTGCTGTGGGCACGGTCAAGTGGCAGCTACACGACGGCAGAGAGCGCATCCGAAAAGAAATGGGTGTTATGGAAAAGAAAGTGGATAAAACGCTGGTCGAGCGCGTCATGAAGGAAGTAGAGGAGCTCAAGTTGTGGGGGCTCAAAAACGATAAGACGGGCTTTTCCGAGGCGTATGAGAAAACGCTCAAGGCGGTGGAGGAGCTGCCCGAGTGTGGGGAAAAGGATCACGCCATGGCCGACGTGCTCATGCGGGGCTTTTGGTGGCTGCCCGGGAAGAGAAACGACGAGCTGCTTGCCCGCATCAAAGAATACGCGCTCAAAGGACACAACGACGAGGTCATGGAGAGCGTATGCGCGGCCGAGGATTCAAAAATGTGGGGCGATCGCCGCATCCCATGGATACGCGACACGCAGATCCCTTACCTTGAGAAGCATGGTTTTGTTAAGGCGTTGGGCAGAGAATGGTTTTGGTTGGGGCATGCGTATTTCAGAAAAGGGCAGACTCACGAGGGCTTTGCCGCCCTTGACAAGGTGTTGGAGATCTTGACCCCAAAAGAGGTATACTATGCCAACGCGCTGTCTGCGATACGGATCGAACGGATGCATCAAAATAAGCAGATGCAGGGCAGAGAGGAAAAATGGTATACCATGTGCGGGGACGGCGCGCATTACCGCATCCTTGACGGCGAGCTCCGCTGCTGGAGCCGGCCGGGATATAGTGTCGGACAGCTGAGAAACGTGGTGGACGGTCAAAATATTTTCAGCCATGCTTGCCGCTGTGATAACCGATTTTTTATTCCTAATGCCGCCGTGGGGGATACGATCACGGATCAGGATTGTACGCTGACCTTCGTCGCAAAGGGCGAAACGGTAAAGACGCCGTGCGGCACGTTTGATGGCTGTGAGATGTGGGAGATCGTGAGCGAGAGTGAGATCTGCCAGACCTGGTATGCCGATGGCGTGGGTATCGTCAAGCAGCGTATGAACACGCAGGGCGAATGGTCGGAGCGGTTGCTTAAACACTACCAAATCGTTGGCGGACAGGGGCGGATTCCCTGTGCTGCGGGCAACGTGTGGGAATACGTTGGGCATGAGGATGCGCAATACATCACGTCGGACGTGAGGTATGAGATGGTGTACAGCGACAAGGAGGGCGTCACGCTTTCGGGCTTCTTCGCCGTTGAGCGCTTGAAATATGACGAGAACAGCTGGAGCGACATGGTGCTCCAAATGCGCAGTGATTTCACAAAGATAAGCGAAGCCGGATGGGCACAGATGGTGGACGTTTCCCATGCCGTCGATCGCGCCGAGGCACTGGCCAAAACGCCCTACGAGAAGGCCTACAGCCGCGCGGCGTGTGACGTTATGCGAAGAATTTTGTCCACCGACAAAGAGATGAATCCCAAACGCACGGTCACGGGACATTGGAATGTGTTTGACGTTAAGCGCTTGACGCGGGAAAAGGGAAAGCTCCGCGAGATCTGGAATCATTACGGCACCTGCTCGTTTGCCTGGACGTGCATCGATCACAACGATGATAAGGTAGTGATGTTCAATGACGTCTATGGCTTTTTGCAGGAAGGCGCAAACTGCCTTTGGTCGGATGATTGGAAGGACGGCTATGCCAAAACGATCGAATTTCAGCGCCATGGATTCGTTAATCGGACACAGATCACATGCCGAAGCGTTGGACGAGTAAGTACCAAGGCGGGCGTATTTGACGATTGCCTTGAGGTTACACTGGAAATTCAAAATCCGGAAAATCGTAGCAATTATCGCTGCGGCAAAAAGACGTATACCTTTGCCCCGGGCGTGGGTATCGTCCGCTTCGTGAGCGAAGACCCAAGAAATCATGTGACGCACGAGCTGGCAAGCTACGTCGGTACGGGCGAAGGCTATATGCCTATGCTTGATGGCATGGATCGTCGCTTTGAGGCGATCGGATTGACGGGCGGCTACATCAGCGCTGTGGACTATGCCGTTCGTAGGCGCGGGGACGGAAGCCTTTGCCTGATCGAGGATCGCTGCGGCATCCGCGTACTACCGCCCTACGATGAGAACGATTGGCACAGCATGGTGATATATATGGGAGAGCGTGCCTTTGGCAGAAAGAATGGCGAAGCGCATTTTTACGACGTTTCGCATCTGATGGAGCGCTGTCAAGCGCTTGCCAAAACGCCTTATGAAAAGGCACATACAAGGCTTTCCTGCGGCAGTATGCGCCGTATTCTCGAAACCGATGCCAAGTACAATCCCGAGCGCACGCACAGCGGGCATATGGACGGATTCTGCGTTCGGTATATAGAGGAGAAGACGGGGCGCGTGGATCTTTTGGAGCAGGAGAATGATGCGTTTGAAAACTGGAATATGCACGGTACGGGAGACTGGGGCGCGCCCATGTTCTTCAACGACGTCTACGGCATCTGGGCAGATGCTGCAAACGGCCTTTGGAACGAGGTGATCAGGCCAGGTGTGACGATCACGCTGGAGCACAAGCGCCACGGCTACGACGTGACCACAGAGCTTTCCTGCCGCGAGGTCGGCAGCGTCACCACAGCAGTGGATACCTTTATGAACTGTATCGAGGTAGCAGTTGAGATTAAGGGAATGCCGTATGAGATCTGCTTCCATAACGGCACCAAAAAGTTCTACTTTGCCCCCGGTGTGGGTATGATCCGCACGGTGCAGGATCACAAGGATCACACGCTGCAGGGCATTTACGATCTGGTGGCCTATGAAGGCACGGGAGAGGGCTACATGCCGCTTTGCGAGGGCATGACCCGTCGGTACGAGGCGCAGTTTATGCGCGAGGGCTATATTGCCGCGGCCGAGTACGCCATTGAGCGCGATAGCGAGGGCAAGCTCTGCCTGATCGAGGACAGATGCGGAATCAAGAAATTATAAAAACACCCTCCGATTCGAATTTTCGGATCGGAGGGTATCGTTATGCGTGTTCAGTTGATCGGCACGTCGCCGTCGGTGCAGTGAACGACGGTAATGGGAGTATCTTTATTCCAACTCCACGCGGGTTCGGAATATTTGTTGATGGCGTTCCATTGTGCCATAGTTCCTTGGAAAGTAATACTTGTCAATTTGCTACAATTACTAAACGCCAATAGACTGATTTCTGTAACGCTCTCAGGAATCGTAACGCTCGATAAGTTGGAGCAATTCCAAAAGGCGTTCATGCCGATCATTGTAACACCGCCCGGAATGACGATACTTGTCAAATCTGCACAGTTACAGAATGCGCGAATGTCGATGATGGTGATCTCCTCGGGAATAACGCTTGTTTTACAGCCAAGGATCAGGATGTTACGCTTCTTTTGGATCAGACAATTTCCTTGACTGTAATAGGCTGGATTGTTTTCTTCAACAATAATACTTGTTAAATTGTTGCAATCACGGAACGCGTGATCGCCAATGTACGTCACACTGCCGGATATGAAGAGGGTTGTCAATCCCGAGCAGCGAAAGAACGCTCCTTCACCGATGGATGTCACGCTGTTGGGAATGGAAATGCTTGTCAGACTAGTGCATTGATGAAAGGCGTTGCTGTCAATGGTTGTCACACTGTCGGGAATGACGATGCTTTTCAGAGCAAAGCAAGCCTCGAACGTTTTTTCATTGATCGCTGTCACACGGCTGGGAAGGGAAATGCTTGTTAGAGCGTTGCAACGGCTGAATGCCTCAGGTCCGATGAAGGTCACACTATCAGGGATGGAGATGCTTGTCAAGGCAGAGCAACCCGAAAATGCAGAGGACCGAATAGAGGTAACGCCATTGGGGATGACAATGTTTGTCAAAGAGGTGCAATTTCTGAACGCGTTTTCCCCAATCAATGATACACTGTCGGGAATGATAATGTTTTTCAAGGCGGTGCAATCGGAGAATGTGCCATAGTCAATGATTGTCACGCTGTCGGGAATATTGATGCTGATCAAACCGGTGCAACCGGAAAATGCGAGGCTTTTAATGCTCGTTACGCTATCCGGAATCGTAATACTGGTTAAACCGGTGCAACTGCCGAACGCAAAGCGGCCAATACTGGTAACACTGTCGGGAATGGTGATACTTGTCAAATCGGAACAACCGGAAAATGCGAGATTTCCAATAGCTGTAACCGCTTTTCCGTTGTATTCGGCGGGAATTACAATATCTGTACCTTGATAAGTGCCAACGCCGACAACAGTGTACGTTTCTCCAACTTGTTCGTATGCCAGTTCTCCGTCGTCGATTGGTGTGTTTGTAGGAGTGCAGGCCAATACGAGGTTCATCAGTGTAAATGCCAAAAGAAAGATAAGCAAGATTTTGAGAACTTTCATTTTCTACCTCCTAATAATATATTTAATACAGTTGTTCCGTTGGTTTACTTATTCTACCGACGCATTATACGCATCCACGAAGTCGCGGACGAGTTTGATGCGCTCGATGTTGCCCGTTGAGGACATTTCGTCCGAGATGCCGAGGATCAGGCGAGGAGCGAACTTGTCGATGAGCTCCTTGACGGTGTCAAGCAGCTGCTCTTCGGGGTAGATGTCGTCAAACAGAATGGCGGGGATGCCGTCAACGAGGAAGACCTCGTCGCCCAGCGCCTCCTTGATCTCGTCGATGGTGACGTCGCCCTGGGGCACGGGGGTGATGGCCTCGATGCCGTCCAGGCCGCACTTGTTGGCAAACTTGAGGAGAGGCTTGCAGTCGCCGTCCCAGTGGGCAAAGGTGAATTTGCCTGCCTTGTGCAGTGCCTCGTTGCGGCGGAGATATGCGGGCAGAACGTACTTTTCAAACAGACGGGGCGAGAGCACGCCGCCGTGGACGTTGTCACCGAAGTTGATCCATTCCAGGGGCGACGCATTGATGACCTCGATCATGCGCATGACACTGTTCTCGGCAGCCTCGAAGTATTCCTCCATGGTCTCGGGGAAGTCGGTCAGTCCGTAAATGGTGCCCTCGACGCCCATGACCTCGACGATGGTCTTCTGAATGGTAACGCGGGGAACGAAGATGGAGGGAAGACCGAGATCGCCCCAGTATTCCTGCATCTTGTCATAGTGATCCTGATTCCAACGCCATAGGGTGTTGTTCTCCAGCCAGATCATGGTCTTGAGCTGTTCCTCGGTCTCGGCGGGCCAGGTCTTGAAATAAGCACCGCCGTTGGAGTCGTTGCTGTGCCACAGGTAGCAGATGTTACCGACGGGCGTTTCGATATGGACCTCGGTTTCAAGGTCGGATATCTTCTTGTGGTAGCGCTTGACGGGCTCCTTGTCGTAGGCTTGAACGCAACCGTTGTATTCGTACACGCGAGGGGATACGTCCAGCGTGCAGTAGAGGTCGTGGCGGTCGAGGCCGTCGTAGGGGGCGGGGAGGGTCTTATCGCGGAACATACGGTCGGTGTACCAGCAGTCGATTCGGGGCTGGAACAGAACTTTTTTGCCCGCTTCACCGCGGATGATGGCACGGTTGAGAGAGCGGAAATCGCGTTTGGGTTGCATGGTGGCCATAGGTGTGGTCTCCTTTGGGATTGGATTTGTGATATCTGAATTTTAAACAACTTCTTCTACAGCCTCGCACTGCTTCGCGCGCTCGGTGTGCTGTATTGTTGTTCATTCTTTGTCATCCGACAAAGAACGAACCAAGAAAACGGACTTAAGGGCCTAATGCCCTTAAGAAACCCGCAAGATTTCTTACTTGGGCATGTCTGCCGCTCGTGGTGGCATTCTGTCGAGCGATGCAGGATAAGCTTTTATGTCTTTCTCCTATTTCTCTTTGAAGAGCGGCACGGCGGCGGCTTCCAAAGGCGGCAGCCTTTGGAGTCTTTCTTGGCTACTTCTTGGGGTGCGCCAAGAAGTAGCATAAAACGTGCTGCACAGCGCACGCGCAAGGCTGTGTGCGCGTCAAAAGGAGAAGGAGCTTGAAATATTGATTTACTTCTCCATCTCCGCGAGCATCTGCTTGACGAAGGGGAACTTATCGTCCTCGGTCAGATCCAAGAGATCAATGACGGGGTTCATCTTGCGCGCGAACACGTTATGGAAGCCCTCGGGGTGATGGGCGTCGCTGGCGAAATAGAACTTGCAGCCAAGATCCTTGGCGATAAAATAGGGGCGCAGGATCTCCTTGAGGTCGTCGGGGTTGTAGCCGGCGGGGGTGAAATTGAGCTCTACGCCCATACCGCGATCGCGCACCTTGGTAAAAATGTCGATGAGCTCGGCGTCGGAAAACAGCGTCAGGAAGCGAATGGGCTCGTCGTTGCAAGCAAGTGAGTCGGTGAAGTGGGGCAGACCCGTCTTATAGAAGGGAAGATCCATGGCGAGCATGGTGTGCAGGCGCTCCTTGTAGCGCGTTTTGCGCGAAAGAGCGTCGCCCGGCGTGACGGCAGGGTCGATGGAATAGCCGCGCAGATTGAGATGGTCGGTCGAGATGATGGCAAAATCCAGCGCCTCGATCTCCTCTTTGGTGGCACTGAGCGTGTCCGTCTTGTCCATATCAACCTCGGCGCCAAACAAAAATCTGCATTTCTTGCTTTGGGGCAGGGGCAGATGGGCGCGAAGCTTGGACATGGGGGTATTGGGCCAGCAGTGATCGGTGACGCAAAGCAGGGAAAGCCCTGCAGTCAGACCGTAGGACAGAATGGCAGCGGGGGTCTGTCTGTCGTCGGCGGAGCAGGGGGACAGGTAAGAGTGGATATGCAGGTCGTGGTCAAGTACGTAACGCATGGGGACACCGTCCTTTCATTATTTAATATAAGTATAGCACACTTTTTCTCTGCACGCAATAGGTAAAAGAAAAAACCGACTCCGCAAGTTGAGTCGGTTTTTTCTATTTTGTTATGCATTACTGCATAGCGTTGAGCTTCTTGGTGAACTGGCTCTTCTTGTGAGCAACTTCGTTCTTGTGAATGATACCGTAAGCAGCAGCCTGGTCGAGCTTCTTAACAGCGTTCTTGTAAGCAGCCTGTGCAACAGCTACGTCGCCGGACTCGAGAGCAGCCTCGTACTTCTTGATCTCGGTCTTGAGCTGAGTCTTGACAGCCTTGTTACGCATGGTCTTGGCAGCCGTAACCTTGATACGCTTCTTTGCGGACTTAATGTTTGCCATTTTTCGTTACCTCCCTTTTGTCAGCATTATAATTATAATGATCGTATTCCGCACACGACTGAGAGGGTTCGCACGCGGATGTACCCATATACTCCAGCATTATACCACAGTGTTTGCATAAATGCAAGAGGTTTTTGAAAATTTTTGAAAAAAGAAATTACCCATTCGTCAAAAAAACGGCCCGAAACAGCGACTTTAAACAAAAATAGAGAAAAAAGCGGTGAGAAAAGGAAAATTTTGCGAAAAATGCTTGACAAATTGCTGATCCTATGATACAATAGTAAACTGCATTACAATCGCCTGTTTTCGGAAAGAATTGGTGAAAGTGCAGTATTTTTGTTTTCTGCAAGGCAAAAATTTCGTCGATTTGACCACGCCTGAAATGTAAATATTTTATGGATTATTGGTTAAATTTCTGTAACTTTTACTGATTTTTACCGTCATCCGCGTCGGCGGACGGGCAAAGCATTACTTTGAATGGAGTGATTGGATTAAATGATTAATGTAAGAGAGCAAAAACTCGGCCAGAACGTTCGTATGAGCTTCTCCAAGTCGAACACGACGCTCGAACTGCCCAATCTGGTAGAGATCCAGACCAAATCGTTCGAGTGGTTCATCAACGAGGGCTTGGGAGAGGTATTGCGCGACGTATCGCCCATTACCGACTATTCGGGCAACCTGCAGATCGATTTCATCGATTATTCGCTGGACAGCAAGCCCAAGTACAGCATCGAGGAGTGCAAGGAGCGCGACGCGAACTATGCTGCCCCCCTGAAGGTTAACGTTCGCCTGACGAATCGCCAGACCGGCGAGGTCAAGCAGACCGATATTTTCATGGGCGAATTCCCCATCATGACCAAGACGGGTACCTTCGTCATCAACGGTGCGGAACGTGTTATCGTTTCGCAGATCATCCGTTCCCCCGGCATGTATTACGCCACCGATATCGACAAGATGGGTAAGCGTACCTATGCCACCCAGATCATCCCCTACCGCGGCGCATGGCTGGAGTACGAGACGGATATCAATGGCGTTATGTACGTCCGCATCGATAAAAACCGTAAGCTGCCGCTGACGATGTTCATCCGCGCGCTGGGCATTGAGTCCCGCGAGGATATTTTCGCTATGTTTGGCGAAGACGATCATCTGCTGGCAACGCTGGAAAAGGACGAGAGTGAAGCGCTGGCAGACCGTGACCATTCGACGGTCGGCGTCGAGGCTCTCAAGGAGATCTACAAGAAGCTGCGTCCCGGCGAGCCTCCTTTGGTTGAGTCGGCACAGACGCTGATCAATAACTATTTCTTTGATGCCAAGAGATATGACATCGCACCCGTTGGTCGTTTCCGCTTCGATAAGAAGATGGCCATCGGCCCCCGTATTGCAAACCACCGTTTGGCAGAGGACGTTGTCAGCCCCATCACGGGTGAAGTGCTGTATGAGGCAGGCACCGTGCTGAACGAGGAGATGGCACTGCGCGTACAGTATGCGGCTGTGAATGAGGTTACGCTGCAGCTGGACAACGGTGACAAGCTGCGCGTCGTTTCCAACAATACCATCGAGCCCGAGCACCTGTTGGGCTTTGATCTGAAGGATTGCGGAGTTAATGAGAAGGTAAGAACTGCCGTCATGATGGAAATCATGCAGGAGTGCGGCGGTGACGTTGACGCAATCAAGGCAATGGCCAAGGCACGCATTGCAGAGCTGTGCCCCAAGCACATTACCAAGGACGATATTTTTGCATCGATCAGCTATATGATCGGTCTGATGCATGACGTTGGTCAGTACGACGACATCGACCACTTGGGCAACCGCCGTATCCGTTCGGTCGGTGAGCAGCTGCAAAACGCTTTGCGCATTGGCTTTGCCCGTATGGACAAGATCGTCAAGGAGCGTATGACCACCCAGGACAGCGAAAAGCTGACGCCCCAGGCGCTCATCAACATCCGTCCCGTAACCACGGCAATCCGTGAGTTCTTCGGCTCGTCTCAGCTGTCCCAGTTCATGGACCAAAACAACCCTCTGGCAGAGCTGACGCACAAGCGCCGTCTGTCCGCGCTGGGTCCCGGCGGTCTGTCTCGTGATCGCGCTTCCTTCGATGTCCGTGACGTTCACTACACCCACTACGGTCGTATGTGTCCTATCGAGACGCCTGAAGGTCCTAATATCGGTCTGATTTCCTATTTGACCACCTATGCCCGTATCAGCGATTACGGCTTCATCGAAGCACCCTACCGTCGCGTCAAGCACGTAACGGATGAAGCAACGGGTGAAGTCCGCAACTACGTCACCGATGAGGTCGAATACATGACGGCCGACGTCGAGGATGCTTATATCATCGCACAGGCCAACGAGCCTGTATCCGAGGACGGCGAGCTGCTCAATAAGACGGTCACCGCCCGCGATAGAGCCGAGATCATCGAGATCGATGCTTCCAAGATCGATTTCATGGACGTATCTCCCAAGATGGTCGTTTCCGTTGCCACCGCATCCATTCCTTTCCTTGAGAACGATGACAACTCTCGTGCACTCATGGGTTCGAACATGCAGAAGCAGGCAGTACCGCTGATGGTCACCGATTCTCCTATCGTTGCTACCGGTATGGAGTACAAGGCGGCTGTTGACTCCGGCGTTGTCATCGTCGCTAAGAACGCAGGTCGCGTTGAGCGCGTTGATGCTGATAAGATCGTCGTTGCTTGCGAGGATGGCACTAAGGACGTTTACGAGCTGATCAAGTTCAAGAGAACCAACCAGGGTACCTGCTTCAACCAGCGTCCCGTTGTTAAAAAGGATCAGTTGATCGAGGCCGGCCAGGTCATTGCCGACGGTCCCGCAACCGCAAACGGTGAGATTTCGCTGGGTAAGAACGCCCTCATCGGCTTTATGACCTGGGAAGGTTATAACTACGAGGACGCAGTTCTGCTCAACGAGCGTATGGTCCGCGATGACGTTTACACGTCGTTGCATATTGAAGAATATACCCATGAAGCACGTGACACCAAGCTGGGTCCGGAGGAGATCACTCGTGAGATTCCCAACGTCGGTGAGGACGCGCTCAAGGATCTGAACGCAGACGGTATCGTCAAGAAGGGTACCGAAGTGCGTTCGGGTGACATTCTGGTCGGTAAGATCACGCCCAAGGGCGAGACCGAGCTGACGGCAGAAGAAAGACTGCTTCGCGCCATCTTTGGTGAGAAGGCAAGAGAAGTCCGCGACACCTCGCTGCGTCTGCAGCACGGTGAGGCCGGTATCGTCGTTGACGTTAAGGTGTTCAGCCACGAGCAGGGCGACGAGCTGCCTGCCGGTGTCAACAAGGTCGTTCGCGTTTATATCGCACAGAAGAGAAAGATCTCGGTCGGTGACAAGATGGCAGGTCGACACGGTAATAAGGGTGTCGTTTCCCGCATTCTGCCTCCCGAGGATATGCCCTTCCTGCCCGACGGTACGCCTTTGGATATCGTTTTGAACCCTCTGGGCGTTCCTTCCCGTATGAACATCGGTCAGGTGCTTGAGGTTCACCTCGGTATCGCCGCACGCAAGCTGGGCTGGAAGATCATGACCCCCGTATTCGACGGCGCAAACGAGAAGGACATTCTCGAGTGCCTCAAGGCTGCAGGTCTGTACCGCGACGTATTCCCGTTGGAGAACGCCGAGGGTAAGGATCTGTATGAGGAAGTAACCGACGCTGAAACGGGCAAGAAGGATCTTCGCCTGCTGTCCGCGGAAGAGATTCTCAACAAGGAATATATCGACACGCTGCGTGCTGAAAAGCGTCTGAAGGTCATCGACGGTAAGACGGTACTGTACGACGGTCGTACGGGTGAGCCTTTTGATAACCCCGTTACGGTTGGTATCATGTACTATCTGAAGCTGCACCACCTGGTTGACGATAAGATCCACGCACGTTCCAATGGTCCGTACTCGCTGGTTACCCAGCAGCCTCTGGGCGGTAAGGCTCAGTTCGGCGGTCAGAGATTCGGTGAGATGGAGGTCTGGGCACTCGAGGCTTACGGTGCCGCCTACACGCTGCAGGAAATCCTGACAGTCAAGTCGGACGATATCAACGGTCGTCGTCGTGCATACGAGGCGATCATCAAGGGACAGAACATCCCCACGCCGGGCGTTCCCGAGTCCTTCAAGGTGCTTGTCAAGGAGCTGCAGTCGCTGGCGCTTGACGTTCGCGTTCTCAATGCCAAGGGCGAGGAGATCCAACTCTCCACGCTGTGCAACGAGGATGAGCCCGTTCCTTACGCAAAGGCTGATATCAAGGCCTTGAGCGAGGATCTGGAGCAGGGCGTTGAGACGGACGATCTGTACGAGTCGTTCCAGATCGAACACGAGGACGGCGATGATTCGCTGCTTCCCGAGGACGAAGACTCCATGTACGGCGACGTATATGAAGAGGAGTCGGCTGACGACGATTATTACGGCGATGATAACTGATAAGGGAGTGTAAGAAGAATGGCTGTAGAGCGTAACGAATTTTCTTCGATTAAAATCGGTCTTGCCTCTCCGGATATGATCCGTGAGTGGTCCTATGGCGAGGTGACCAAACCTGAGACCATCAATTACAGAACCCTCAAGGCAGAAGTCGGAGGCTTGTTCTGCGAGCGTATTTTTGGTCCGACCAAGGATGGCGCTTGTATGTGCGGCAAGTATAAGAACTCGCACACCAAGGAAGTCATCAAGTGCGAAAAGTGCGGCGTCGACGTTACCACCAAGAAGGTGCGTCGTGAACGTATGGGTCATATCGAGCTTGCATGCCCGGTGTCTCACATCTGGTATTTCAAGGCGATCCCCTCCCGCATGGCACTGATTCTGGATATTTCCCCCAAGCTGCTCGAGCAGGTGCTGTACTTTGCCGAGAACGTTGTGCTGGATCCCGGTACGACGCCTCTGGTCAAGGGTACCGTGCTGTCCGAGAAGCAGCTCGAGGAATACCGTGAAATGTATGCAAGCGCTTTCCGCGTCGGTATGGGCGCGGAGGCGATCAAGGAATTGCTCCGCGACATCGGTCTTAGCAAGTCTCAGATCGATCGCCGCAATGAGCTCGAGGCAATGGAAGAGCTGACCGAGGAGGAGAAGGCAGAGCTTGAGAATCTGCACCGCGTTGGTATCGTCAACCTTGCTGAGGAGCTCAAGACTGACCTGGTCACTGCAACGGGTCAGAAGAAGACGCGTATCATCAAGCGTCTGGAGGTTGTCGAGGCGTTCCGCAAGTCGGGTAACTACCTGGATTGGATGATTCTGGACGTTGTTCCCGTTTTGCCTGCCGACATCCGTCCCATGGTTCAGCTGGACGGTGGCCGTTTTGCTTGTTCTGACCTGAACGAGCTGTATCGCCGCGTCATCAGCCGTAATAACCGTCTGAAGAAGCTGCTCGAGATCCGCACCCCCGAGATCGTGGTGCGTAACGAGAAGAGAATGCTGCAGGAGGCTGTCGACGCTCTGATCGACAACGGTCGCCGCGGCAAGCCCGTTACGGGCGCGTCCAATAGACCTTTGAAGTCTCTGTCCGAGATGCTCAGAGGTAAGCAGGGCCGCTTCCGTCAGAACCTGCTGGGTAAGCGTGTCGACTATTCCGGTCGTTCCGTTATCGTCGTTGGTCCTAATCTTAAGATCTATCAGTGCGGTCTGCCTAAGGAAATGGCGATCGAGCTGTTCAAGCCTTTCGTTATCAAGAGATTGGTCGAGATGCAGAAGGCAACCAACGTCAAGGACGCACAGAAGAAGATCGACAAGGCATACGAGAACTCCTGCGTTTGGGATGCTCTCGAGAACGTTATCAAGGAGCACCCCGTGCTTCTGAACCGTGCACCTACGCTGCACCGTCTGTCCATTCAGGCATTCGAGCCCGTACTGGTTGAAGGCCGTGCTATCAAGCTGCACCCGCTGGTATGTCCTGCATTTAACGCGGACTTTGACGGTGACCAGATGCCCGTACACGTTCCGCTGTCTGCTGAGGCTCAGGCTGAGGCAAGATTCCTCATGCTGTCTGCTAATAACCTGCTCAAGCCCATGAACGGTCGAGCCGTCACGGTTCCTTCGCAGGATATGATCCTGGGTTCGTACTACCTGACCATGCTCAAGGAGGGTGAGCCCGGTGAAGGTCACTACTTCCGCGATTACAACGAGGCGCTGATGGCTTATACCAACGGCGAGCTCGGCCTGCACGCGCTGTGTAAGGTTCGTGTTTCCAAGGAGATCGATGGCGTTGTTCGCTACAAGACCATTGAGACAACGCTGGGTCGCTTGATCTTCAACCAGCCCATCCCTCAGGACCTGGGCTTCGTTGATCGCAGCAACCCCGAAAACGAGTTCAAGCTGGAAGTTGAATTCGTGACCAAGAAGAAGCAGCTCGGCCAGATCATCGACTTCTGCATCAAGAAGCACGGCTCTGCAGAGTGTGCACAGATGCTGGATGCTATCAAGGAGATGGGTTACAAGTATTCGACTCGTGCTTCCTTCTCCATCTCGGTCTACGATATGACCATTCCCAAGGAAAAGCCCGCATACCTGGCTGAGGCTCAGAAGAAGGTTGATATCATCTTCAAGCACTACCTGCGTGGTGAGCTGTCCGAGGAAGAGCGCTATAACAACGTCATCAAGATCTGGGAGCAGACGACTGGCGACGTTACGGCGGCGCTGCAGAACAGCTTCTCCACCTTCAACCCCATTAAGATCATGTCGGATTCCGGTGCCCGTGGTTCGATCGCTCAGATGCGTCAGCTGGCAGGTATGCGAGGGCTTATGTTCTCCACCGATGGTAAGACCATCGAAATTCCCATTAAGTCCAACTTCCGCGAAGGTATGAAGATCCTCGAGTACTTCATGGGTGCTAAGGGTTCGCGTAAATCGCTGTCCGATACCGCACTCCGTACCGCAGACTCTGGTTATTTGACCAGACGTCTTGTTGACGTTTCGCACAACGTTATCATCCGTGAGGAGAAGTGCGACACGACCAAGGGTGCTTGGGTCAATGCTATCGTAGATGAAAAGGATAAGAATGTACTCGAATCTCTTGAGGACCGTATCGTTGGTCGTTACACCATCGGTGAGGTCGTCAATCCCACCACGGGTGAGATCATCGTCGGCGACGACGAGATGATCAGCGAGGAGCAGGCATCTGCTATTGTCAAGGCAGGCATCGATAAGGTATATATCCGTACCGTTATCCAGTGCCATGCGAAGGACGGTATCTGTGCTCGCTGCTACGGTGCTGACCTGGCATCCGGTCTGCCCGTCAACGTTGGCGAGGCTGTTGGTATCATCGCGGCACAGTCCATCGGTGAACCCGGTACCCAGCTGACCATGAGAACCTTCCACTCCGGTGGTGTCGCAGGCTCGGATATTACCCAGGGTCTGCCTCGTGTCGAAGAGCTGTTTGAGGCACGTCAGCCCAAGAAGCCGGCTATCATGACCGAGCACTCGGGTGTTGCTCGTATTCAGGTTGGTGAGATGCCCGGTATCAACGAGGTTCACACCCACTCTGAGGAGACGGGTGAGTTGGTCAAGTACGTCATTCCTTACGGCATGCGTCTGGCTATCCTGGACGGCGATCGCGTTGTTCGCGGTCAGGGCCTGACCGACGGTAACAAGGCTCCCGCAGACATCATGCGTATTCTTGGCCTGAATGCCGTTTATGAGTATATCATCAAGGAAATTCAGCGCGTTTACCGTTCGCAGTCTTGTGACGTAAACGATAAGCACATCGAGATCATCGCTCGTCAGATGACGCGAAAGATGCGCATCGAAGACAACGGTGACACGGATCTGCTGCAGGGTGCACTGGTTGACATTATGGAGCTTGAGGAGGCAAACAACCTCATCGAGGCTCGCGTTAATGCCGGTGAGGATACGCTCAAGCCTGCCGTCGGTAGCCCCGTACTGCTGGGTATTACCAAGGCATCGCTGCAGACCACCTCGTTCATGTCCGCTGCGTCCTTCCAGGAAACCACCAAGGTACTCACCGAGGCGGCAATCTGCGGTAAGGTCGACCATCTGTGCGGTTTGAAAGAAAACGTTATCATCGGTAAGCTCATTCCCGCAGGTACGGGTCTGGCTTGCTACCGTGGTATCGAGGTTAAGCACAACGAGGAGCCCGAGGAGGCAGACGAACTGCTTGACGGCGAATTTGCTTCTGTCGTGGCACAGGCTGAATAATAAAAATTACGAGGGAAAACCTGCAAAGGTTTTCCCCCGTTTTTTTCTATAATGAAAACTGTCAGTAGTGCCGGTGGTTATGACTGAATACGACCTTTTTTGTCACGCGTTGACATTTTTCTCCCTTGTGGCATACATTGTATTGAGGCGGTATGCCGCCTCGAAGGGAGGAATATGATTTGAATAATATGCAGGATCTGACGCAAAAAGAACGCGTCGAGGATGGCCTTTTGGATCAGCTGATCAGCGGGTGCAAATGCGACGCCGTCCCCGCATGGCAGGGGCGCGGTGATGCCGTAGCGCTGCCTATCTCTAGTAGGTGCGGTACGTGCGATTGTGATCATGATGAGCATGCAAGTGTGTGTGGCTTTGGCGTGGAAAACGCTGTGCTGGCCGCTGTTTGGGCGCCGCTCAATCGCTTTGATGGCATCTATGATATGGATACCGCATGGCGCAGAGGAACTATGTTTGCGACGTTGGATAAGCCGTTTTATGGCGGACAGAAGGAGGTAGACTGTCGTGGGAATGAGAGATAACAATTACGCGTACACGCGTCATAGTGGGCGGCGTCTTGGCGGCTGCCAGGAGGATCGGCGCGAGAGTCGCGACGAGGAGCGCGGCTGCGGCTGTGGTCGCTTGGGACGCGGTGTTTACGGCGGCAATCGCGGTGCGAACGAGCGCTACGAAAAATACGATCGCACGGATGAGCGGAGCGGTTGTGGTTGCAGAGAAAACGACCTGCCTGCACGTTCGGGCTGTGGCGAGTGTCACGAGCTGATGAACCGTCTGCAAAAGCTGGACTTTTCTATTCAGGAAACGGTGCTTTATCTGGATGCGTATCCCGATTGCTGCGAAGCCAAAAACTACTATCATCAGCTTGTCAAGGAGCGCAAAGAGGTCGCGCATGCGTATGAGAAGACATGTGGGCCGCTGTGCGCCATGGGCAACGTTAGCACAAGTACGTGGGATTGGACTCGCGCACCCTGGCCCTGGCACCCTGATTTTCCCGGTAACAACAAGGCGTAAGGAGGTATAGCACATGTGGATTTATCAGAAGAAATTGCAATATCCCGTTCGCATTAAGAACCCCAATCCCGCGTTGGCGTCTATGATTATTAGCCAAGTCGGCGGTCCTGACGGGGAGCTCAGCGCTTCCATGCGCTATCTTCATCAGCGGTATTCCATGCCTGATGGTGACGTCGTTGGCATGCTGACGGACATCGGCAGCGAAGAACTCGGCCATCTCGAAATGGTATCGGCCATTATCCACCAGCTGACTCGCAATATTCGCGAGGATAAGATCATGGATACCCCGTTCGCGCCCTATTTTGTCGACCATACCACGGGTGTGTATCCCGTGTCTGCCGCGGGCGTGCCTAACGATCTGAAATACGTTGGCATCAAGGGCGATCCTATCGCTGATCTGAACGAGGACTTGGCGGCAGAGGGGGCAATAACGTTAAGACGAATTCCCCAAGATGAAAACTTTGGAATAACGATAAAATGGGGCTGTTGGCTGCTTCCGGCCTTGATTCGTGAACAAAACAGGGACGATGCAACTGCATCGTCCCTGTTTTGTATGGCGCTTTAGCGAGCAAAGAGTCCAAGAACACCGTCGACCACAAGCAAGATGCCTGCGACGAGGATCATGATGCTGAGCGCGTTACCAAAGGCAAGCATCAGACCGACCACAACGGTGAAGATGGGGAACAAAATGCTAAGCAACGTTTTCTTGCTTCTCTTGAGTGCGTCGAGGAAGGATACGATACCCTTGACCGCAATCAAGATACCTAGCACAAGCAGAACGATGTGTGCTACCGTCCAGCCGAGGACCAGAACAGCGACGCCGATGATGACGCTGACGACACCTCCCAGTACGTTTCTTCTGAGCAAATCGAGAATACCCGAGATGACGAAAAATACACCTGCGGCGGTCATTGCCCAGCCCAGCGTCTGGTCACGGAAGACGATAAGAAGAACACCGATGATGATGTAGAGCAGAGAAGTAAAGAAAGAGGAATTTTTCTTTTTTGCCATGAGAAAGCTCCTTTCTTTTTTTTAGATTATATCATAAATTTGTCGGATTTTCAATCATGCGGACGAAATTTTTCATTTCAAATGAATCAATGATATCGCCTGCGGGACGGCTGAGCCCTCCCGATTTTTGCGGCAGAATTTTTGTTAAACTCTTGACAAAGCCAAGAAGGGGAGGTATAATGTTAAATGAACAGGTTCATAAAAAGGCGGAGGACAGTATGAAAGGAAAATTGCAATCGCGCAAACGGAAAATTCTCATATGGATTCTGTCTTTGACGCTATTGCTATCGGTGATCGTAGGTGGTTGTGCTATTTACGTCAGTGGCTACTACCATGCCGACAAAGAGGCAATCACAGCCTTTGCGACCGAGGGCGAGATCGAGCAGAGAACACTCGAGGACGGCAGTCTCGCCTTTTTGCCTGAGAAAAGCGAGATGGGACTTATCTTTTATCCCGGTGGCAAGGTTGAATATACGGCCTATATTCCTTTAATGCGAGCTCTCGCAGCACGCGGTGTGCTGTGTATACTGATCGAAATGCCTTGCCATCTTGCCGTACTGGACATGAATGCCGCAGACGGCGTGCAGGCTGCATTTCCTGAAATCGATTGCTGGTATATCGGTGGACACTCGCTGGGCGGATCGATGGCGGCCTCATATGTTGCCAAGCATGAAACGGAGTTTGAAGGCCTGATCTTGCTGGCGTCCTATTCTACGGCCGATCTTTCGGATAGTGCGCTGACCGTTTTATCTATATACGGTAGCGAGGACGGTGTGATGAACCGAGAAAAGTACGAAAAGTACAAAGCAAATTTGCCGGTACATTTGAACGAAACGGTGATTGAAGGCGGTTGCCACGCCTATTTTGGCATGTACGGCGCTCAACAGGGCGACGGTACACCGCGCATCAAGGCGGCCGAGCAGATCGAGCAAACTGCGAAAACGATCGCCGCATTGACGACTTTACAACCGAAAGAAGGAGAGTAACGTATGCCCAAAATCATTGAAAATGTCCGCGAACAGTTGCTTGCGGAAGCAAAAAAGCAAATCGCCGAGCGCGGATACGCCAACACCACCGTTCGGTCGGTTGCGGGGGCGTGCGGCATCGGTGTGGGAACGGTCTACAATTATTTCAAGTCCAAGGATATGCTGATCGCTTCCTTTATGTTAGAGGATTGGCAGGAGTGTCTTGCCGATGTTCGGGCGCATGAGTCTTCGGATGCTGTTGCGCTGTTACGCAGCATCTATGAGGCGCTGCTTCACTTTTCCGATAAGCATAAAGCATTGTTTGCTGACGCGGAGGCGACCCGGGTGTTTTCCACGGTCTTCTCCAAGCGGCATAAGCAGCTGCGCGAGCAGCTGGCGGACTTGATTTCGCCCATCGCCAAGGACGACTTTGCTGCAGCCTTTATCGCCGAGTCGCTGCTGACCTGGACGATGGCAGGCGTGCCGTTTGAGCAACTGTCGGATATTCTAATGAAAATAATAAAATAAAAAGACAAAGGAGATATCATTATGAGTAGCTTTGAAAACCTTCGCATCGTGGATAACTTCTATCAGACCTCGCTGTATTTCCCGATGCCCACCGTCATCATCAGCACGCTGTGCGAGGACGGAACGACCAACCTTGGCCCCTATTCGCTGGTACAGCCCTACTACGTGGCAGGTAAGGATTACTACGCCATGCTGCTGTGCTGCCGTAATTCCTCTAACACGGCTCAGAACATTCTGAGAAACGGTAAGTGCACCCTTAATTTTATCGATGACAAGCCCTCGACCTTCCACGAGGCTGTTAAGCTGTCCTGGCCCGGTGACAAGCCCGAAGACAAAATGCCCAAGTGCAACTTCAAGCTGGAAAAGAGCCTTTTGGAAGAAGAAACGGGCGAGGCTCGTCCCATGGTGCTGACCGATGCCATTGAGGCTATTGAGTGTACCTGGATGCGCGAGCTGGACGGTGCGGACAAGGACCTCGCCGGCGAGCTGAACGGCTACGAGGGCCCCTATCACGATTTCAACGGTATTACGAGCAAATTCGGCGCTCACTTCATCCTTCGCGTGGACAAGATCCTGATGAAGAAGAAGTATGCCGACGCGATCATTAACGGCGTGCGAGCCAAGGATTTCCCCGCGCTGCCCGTGGACTACGGCTACCGTGACAGCAAGAATTTCTGGTTCCACCGCAAGAGAAGAATGCGTGCAGAATTGCTGCCCATTCGCAAGCAGAGTTTGGAGTCCGTCCGTTACGCTGCCG
>JAZLDE010000148.1:0-30105 GCA_045614625.1 Eubacteriales bacterium
TCCAACAAGCAATACCGTTGCTATAATCGCCATAATGGCATAAGTTATAATCAAAGCCGTACCTCCTTTGCATGACATTGCTTTTCAAAGTGATAAATTCACTTTTTAATTATATCATAATTTCATGAATAAATCAAGGTGGGCACTGATGATTTTGAAAAAATGGCTGAATTTTATCAAAAATTATAGGCATGGGATTTCTCCGATGCCTGATCTGTGGTTTATTATTGCTCGTCCTCACCCAATGCCAGAAGGAAGGCTTCAGCCATCAGCTGCACACCAAGTCGGAAGCCGTAGGAGAAGGCGTCGCGCTCGGTAATGTTGTGCATCTCGTTCATGCAGTCCTCGAATTTTTCAAGTGTTTCTTTCTGCTTGTCAGTGAGCGTTCCGTCCAGTTTCTCACGGTTCCGGGCACCAGTTTTAAGAATTCCTTCAGCCGTTTATCGCCACGAGTGCATTGCTCGAAAGGCGATACGTTTCCGTACCAGAGTTCGTTAATGATATCCATATTTTTTGTACCTCCTGTCAGCACACAACTGTTAGCACACAACAATACCACAGAAGAGAGAGAAAGTCCAGACCTTTTTCGAAAATAAAAATACGATTCTTGTCGGGCGTTATCTTTGATTTCAGTGAGTAAAATATTGAGCCTTGACAGATTGTGTCTTGTAAATCAAAACACCACGGATTTTTCTTCCGTGGTGTTTTGCCGTTCAGGCTGCTTATTCGGTTGTAATAATTTTACCGCTAATCTTGCACGCCTTCTGGTCAGCCCTTAAAATTTGGACTATAATAGTAGTAATCAAAGCGTCACACCATCGCCAAGACGCCCATCAGAATGATCAGAGCAAGGGACAAAAACAGGAGCGACAGCGCGGCAAAGAACAAGCCGACGATACCGAGAATCAAGGTTGCTATGGGTTTAGGCATTCCCGCAGGGGTGGACTTGAAAAGGCCGATCGACTTCAGTCCAAAAATGAGAGGAATGATCGTCAACGGCAAGGACATCACGAAGAACACGCCGCCCGCAATCGCTACGTCGGGATCCTCCGTTGCCAGCATTGCCATGGTGAACACCGAGAAGAAGTAGCCGATAAAACCAAGGATCGTCGAGGTCAGCGCCTTGCCAAAGCCGCGCATACGCAGATTGGCACCACCTGCACTCGGGTATACTGCGGGGGGAGGTGTCGGCTGGGCAGTATACGTAGCAGGCGCTACCTCAACGCTCTCGCCGGGCTGCAGTTCAGTTTGCACGGGCTGCTCGATTTCAGATTGCTCGATCACATTCTGCTCGACTGCCGGTTCAACCGCTTCGACAGGAGCGGCAGAGGCGGCCATTTCGTCCACGCATTCCTTGCAAATGGGCGAATCGTAATCAATTTGCTTTCCGCACTTGGTACAATACATAGAAAAATCCTCCTTTTATGTCGTAATTGGTTTCATCATACCGGCATCAACAGCATCATCATCAGAATGAAGATGAAAATGCCCGAATACAAGATAGCAAAGCCACCGAAGAAAATGGCGTGGATGCCAACGACCAGCGTGGCAATGGGCTTGGGCAGTTCGCTCGGGGTGGCTTTGAAAATTTTAACAGCCCGGACGCCCTTTACGATGGCGATAATCGCGGGAACGATGGCTAACAGCTCAAAGAACAGAATGAGCACCGCCATTCGGCCAACGTCCGCTCCACCTTCAAACGCACTCAACACGCTGACCAATCCTGCCACGTAGACAATCACAGAAATCAGAGTCGCGACGAAACCGATAATACACCCCGCCAGTGCCTGACCAAAGCCACGCATGCGGGGCTTGCCGCCCGCAGGCGTTTCAACCGATGCAGTCTGCTCCGCCTGCTCGCATTCGCGGCAGACGAGCGCGTCGTAGTCAATTTCCTTTCCACATTTCGAACAATACATCATCGTTCTCCTTTCCAATAATTTTCATTCGTTTATGACAGCCACATCGAAAACAACGAGAGGCTGGTCAGAAACATATACAATGCCGATACGCTCTCGCCGATCGCATAGATGCCCATGATCAGCGTAGCGATGGGCTTGGGGTGACCGACAGGTGTAGACTTAAACGTCTTGATGGAGCGAATGCCAAAGATAACGGCCAGCACGCCGGGGACTACAACCAATACGGAGAAAACAGCCATGCCGACACTCGTCATCATAACGTCCCCGCCAAAATAGTCCCGAAGGATTTTGAGGTATGCGTCGAAAACCGTGCCAAGATATACCGCCGCGGCACACATGGCAGACACAAAGCTTAAGATCACGCCCGTCAATGCTTTCCCAAAGCCCCGCATGCGGGGCTTGCCGCCCGCGGGCGTTTCAACCGATGCAGTCTGCT
The DNA here is from genome assembly GCA_045614625.1 of Eubacteriales bacterium. Taxonomy (GTDB): domain Bacteria; phylum Bacillota; class Clostridia; order Oscillospirales; family CAG-272; genus SIG644. Next base: position 2,359 of record JAZLDE010000148.1, read on the forward strand.
CCGCCTGCTCACATTCGCGGCAGACAAGAGCGTCATAGTCAATTTCTTTTCCACATTTTGAACAATACATACCGGTCCTCCTTTTGATTGGTTCCGCGATACGAACTTACGAACGCGTCAGGTCTATATCAATATAGGAGCGCAAAGCCTCGGGCGTGTCGGTGGCGACGGACAGAAGATAGCTCTGCCCTGCCAGCGTCACCTCTTGGGTACGCACCTGATCCGTCAGCGTATCGTGATCGTGGGGAATGAACATTTTTCCACCGATTTTCTTAAAAAGACTCTCCTTGGCTGTCCACTTTTCGAGCAAAAAGATTTCCTGATCCTCAGGAAGCGTCTGCTCATACAGCGCATATTCTCCTTCGGTCAATATTTTGTCTGCAAAGCGGTCTTTAGAAAGCGGGCGCGTCGTTTCCACGTCCACGCCCACCGCGGCACGAGAGACGGCCACCGCCACCGCCCCGTCGCAATGCGAGAGCGAAAAGAAGCATTTGTCCGTTGTCCATTTGCCTTCGGGCGTTTTAGTGAAGGTCAGCTTGCGGGCGCGCAGGCCGAACGAGCGCTCCAGCGCGTACTCCAGCAGCTTCCAGACGTAATACTTCTCCGCCTTGGTTTTCTCGTTGGACACGTCGGCGATCTCGCGCTCGCGCTCAGCACACGACAAGGGTCCCACGCTTCCCCCCTCGGGGATGCGAGCCAGATACACGTCTGCCACGGGCAACGACTGAAACAGCGCGCGCACGCCGTCGGTCTGGGAGCAGTAGGGCTTGCCCGTCACGCATTCGTAGGCAAAATGCTCGCAGTTGTTGTAGAGGATGTGATAGCCTCGCTTACCGATGCGCTCACGTGCATATGCTACGACGGCCTTGGGGCGGCGGTTCTTCTTTTTCTCGGCGCGGTCAAACTCGGCCACCTCTAAAAATCCGCCGCAGAGAAAGGCGTCGATATCCGAGGCGCACACCTCGATCTCGCTGTCCTTCAAGGTCAGGCGGGCAGCGGGGGCAAGGCCAAACTGAATGACCTCATCCTCGCTGACGAACACGCCGTAATGGTAGATACTGCCCAGTTTGACGCGGATCATATCGCCCGCGACGGGCTGTGTCAATTGCCACTTCATTCTTGCTGATTCTCTTCGATGTAATCAACAACGTCGCCGATGGTGGCGAAATCGCCAAAGCCGACGTTTTCAAACTCGATACCGAAAAATTCCTCAATGGCGATGACGATATACAAAACGCCGACCGAGCTGAGTCCCAGATCGTTAACGAGGTTTGCGCCCTCGTCCAGCGAGGAGAGATCGGGCATGCGGTCACGCATGACCATCTTCATGATATCCGTCAGTTTTTCTTTAATTTCATTTCTTGAGAGTGCCATTTTCCTGTCTCGCAATCTTCATCGCGGGGGTGCGGATAAAATCGCTGTCCCGGATGATAATTTTATTGATTTTTTCAAAGGCGGGCAACGTATCGTTGACCTCCTTGATCTTACCCGTCAGATAGGTACCGACATCCTCGACGCCCAAGGCCTTGAGGGCTGCCATACGGGGCACGACCTCCAGGACCAGCTGTTGTACGCCGTCCTCGGTAATATCGTAGATAAAGCAATCCTGCACGCCGTCCAGCGCGTAGAACTTGACCTCCAGCTCAGCAGGGGAAATATTCTCGCCCGAGGAGAGTACGATGATCTCCTTAATGCGTCCTGTGATGTACAAGTATCCGTCCTCATCGATGCGAACAAGATCGCCCGTCTTAAACCAGCCGTCCTCGTAGGCCAGGGCGTTTTCCTCGTCGCCGAAGTAGCCGTCCATCATATTGACGCCCTTGAGCCACAGCTCACCGTCCACGATCTTATATTCCATGCCGGGGTAGATCAAGCCGACCGACTCAGGCTTGCTCATCGCCTCCGGGTTGCCGCTGACCAAGTTTGCGCTTTCGGTCAGTCCGTAACCGGGGCAAACCTGAATGCCAAACTTATCATACTCGCGGATCAGATAGGGCGGCACGGCCGCGGCACCGCAGATGATGGTCTTCATGTCCTCGCCCAGCATATTTCTACCGAACTGCTTGGAAAGATTGAGTGCCATTTCGGCAAGCGCAGGCACCAGTATCATGATGGTCGGGCGATGGAGCGCAATGTCCTTGAACATATTCTTGGGATTTTTGCAGATAAATAAGCTGCTGCCCGTATAGAGCGAGGTCAGCGTATTGCGGATCAGGCCGAACACGTGCGTCAGCGGAAGCACGAGGAAGTATCGCTGCTCAAACACGTCGCGGTAACCGTAGCAGCCGTTCTTGATGCCGTACATCACGGCTCTGTGGGAAAGTCTTGCGCCCTTGCTCTTACCCGTCGTGCCACCCGTAAAAATGACGGTGGAAAGACTATTTGTGTCAGGGGAGACCGCGGCCGTCGCCTCGTCGGCCGTGCTAGCCACGTCGATCAGCGCAAGTGCCGGATTCTTTTCACGGGCAAAAGCCAAACTTGCCTCCAGCGAGGCATCGTACACAATGGCCTTGAGGCCAAACTTCAAAGAACAACCGAACACAGTCATAGCGTCAAGATGCGGAGGCAACAGTACCGCCGCTGCGCCGTAGGTATTGATCGCCAGATAGGCCTTGATAAAGCCGACAGCGTTGGGGGCGAGGATACCGACGGTATCGCCCTGCTTGACGCCTGCGTTTTTGAGTACCGTGCGGAAGGTCTCGACCTGCGCGTTCAGCGCGCTGTAGGTATAGTCCTCGCCGTCGACCACGGCGCTGTGATCACCGTAGGTCTTGACAGAGTGCTCCCACATGTCGGTGATATTGGCAAAGTCTACGATTTTGGCAAACGTCTCTTTGTCGGTGTATTGTTCAAATATGCTGGGGTTTGTCATTTTATGACCTCCTCTTACTGCTCAGCCGCCCGGGGCTGTGCCGATTTCAAATTTTTATAGTAAAACGCTTTCAGTTCTTCTTCTTTTTGATGGACGTAATCGCTCGCGCGGTTGAAATCGTCCACCGTCGGCATATCCCCACACAGTGCGCGGACGTCGATAGGCTCACCCACCACAGCGGCACGACGCTGATACCAGCGTCCGGGTGGCACAAGATAGACGGGCACGATAGGTACGCGGGCGCTGTGTGCCATGAGAATGACACCCGATTTGAAGGCCAGCATCTCTTCAGCACCGCGGTTGAGCTGTCCCTCGGGGAAGATGGACACCACCTTGCCCCGCTTCAGCTGACGCGTGACCTCATGGAAGGAGTTCAGGCTGAAATTCTGCTTATCCACCTGAATACAGTGCATTTTATTAAAGAACCACGTCCGAAGAGGGGTGCTGTAAAGATCCTTGGTCGCCAGCGAGTATATCCTGCGTTTCCAAAACACGCAATGAACGAGTATGGGATCGACGAAGCTGCAATGGTTGGCCGTGGTCATAAAGCCTCCTTTGATCTTTGGCTTTTTACCGAGGCGCAAGATTTTGGGGCGCATCCAAATCAGCGTTGGAATGGAGCCCGTGACCTTGACGAAGTCGTACAGAAAATTACCGGCGCCCTTCGTCTTCTTTTTCTTGTTTTTCAAGTTGTTTTTGGAACTCAATGATCTTCCCCCTGACATAGGCCGTGATGTTGGCCACGTTTTCTTTTTCGGACAGTTCATCGCGGTACAGTCCACGCACGTCGATGGGACAGCCGATATGAACTCTGATGCGTTGCTTGACAAAATATCGCCCGTTATTGCAAATGGGTATGATAGGCGCGCCCGTTTTAAGGGCAAGATACACGGCGCTTGGCTTAAACTCCAGCGGTATTTCCTCATGCTTGAAGGGCAATCGGGACTCGGGATAGATCTCGACCACGCCGCCGCGGTCTAATATCTTGCCACAGCCCGACAAAAACGAGAAGTCATGTGAGGTGCGGTCAACCTTGACCGTTCCCAAAAGGCGTAGAAAGAGCGACATCAAGACGTTCTTTTTGTACATCAATTCCGCCACGGCACAGCGCAGCGTACGAGCGGGAAAGGTGAACATGGCTGTTGCAACGTCCCATACGGAACGGTGGTTGGACACCACGATCGCCCGCCCCTTGATGCGGTGGGATTGTATTTTTTTGTTCTCATAGCTGATCTTGGGGCGCAGGATCAGGCAATAGGGGAGCCAGCCTGTAATCTTGACCAGCCAATGAAACAGAAAAATCATATCAGCGCGTTATCCTTCGTTTTCGTAAAGTTTATTCATACCGTGCTGTACCACCGCCAGCGCGATGATATTCACAGGCAGAATGGGCAGAACCAACCCCGATGCGGCCAACAGCCATGCGGGGATATTGAGTTTGAGCCCCTTATCGCTTGCCATGGCAAGCAACTCACGGCGCAGACGAAGCAGGACGAAAATGCCGCCAAACGGAATCAAGCCACCAAGCAGGTAACGTGCAAGCACACTTCCCTTGCCCACCTCGCGCTTGATCGACTTGAGCAAGAGCCCCAGCCAAACAAAGCCGAAAATAAATCCCGAAAGAACGGAAAGCCCTACCTGAACGAAAATGATCTCGCCCTTTTCCTCGGGAACCTCCTGCGCTTCCATCGCGGAAATGTCCAGCGAGGGATCCATCTTTTTGAATTCTCTTGCTAAAATCGCGGGCGTGTAGTCGCGCGGCATGCGGAAAGCGATGAAAAATCCTGCCACGCAGGTAATGCAAACGATAAAGGGAACGAGCAAGTTACCCAGATTATAGACCTGCGAAATATCGCCGCCAAACCCGAAGGCGTGCGCCGCATCCTCGGCTCTCTGCGCCCAGACAACACCCGAGGCGGTCTTGGAAATGAACAGATTCTTGACGTACTCATATACCAGCGAGCCCGAGATTGCGCCGACGATGGAAGTCGTGACGGCATTGGCGGCGAAGTACATAGCCGAGTGATTCTTGCCTGTCAGCTCCATCTCCACGCTGGAGATCTGGGCCGGAGCGAGATAGGGCATCATGAAGAAGGCACCGATGGCCCAGCTACCGCAAATGCCGCCAAGGCAGCCGATCACGTACTGCAAGATTTTATTATCCTCGCCGCACACATAGGTCGAGGCAAAGAAGAAGGACATGATGGCCAGGGCGAACAAAAGCAGGCAGGACTGATAGGTAAAACGAACGCCGCGCTTGGCCTTGAGCTTGTTGAACAGATACAGCATGACGGGCACGGGGGCGAAGGCGCAGGTGTTGACGATGGCCATTTCCGCGCCGTTAAAGCCCATGCCGCCGATGATCATACCGTTCATGGCCGACAAAAACATTTGCAGGCCAAAGAAGGTACAGCAGTTGACAAAGGTCCAGTTGAGAAAGATCTTATTCTGGAACGTCAGCTTCAGGCTCTCCACGATCGAGATCTTTTCGGGGGCCAGTCCCGCATCCTCGGGATAGCCGTATTTCTCGCCCTCCTTGATCATAAACAGCGGAATGAGCATGGTCAGCATCAAGGGCATGCAAATAAAGACGAACTTGTCCACGTGAATCTTGAGCGAATCCAAGAGCAGCGGAACGAGCGCGTAGACCAGACAGTAGGAGATCGTATCAAAGAAGGACTTGTAGCCCGAAACACGCAGTCGTTGCGGCTCATTCGTACAAACGGTCGACAGCGAGCCGTAATAAGCGATCAGACACATGGTATAGGCGGCAAAGAAGATAATGTTCCAAAAGGACACCCACAGAGTGTTGAGCATCGGATTTTGTGCACCGCCAATGGGAATCCAGGACAGCACGAAGCCGACGACCATCGGGAGGAAGCAAACCGCAATGGCGGGGCGGCGGCGTCCCCATTTGGTCGAGAGCGTGTCAGTGATATGGGCAAAGGGAATGTCGATGATGCCATCAAACACCTTGCCCAGTGCAAACAGAATCGGGAACAGCGCAGGCGTGATAAAGCAGACGCCGCTCGCAATCGCCTGATAGGTCGAATTGCCCTCAAAGGCAACGGGGTTGAGCGCGTCGGTGTAATACGCGCCCATCAGAACCATCAAAAAGTTGGGGCCAAAGCCCGAGAAGGAAAACAGAAATTCCTTCCATTTTTTATCCAGAGATTGTACCATACTGTTCCTCACTTTGCCGTCTTGATATACTCGCAGAAGTCACGGACGGTAAACAACCTTTCCCTAGCGCTTTCCGTAACCTCAACTGCGAATTTGCTTTTAAGTATTTCAAGCAACGTAAAATAATCCAGACTCGTTCCGCCAAGATCGCGGAAGAAGTGGTCGTCCGTGCCAATGCCATCCCCCTCGCGCTCCAGCGCCGAGGCAAAGCAGTCGATCACGTCGGCCTCCAGCTCGGACATGACGGCGTTGATATGCTCGGACACACGCGCACGGTCGATCAGGCGGAACTGTCCCGCCAGATACTTTTTCCGCACCTTGTGGCGGCTGATCTTGATGTCGGTCGGATCCATCAGCGCGTCCGACGTCACGCGGACGGTAGTGATCACCCGATCCAACTTGGCCTGTGCCAGCGCTTGCGTCAACGCGTCAAACACATCGTGTATGCGGCTCTGCGAGAAGCACCCCTGCACCGAAGCGAGCAGTACGGGCTCGCGGTCCTGTCCCGAGATCAGACAGACCGCATCGCAGTTAGGCACCTTCAACAGCGGCTCCAGCAGGGTCGGGTTGAGGTTTTCTCCGCTGGCACCGATCACCAGATCGTCCATGCGGCCCTCGTGGTAATACCGCCCCTCCCGAACGCTGACGAGGTCGCCCGTACGGAACCACTCGTCGTAGTCGGTCGTGCGGGTATCTCCGCCCTCGACGATGCGGGCGGCTCTCGTTCTGCCCTTGACGAGCAATTCACCCGTCTCATCGCGGCGGTATTCGGTATAGCCGAAAGGCGCGCCGACCGAGGCGGTATTGAGCACTGCCTGCTTGTTCGATTTTTCCACCGAGGTGATGCCGATCTCGGTCATTCCGTAGCCATTGGCCAAATGATACCCGATACCGTTGTAAAATTCAAACACGGAGGCATCCAGCGCGCCGCCGCCCGAAATGAGAAAGCGGATACTATCACCAAACAGCCCCTCACGAACCTCACGGAGCGCCGCCTTGGCAAACGGCTCGCCAAGCGCGCCCAGCTTGTTGGACATTTTAATGGCACGATTGAACTTTTTGTATGTCTTTTCTCCTTTGGCACGCACCTGCTTGAGCGCGGCACGATATACCTTATCCCAAACCATTGGCACAGCGAAAATGTGAGTGACCTCATGCTTTTTGACCGTATTCTGAATGGTCGCGGGGTTGAGATCCTTAAGAAAAACGAAGGTACGGGAGAAAAAGGCGAACCACAGATAGACGGCGATAAAGCCGAATACGTGATAAAACGGCAACAGGGTCAGCTGCTTGAGCTCGCCCTTGTAATGCGCCTTCATGCGAGGACATTGCTCAATGATATTGGCGCTGTCGCAAATCTGATAGAAGAAGTTCTCGCCCGTGTAGGCGCACAGCTTGACCTTGCCCGTCGTGCCCGAGGACATAAACAGCACCTCACTGCCAAAGGGGCGGGGCTCCATGGGCATTTGCGAAGCAATCACCGCGTCCTCGGCCAAAATCGTCTTGACCGAAAACTGCTTGCCGCCCGAGACAACCGCACCGACGGTATGCTCGGCAAGAATCCCCTCCAGAATCTCATCGGACAATCCCGTGTTCATTAAAAGCGGACGGTAGCCGCAGGCCAGGATCTCCCAGAAGATCTGGATCCACTCCATCGAGTTGGACAGATACAGCCCGACCATGCTGCCAAGCGGAACGTCGGACAGTTGCTTTGCCAGCGTGGGCGCGGACGCGAGAATGTTGGCTTTGAATTGCCCATAGGTCACCTTCTTGATGCGATAACCGTCGGTGATCTCGGCCATGACGTTGTCCTGCTCGGAGAACATGAACTCAAACAGTACGTCAAGCGTCTTTTCGCGCTTGCGGTATTCTTCAATTTTGTATGTAACAAAGCGGTCGATCGTATCAAAACCGCCGATGTTGGTCAGTTTCACAGCATTGCCTCACTCTGCCCCGCGCACTCGCGGCAGGGGCTTATTTTTACAAAAATCATCTTGTTTTAAGTTTATGGTCCTCAGCATGCACAAATGCACGTCACATGGGTACTAAAATTCAACATAATTATATCACAAAGATAAAAACAAGTCAATAACATGCAAAAAATTGCAAAATATTACAAGCAAAAACTCCGCACCGTCAAAAGGCGGTACGGAGTCTGATTCGTGTGATATCAACCAAGCAAAAAATCAAAGGCAAGCATCAAAGAGAAGCCGGCGAGCAACGCGTAGGTTGCGCCTCGCTCGTTGCCATGGGCGTGCGTTTCGGGGATCATTTCGTCGCTGATAACGTAAAGCATGGTGCCGCCCGCGAAGGCCAGCGCAAAGGGCAGGATCACGGTCGAAATACTGACAGCAAAATAACCGATGAAGGTGCCGATGACTTCAACAATGCCCGTCGCCAGCGCGATGAGGAAGGTGCGCTTATGGCTCATCCCCGCTGCGATCATAGGAGCGATGATGACCATACCCTCGGGGATATTCTGAAGCGCGATACCTCCTGCAACGGTCAAAGCCTGCACCGCGTCGCCCGTGCCGAAGCTGACACCCGCCGCAATGCCCTCGGGGAGATTATGAATGGCAATGGCAATAACAAACAAGAGTACCTTATTGAGCTGTGCCGTCTGATCGGGATGCGCCTCCTGATCGAGTCCCGTCAGCTTGTGGAGGTGAGGAACCAGCTTGTCGATCAGATTAAGGCACAGCGCGCCGCAAAACAGTCCTGCGATCGTAACGAGAATGGAGAGGTTTCCACCGTATTCGAGCGAAGGCAACACAAGCCCGATCACGGCCGCAGCGAGCATGACGCCTGCCGCAAAGGAAAGCACGATATCGTTGAATTTATGCGACGGCTTTTTGAAAGCGAAGCCCAACAGCGCACCGATGATAGTCGCGCCGCCGACGCCCAGCGCCGTAAGAATGACGGGTTGCATAGAAAACCTCCTTTTGGAACTATCCCAATTATAGCATAAAATCCGCAGAGAAGCAAGCCTCCCCTGCGGATTTTAATTACAAATATTCCTCGGCAAAGTGTACGGCGACTGCACCGTCCGCGGCGGCGGTGACCACCTGACGCAACGCCTTGGTACGCACGTCACCTGCGGCAAACACGCCGGGGATGGCCGTGCGCGTCGTTTCGTCCGCGATGATATAGCCATAGTCGTCCAGTGGCAAAGCGCCCCTGAGCCAATCCGTAGCGGGAATACGGCCGACGCTGACGAAAATACCATCGCACAGCACCTGTTCGGACGCGCCCGTTTTGACGTCCTGCAGCGTCGCACCGATGATGCGATCGCCCATAACAACGTCAGACACCGTTCTGTTCCAGAGAAACTCGACGTTATTTGCCTTCAAGAGCGACTCGTGGTAGATCTTGGTCGCGCGAAGTGTGTCGCGGCGATGAACCAGCAGAACCTCTTTGGCAATGCGTGACAGATACAGCGCATCGGACACGGCGCTGTTGCCGCCACCGACGACCATAACCGTCTTATCCTTATAAAAGCGACCGTCGCAATGCGCGCAGTAATGCAGACCGCGACCAACAAGAGTCGCCTCGTCGGGCAAGCCAAGCGGGCGAGGATTGGCACCCGTGGCAATAACAACGGTGCGGGTCTGATACTCACCGCTATCGGTCGTGATGACCTTAACGTCACCCGAAAGCGCAACCGACAGCACCTCGCCGTACTCGCTCACAGCGCCAAAACGCTCAGCGCCCTGCTGCATCTTCATACCCAGCGTAAATCCGTCGACGCCCTCGTCAAAGCCTGGGTAGTTGTCGATGATATCGGTCAGAGCCATTTGTCCGCCTGCCGACATCTTTTCGATCACCAGCGTGTCAAGGCCTGCACGTGCGGCGTAAAGCGCCGCCGAATAGCCCGCAGGTCCTCCGCCGATGATGATCATATCATAAATATGTGCCATAGCAATCAGCTTTCGAGCAGCTTGAGGATCTGTGCCTTGGGGCGAGCGCCCGCCGACTGATGAACGATCTCGCCGTTCTTCATAACGACCAGCGTAGGAATGCTGACCACGCCAAACTGATGCGCCAGCGAGCCCTCGTCGTCAACGTTGATCTTACCGATCACAACGTCGTCTCTTTCGCTTGCGATATCCTCAAGAATAGGAGCAACCATGCGGCAGGGACCGCACCAATCAGCATAAAAGTCGAGAAGAACGGTCTTGTCGCTTGCTTTGACCTCTTCAAAATTCGTTGCGGTTACGTGAATGATAGCCATAATAAAAATTCCTTTCGTTTTTTGATATTGTGGAGTGCGCGCGTCGGCTTTATGCGCCAAGGCGCGGCATCATTTTTCGGGGTCCATGTACTTCCAGTAGGTGAGGATGTAATTGAGTCCCGACCAGACGGTAAAGACAATCGCGAGCAGTGCCGTCAGCAGCGTCAGGATATAGAAGCCACCGAAAAAGTAAGTGGGTTCAATGCGTCCGAGGACGTAATCGTAGAGTAGCGGCTCAAGCAACGCCAGCTCGATGCAGGCGATCTGCACGACCGTCTTGATCTTGCCCAGCTTATCAGCCGCAACAACAACACCCGACTTTTTGGCGGTGATCAGGCGGATCGAAGCGACCGCCAGCTCGCGGAACACGGTAATCATGAGCATGGCCATAAAAGTCCAGAACATGATGTCGTTGCTCGCGCGATAGCGGCAGACGATGCCGAAAATAGCCGCGATGACCATAAACTTATCGGCCAGCGGGTCAAGGAACTTACCAAAATCGGTGACAAGGCCGTGCTTACGGGCGATCTTGCCGTCAAGCATATCGGTAAAGGACGCCACGCCGAAGATCAGAGCGGCGATAAGATTGTTATACCAGGTATAGGGCAACAGCATGACAACCAGAATGAAAGGCACCAGAATCAGGCGCAGAACGGTCAATTTATTGGGAAGATTCATAGCATTATCTCCTTTATTTATTCAGAATGGCCGTGCCGTACACGTCGTAGTCCACGACCTCGTCGATCTTGACGTCGACGAACGAGCCGGGCGCAACACGGCGACGGCTCTTGAAATACACCTTGCCATCGATATCGGGAGCATCGGCCGCGCTTCGACCGAAATGCACCTCGCTCACCGCGTCAAAGTCTTCACACAGCACGCGGATGGTCTTGCCGACCTTCTTCTCATTCTGCGCCTCGTTGATGTGCATCTGCATGCGCATGAGAATGTCCATGCGATCCTGCTTGGTCTGCTCGTCGATCTGGTCGGTCAGATCGTACGCGGCCGTTCCCTCTTCGCGCGAGTAGGTGAACACGCCTGCGTGCTCAAACTGCGCCTCCTTGACAAAAGCACACAGCTCGTCGAAATCCTCCTGCGTCTCGCCTGGGAAGCCAACGATAAAGGTGGTGCGAAGCGTCAGATCGGGGATCTCGCGGCGCATCTTGGCCACGACCTCGCGGACGGTCTTGCCGTCGCCATGGCGATTCATGGCCTTGAGCATGTGGTCGGATACGTGCTGAAGCGGCATATCAACGTATTTCAGGATGCGATCGTTGTCGCGGATCTCGGCGATCAGCTCGTCGGTCATCTTGTCGGGATAGCAATAGAGCAATCGGATCCAGGGGATGCTCGTCGCGTCGGTAATGGCGCGAAGCAGCTTGGCGAGCGAATATTCGCCGTAAAGATCCAGACCGTAGCGGGTGATATCCTGCGCGACGATAGTCAATTCCTTAACACCCAACGCCTCAAGGTTCTTTGCCTCGGCCGCGATGTCCTCCATAGGACGGGAACGGAAGCGGCCGCGGATTGAGGGGATGGCGCAATAGGCACAACGGTTGTCACAGCCCTCGGCAATCTTGAGATACGCCATATATTCGGGAGTAGTCAGAACTCTGTCGCCGCCCAAACGCACGCAGTTGTGATCCTCGATGGACACGTACTTCTCGGTGCGATTTTGGTCAAACACGGCATCCAGCGCATCGACGATATGATGGATGGAACCAACGCCTAAAATGGCGTCGACCTCGGGTAGCTCCTCGATGACCTGCTCGCGGTAGCGCTCGATCAGACAGCCTGTGACGATGATGGCTTTGAGCGAGCGATTTTCCTTGAGCCAGGCGATATCGAGAATGTTCTCGATGGCCTCTTTTTTCGCGCTTTCAATGAAAGCGCAGGTGTTGATAATAACGGCATCCGCTTCGGTCTCATCGGGAGTGATCTCATAGCCTGCGGCGATGACCTCGTGGAGCATGACCTCGGTGTCGAGCTGGTTTTTGGGACAGCCAAGGGATACAAAGCCTACTTTCATTTTATGTTTTCCTTTCAGGGGAGTAATATACGAGCATAGATGTGCAGTTTGATTATAGCACGCGGCGGAGGAAATGTCAAGGAGAGATAGTTGAATTTTCAAGCAACTTCTCCTTTTGACGATCATACTGCGCGACTCCGTCGCGCGCTGATCTGTGCCGTTTTTTTGATGTCACTTCTTGCTACGCGGCAAGAAGTGACCAAGAAACGCGCCAAGACGTTCCCTCTTGGATCTCCCTTTCCGTGCCGCGCTGCATGGCGTATCAAGAGAGATTACATAAAAATCTTTCATACTGTGCTTCAAATCTTGCCACCACGCGCGGCAGGCGGAAAAAGCAAAATCGTTTTTGTAAAAAGTTCGGGTGGATTGGAGTGCGTCGCAGATGGCCAAAAGTTTTTGCTTTTGCTGATTGCGTGCGTTTTTCGTGTCGGTGTTTTTCTTTAAAACACCGACGCAAACGCTGAAGATGTAAGCTTTTGCGAAAAGATGAGCAAAGCGCGAGCGACGCGACCTTTTCGCGTTGCAGGGTTCCAAGGGACATTAGGTCCCTTGGTGCCTTTTCTTCGCCTATTCTTTGCGGCAAGGCAAAGAATAGGCACAAATCCGCACAGCGCGGCGCGAAGCTGTACGCGCGTCAATAGAAAAAGTTGTTAATACAACAGCCAAATCAAAAAGCGAGGGGAACTTCAAAAGAAGTTTCCCTCGCGACTATTCCTTACTTATTCGCCTGCAGCGCGCGACGAATACGCATCATTTCCTTCATACGAAGCTCGGTATTCAGAATCTTCTTGCGCAAACGAATGTTCTTGGGCGTGACCTCAATCAGCTCGTCATCCTTGATAAACTCAATGGCTTCCTCCAACGTAAAGATAACGGGAGGTGTCAAGAGCAGCTTCTCGTCCGCACCGGCGGAGCGAATCGCCGTCAGTTGCTTGGTCTTGCAGGGGTTAACGGCAATATCATCGTTCTTGGGGTTTTCGCCGACGATCATGCCCTCATAGACCTGCGTCTGAGGACCGATGAACATTCTGCCGCGCTCCTGCGTGTTGAACAAACCGTAGCGGGTCGTCTCGCCTGCTTCGCTCGCTACAAGGCAACCCGTCAGACGCATCGAGATCTCTCCGCGCCAAGCCTGATAGCTGTCGAAGATGGAGTTCATAACACCCTCACCGTGAGTAGCAGTCAAAAATTCGGAACGGTAACCGAACAAGCAACGCGACGGAATGATATACTCCACGCGGGTGCGATTGCCCACGGGCGTCATTTCGATCAGGTCGCCCTTGCGCTGGCTCAGCTTTTCCACGACCGCGCCAACGTATTCCATGGGCACGTCGATGGTCACGCGCTCCATGGGCTCGCACTTAACACCGTCGATCTCACGGATCAGCACACGGGGGTTGGAGCAGGTCAGCTCAAATCCCTCGCGGCGCATGTTTTCAATCAGAATGGACAGGTGCATCTCGCCGCGTCCTGCCACACGGAATTCGTGGGTCGAGTCCCCGTCGCTGACGCGCAGAGAGACGTCTTTGAGCAGCTCGCGGTACAGTCTCTCGCGGAGCTGACGGGAGGTAACGAACTTGCCCTCCTTGCCTGCCAAGGGGCTGTCATTGACCGAGAAGGTCATTTCCATGGTGGGCTCGCTGACCTTGACGAACTCCAGCGGTTCGGGGCAAGTAGTAGAGGTAATGGTATCTCCGATGGTGATATTTTCCGCGCCCGAGAAGCAAACGATGTCACCCATCTGCGCTGTTTCAACGGGGCTGCGGCCCAAACCGTCGATCTGGTAAAGAGAAACGATCTTGGTGCGGCGGGGCTTTTCGTCGGGGCTGTGGTAGTTGCAGATCATGGCCTCCTGACCGACCTTGAGCGAGCCACGCTCAATGCGGCCGATGCCGATACGGCCAACGTAGTCATTATAGTCAATAGAGGAAACGAGCAGCTGCAGCTCTCCCTCGGGATCACCCTCAGGACCCTGAATGTAATCCAGAATGGTATCGAACAGGGGGGTCAGATCGGTGCCCTCCTCCAAGGGATCCTTGGTAGCCGTGCCGGCGCGGCCAGAGCAATACAGCATGGGGCTGTCGAGCTGTTCGTCCGTCGCGTTGAGGTCCATGAGCAATTCAAGGATCTCGTCCTCGACCTCACCCAGACGGGCGTCGGGCTTATCGATCTTATTGATGCAGACGATAACGCGGTGGTTGAGCTCCAGCGCGCGCTGAAGAACGAAGCGGGTCTGGGGCATGGGACCCTCGGCCGCATCGACCAGAAGAAGTACGCCGTTAACCATTTTCAAAATACGCTCGACCTCGCCACCGAAGTCAGCGTGTCCGGGGGTATCGACAATGTTGATCTTGACGTCCTTGTAAATGACGGAGGTGTTCTTGGCGAGAATGGTAATGCCGCGCTCACGCTCCAGCGTATTGGAGTCCATGACGCGCTCAGTGGTTGCCTGGTTTTCACGGTAGGCGCCGCCCTGCTTGAGCAGACCGTCGACAAGGGTAGTCTTACCGTGGTCAACGTGGGCGATGATGGCAATGTTACGAAGATCCTGTCTAATCATTGTTTGCCTCTCTTATATCTTGAAATTTTGAATTTACACAACTTAACAGTTTATTATATCATACTTTTCTTTCAAGTTAAAGAAGGAAAAACACGATTTTTGAAAAAAAAGAGCGGCTTTTTTTGTTGTATTTGTCTATATACAAAAAAGGGAGGATAGCCTCCTCCCTTTTTTACGTGAGCAAATCGGGCATTTGCGCCAGCATATTTTCAATGAAAATACCGTATCCGACGGTGGGGTTGTTGATCAGGACGTGGGTGATCGCTCCGACCAGCTTGCCGTCCTGGAGAATGGGGCTACCGCTCATACCCTGCACGATACCGCCCGTTTGTTCAAGCAGCGCGGGATCGGTAACGTGAACTGTGAAGCATTTGGAGCCCTTGGCGTCGCGGTCGATGGAGGAGATGCGAATGGTGTAGCTTTTGCGCTCGTTGGAGGACAGCGTGCACAGCACGCTCGCCTCGCCCTCGCGCAGCTCCTTACGGGTCGCGATGGGAACGGCTTGGGTAGGCAAGCCCTCGGGCAGGGCTTGATACACCCCGTACACGCCGCAAGCCGTATTGCCTAGCAACGTGCCGCACTTGCCCGTGCCGAAATAGCCGCGCAGCTCCCCCGGTGTGCCCGCCACACCGCGATGGATGCCGCTGATGGTCACCTCGGTCACGTTGCCGCGGCGAAGGGGCATCAGCTCGCCCGTGTCGGTGTCGCAAATGCCGTGACCAAGCCCTGCAAAGGCGTTGTTTTTCGGAACGAAATAGGTGACGGTGCCGATGCCCGCGCCGCTATCGCGGACGTACAGCCCGGTTTTATAGCCCTGCCCCGCAGGATCGGGCAAGGGGGTCAGTGTCGTCGTTTCCGTCTTACCGCCGCGGGTGTAGCGGACAGTCAGAGGCACTTCGCTATAAGTGTTGATCTTGTCGGTCAGGTCGGCCGCGGAGCTGATGGCCTCTTCGTTGATATGCGTCAGAACGTCCTTGAGCCTAAGTCCCGCCTCCCTTGCGGGATTGCACTTGGCGCCACCTTGTTCTATGTCACAAAATCCGACGATCAGAACGCCGTCCGTCGTGAATTTGACGCCGAAGGGAATGCCGCCGGGAATGAGCGCTGTGGCCGCTTTGTCTGTCCTTCTCTGCCCGTCCGCCTGCGCCGCGCTCGCAAAGAGGGTGCTTGGCGAGAGCAAGAGGAGGAAGACAAGCAAATACAGCAGAAATTTGGTGCTTTTTTTCATGGAGGTACTTCCTTTTTTGAATTGGTTGCGCGGAATAACATGGGGATCTTTTTGCAAAATGCCGCGATGCGCGTCGCGTTTTTGCTCTATCTAATGTGTGCCGATCAGCCCGCTTTCATGTGTTACAATTATTTATGTTTCAGCCTATTTTTGTCGATAGCAAACGCAAAAAGACTCCAAATATTGACAATGATTTTAAGTTGTGATATACTTTTCTTAATTATTATGTTATTTTTCGATCAATATACATGGAGGAACCCGACATGCACGATCATCCGCCCATCCGCGCCCTGATCTTCGATCTGGACGGCACCATTGCCGATACCATCAACGCCATTCGCGACGGTCTGAACGACACGCTCAAAAAATACAATTATCCCGAAAAGACGTACGATGAAGTCCGCCGCGCCATCGGCAACGGTGCGCTCTCGCTCGTCAAGCGCTGTATGCCCGAGCCTGACGCCTCAAACGAAGCCAAGGTCAAGGCTGTCTTTACCTCGTACGACCTGGCCTACTCGCACACCTATCTGCACACGCGTGAGTGCTACGACGGCATTCCCGAGGTGATCAGCGAGCTGGGCGCGCGCGGCTATCAGATGGCAGTTTTGTCCAACAAGCAGGATCCCTTTGTCAAGGGGCTGGTCAAGCAGCTGCTTCCAAACGCAAATATAGAGATCGTCATGGGACAGACCAAGCTGCCCAAAAAGCCCGATCCCACCGTTCCCCGCTTTATCGCGCTGCGGCTGTGCGTATCTCCCTACGCCTGTGCCATGATCGGTGACAGCGAGGTGGATATTGAAACCGCCCATAACGCAGGCATGCTGGCCGTCGGCTGCTCCTGGGGCTTCCGCGGTCGTGAGGCGCTCATTGCCGCAGGCGCAGACGTGATCGTCGATACGCCCGAGGAGCTGCTTGCGCTGTTTGGAGAGATCGAGCAGGGCGAGGTCGACGATTAAAAACAAAATCGAAAGGACGCTTGAGATCATATGAAGCTCGTATTTTTATTCGGCAACGCCGCCGTTGGAAAGATGACGGTCGGGCAAGAATTGATGAAAATCACCGATCTGCGCCTGTTCCATAATCATATGACCATCGAGCCAGTGCTTGAGGTATTCGGCACGTATGACGGCAAGACCATTCAGCGACTGCGGCAGGTCATGTTTGAGGAATTTGCAAAATCGGACAACTACGGCATGATCTTCACCTTTATGTGGGCATTCGACCGACAGGAGGATTGGGACTATACCGACCGCATACGAAAGATTTTCGAGCCGTACGGAACGGAATTCTATTACGTTGAATTGGTTGCCCCGCTACAAACGCGCCTTGCCCGCAACGTCACTGAAAACCGCCTGAAGCACAAGGCATCCAAGCGCGACGTTGCGACGTCCGAGCGGCGTTTGCTCAACGACGACAAGCGATTTCGACTTGAGAGCCTCGAAGGAGAGCTCCCGTTTGAGAATTATATCAAGATCAACAATGCCGATCTGACGGCGGGCGAAGTCGCCGCCATCATCAAAGAACGGTTTGATCTGTAAAAAACACAAAGAATAAACCGAATATTCCGGCGTCGTCCGCAAGTTTTAGAACATATTCTTAAAAAAGGTATTGACAGTCATTTGAACTTATGTTATAATTTGTGTAACACAAGTTTGTAAGGAGGACTCCGCATGCGCCTGAACCACACCAAGCTCACTCTGTCCTACATCCTTCGCGGCACTCTGATCTACGCGACCTTTATCTGGATCTTGCATCTGAGTGCGTATCTGCTTCGCACCATCGCCGAGCACCCTCTGGGCATGATGAACATTTTCGAGGAAACGGGGCTGCCGCTCAATCCCGAGCCGATTCTGCATTGGATTGTTCCTTTCTTTTTGTTTTACAGCGTCGCTCGGGCTTACACGCTGGCCGATAAAAAAGGGTACGCCATGACGAGTGAGATTGACGGTGAGGAGGGGCACGTTTCGTGGAGCTCGGTATTCGGCTCTGCGTATCTCGTTGAGATATCCACCATCGTCGCTCTGTACTTTATCGTTCCCGCCTCCATCGGGTATCATGCATCGCTTGCCTGGCTGCAGGCAACGCTGATCCCTGCGGTCGTACCTGCCAAATCGACCCTTCTTCCTTTTTTGATCGGCTACGTCTTTTTGCTCGCACTCGCGCATCGCTCCGTCCGGTTGGAGTGGCAAAGAATGCGCAGCGCCGAACATCTGCCCCACATTCGCGCACAGGGCGGCGTCATCGCCTTTTTCCGGCGAAAGCTGGGGATCGGCGGCCTTCTTTCCGCACTGCTTTTGCTATTAATCGTCTATCCGCTCGGCGTAATGGGGCTGTACGTTCTGATCTTCCCCTTCGTATCCTACGGTAAATTGCTTCTGAACTACTGGCCCGCGCTACTGGGTATTGTCCTCGCCATCGTCGCGATTTACTATATCCGCGCGTTTCGCAAGCGCCGTCGTCTCATTCTCGGCATGCGCAAAATATGCGCGCAAAAGGGTTACGCCCTCTCACCCATCCGCCGTCCGTATCTAGGCTTATTTTTCCCAAAAAGCGGACCGGATTTCATGCTTCAGACCGACAAGGCCATTTACGAATGTAAAATGATCGGTGCCATATCGGCCAACCGCATGCTGTTCGATATGGAGGGTAGGGTCAAAATGATGCATCTGGTTCGCTTCCGTTTCTTACAGCATTTCCGTGTGGCGACCAACGCGCTGACCATGGAAAACGCACTGTTCTCCATCTCGCTTGACTATGCCTTCGAGAGCGAGCACAAAAAGTGCCTGATCATCTGCCCGACCGCGCCCGAGACTGTGCTTGCCACCGTTGCAGGCAACGCGCCCGTCGACACAGGCTCATCCATTGGAGAATATACCGTCTACAGCACCACCGGCTTTGTCAATGCCATTGACCGAGATTGCTTGCCGTAACACCAACAAAAGGCTCGTAACGCCAGCGCGGCGTTACGAGCCTTTTATGCCTCAAAATCGTCAAAATAAATTTTCATCCCCCTTGTAATATCCTGCCGCTTATGTTAAAATAATAAGAAAGAACAACGAAGGCGAGGGCTATGCCATGTTATCCACCGTATATTCCGCAGGACTGTTCGGCATTGACGGTTTTCCCGTCACAGTCGAGGTCGACGCGCGCCCCAATCTCCCCTCCTTTGAGCTGGTCGGTCTGCCCGACATGGCCGTCAAGGAGGCTAAGGAACGTGTGCGCACCGCGTGCGAAAACAGCGGTCTGCGCTTCCCCGAGACCTCGCTGATGGTCAATCTCGCCCCTGCCGACCGCCGCAAGGAGGGCTCAGGCTTTGACCTTGCCATTCTGACGGGCATTCTGCATGCCGTCGGCGCCATCCACCGCGACACAAGGCTTGACGATTGCTGTTTTATCGGAGAGCTATCGCTGTCAGGCAAGCTGCGGGGCGTTCGCGGTGTGCTTTGCATGTGTGCCGCCGCGCGTGACGCAGGATTTCGCCGCGTGTACGTGCCGCTGGAAAACGCCGCCGAGGCAGCTGCTGTGCGCGGCATCGAGGTCTATGGCGTTGAAAGCATGGCCGCCCTGCTCGACCATCTGAGCGGCCGCAAGCCCATCGCGCCCATGACAGTCAGCGAAACCGTAACCGATACCGAGACCTACGCAGGACTGGACTTCGCCGACGTACGAGGTCAGGCCATGGCCAAGCGCGCACTTGAGATCGCCGCGGCAGGCGGTCATAACGTGTTGCTCATCGGCCCTCCCGGTACGGGCAAGTCCATGCTGGCCAAGCGACTGCCCTCCATCCTGCCGCCCTTGACCTTTGAGGAGGCGCTTGTTACAACAAAGATCCACTCCGTTTCGGGTATTTTGCCCGACGGACATTCCCTGGTCATGCGCCGTCCCTTCCGCTCGCCGCACCACACCATGAGCGCGGTCAGCTTGGTCGGTGGCGGTGCCAATCCCGCGCCGGGTGAGATCTCCCTTGCCCACAACGGCGTGCTATTTTTAGACGAGCTGCCTGAATTTCCCAAGCAGGTGACCGACGCGTTGCGTCAGCCGCTGGAGGATCTGCAGGTGACCATCACCCGTGCCAGCGGACGCGTGACCTTCCCCAGCGCCTTTATGCTGGTGGCAGCCATGAATCCCTGCCGCTGCGGCTATTTCGGTCATCCCAATCGCAAATGCACCTGCCGCACAGGCGACGTGTCCCGCTATCTGTCGGGCGTCAGCGGCCCCATGCTCGACCGCATGGACATTCAAATCGAGCTTCCCTCGCTCAGCTTTGACGAGATCTCGGCCGAAGACCCTCATGCAGAGTCGTCCGCAACCATCCGCGCCCGCGTGATCAAGGCGCGTCAGTTTGCCCGAGAGCGCATGGAGGCAGACGGTGCGGTGCCTCGCTGCAACGCCCAGCTCGATCCCGCAGGCATTCACCGCTACTGCCGCACGACGGAGGGCGCGATCACGCTGCTCAAGCAGGCATACGAGCGTCTGGGGCTGAGTGCTCGCGGACACGACCGCATTTTACGCGTGGCACGAACCATTGCCGATCTTGACGCCTCGGACATCATCCGTGAAGAACATATCGCCCAGGCCATTCAGCTTCGCAGTCTGGATCGCAAATACTGGCATTGATCCATTTACATAACGAAAAGCACAGGGTGGCCAAGGGTCGCCCCTGCGCTCAATCGCACGCGAAAGGAGGAGTGGCATGCTGTTTTCATCTCTGGAATTTTTATATCTGTTTCTGCCGCTGACGCTGCTGCTCTACTTCACCCTGCCGCTTCGCTGGCGCAATCCCGTTCTGCTCGTCGTCAGCCTGATCTTCTACGGCTGGGGCGAGCCCGTCTACGTCTTTTTGATGGTCTTCACCATTTTGGTCGATTACGCGGCGGGACTGCTCATTGAGCATGCCAAGACGGACAAGGGGCGTCGGGCGTGGCTCGTTACTGCCATCGTCATCAACCTTGCCCTGCTCGCCTTTTTCAAGTACAGCGGCTTTGTGCTGGACAATCTGCGCCGCATTCCCGCGCTGTCCTCCCTGCCCGCCTTTTCCATTCCCTTGCCCATCGGCATTTCCTTTTACACCTTTCAGGCGCTGTCCTACGTCATCGACGTCTACCGCCGTGAGGTCGCGGCGCAAAAAGATCCCGTCGCCTTTGGCACCTACGTCACGCTGTTTCCTCAGCTGATCGCGGGTCCCATCGTACGCTACAGCGACGTAGACCGGCAGC
This sequence comes from Eubacteriales bacterium, assembly GCA_045614625.1. Lineage (GTDB taxonomy): Bacteria > Bacillota > Clostridia > Oscillospirales > CAG-272 > SIG644. The sequence continues at coordinate 23,678 of JAZLDE010000148.1, forward strand.
TGACCGACCGCACGCACACGCTGCTCGATGCGGCAGGCGGTGCGCGGACCTTTGTCTGTGGTCTCTGTAAAAAGATACTGCTGGCCAATTCGGCGGGCGCTCTCTGGGCGTCCATGCGCGATATGCCAACCGAGCAACAGACGGTCATCGGAGCTTGGTTTGGTGTCATCTGCTTTACCATTCAGATCTATTTTGATTTCTCGGGCTACAGCGACATGGCCATAGGCCTGGGCCGCATGTTCGGCTTCCGCTTTCCCGAAAACTTTTTCTATCCCATGACCGCCCGTTCCATCTCGGACTATTGGCGGCGCTGGCACATCACCCTGTCGACCTGGTTCCGTGAGTACGTCTATATCCCCTTGGGCGGCAACCGCCGTGGCACGGGACGCACCTATCTCAATCTGCTCATCGTCTGGGCTCTGACGGGGCTTTGGCACGGTGCCAACTGGAATTTTATTTTATGGGGACTGTATTTCTTCGTCCTACTTGCCGCCGAGCGACTCTTCCTTGGCAAGCTGCTCGACAAGCTCCCCCGCGCCATCGGGCATATCTGGACGCTTCTTTGCGTCGTATTCAGCTTTTATATCTTCGTCTTCGACGGCTCGCTCCCCACGCTTTCAGGCACGGCCGCGATACGTTACCTTGGCGTGATGTTCGCCCAAGGTGGCGCAGGATTTTTCGGCGGTGTGACAGGCTACGAGCTGCTTCGCAATCTGCCATTGCTCATCATTTGCATCGTCGGCATGACACCGCTGCCCAAAAAGCTGTTCTGGCGAGCATATGAAAAAAGCCGCGTGACGGCATGGATCTCGGTTGCCCTTTGCGTGCTCGGTCTTTTGCTCAGCACAGCCTATCTCGTCGACTCCTCCTACAATCCCTTTTTGTATTTCAGATTCTGATTTTTTAGAAACGGACGGTGAATCATTTGACGGAACTTTTATGTCGTATCTTTGTCAAAAACTCGGACAAGGTCAAAGATCCCCGCGTGCGCAGTGCGTACGGTACGCTCAGCGCCATCGTGGGAATCATACTTAACATTTTACTCTTCGGCGGCAAATTCCTGGTCGGCACGATCAGCGGCTCGGTCGCCATTCGAGCGGACGCCATCAACAATCTGACCGACGCGGCCTCCCAGATCGTCTCACTCATCAGCTTCCGCATCGCGGCCAAGCCTGCCGACCGTGACCACCCCTTCGGTCACGCCCGCATCGAGTACGTCGCCTCCATGATCGTTGCGATGTCCATTCTTATCATCGCCTACCAGCTGCTCATGGATTCGATCGACAAAATCATTCACCCCGTAGCGACCGAGTTCCGTTGGGTTTCGGTTGGAGTGCTGGCAGCCTCCATCCTCGTCAAGCTGTGGTTGGGGCTGTTCAACCGCCGCATCGGCAAAAAGATCGACTCGGAGGTATTGCGCGCGACGATGACGGACAGCCTGTCCGACGCAGGTGCAACCTTTGCCGTGCTGATCGCCACGCTGGTCTACCACTTTACCAGCTTTGACCCCGACGCGTATATGGGTATCATTGTTGCCATTCTGATCGCCGTGGCAGGTATTCGTATTCTGAACGATACCAAGAACTCCATCCTCGGCGGTGCCCCTGCCCCCGAGACGGTCGAGGAGATCCGTCGCATCGTCGAATCATACCCCGAGGCGCTGGGCATTCACGACATGGCCGTTCACAGCTACGGTCCCGGCACAACCATGGCTTCGCTCCACGTTGAGGTAGACGGCTCTGCCAACGTCTTTGACATGCACGACGCCATTGACCGCATGGAAAAGCAGCTGTTCACCGACGCGGGCATCCACGCGACCATTCACATGGACCCCATCGTGACAAACGACCCCATCGTGACCGAGGTGCGCGAAAAGGTTACGGTGCTACTCAAAAACATCGACGAACGCCTGTCCATGCACGACTTCCGCATGGTCATCGGCCACACCCACTCCAATCTCATTTTCGACGTTGTCGTTCCGTTTGAAATGACGGTCGACGCGGCGGTACTCAAGCGCGATATTGACAACCTCGTCAAGCAGATCGATTCATCGTACAACACCGTAGTCACGGTCGACAGAGCGTGACACGTCACATCAAAACATAAGGAGAACTATCATGGAATACGGATTACAACTTTACAGCGTTCGCGACATCACGGGTCAGGATCTGGAGGGCGCACTTGCCAAGGTGGCCGCGCTCGGCTATCGCTTCGTCGAGTTTGCCGGCTTTTTCGGTCACAGCGCGGACAAGGTCAAGGCAATGCTTGACACCTACGGACTTACCGTCAGCGGCACGCACACCGGCTGGCAGGAGCTCTCGGCCGATCGCATCGACGAGACCATCGCCTACCACAAAGCCATCGGCAACAAGAACATCATCATCCCCGGCGCAGATCTTTCCACACGTGAAAAGTTGGATGCGCTGATCGCTCTTATCAATGAGGCACAGCCCAAGCTCGCTGAGGCCGGCATCGTGCTGGGCTACCACAACCACTCGCACGAGTTTATCGAAACCGCCTACGGCGCGCACATCCACAAGGAGCTGGAGGAACGCACGCAGGTCGAGTTTGAAATTGATACTTACTGGGCATACGTCGCAGGCCTTGATCCCATCGCCCTGCTTGAGCGACTGGGCGAGCGCGTCCGTGTCATCCACCTAAAAGACGGCTACTCAGACGGTCACGGCATGGCGCTGGGCGAGGGCACGGCTCCCGTTGCCGCTGTCCGTGAGTATGCCATCGCGCACGGCCTTACTATGGTCGTCGAGAGCGAGACCTGCCAGCCCACGGGCATTGAGGAAGTGGGACGGTGCATGGCGTATCTTAATCAGTTGGACAACTAAAACCACACGCAAAAAGGGCGAGGAAATTCCTCGCCCTTTTGTTGTGTCTTTTATTCAAATTTTTCCGCCACCTGCTTCAGATGCTCGACGATGGGCAGTTGCTGGGGGCAAACGCCCTCGCATTGCGCGCATCCGATGCACTCGCTGGCGCGGCCGAAGGTTTCGGTCAGTTTGGCATACTTCTTGCCGATGGAGGCATCGTCCTCGGCGACCTTGGCCGTGTTATACAGCGCAAAGTACTGGGGGATGGCGATGTTCATGGGGCAACCGTCCACGCAATAAGCGCATCCCGTGCAGGGGATCGCGATCTCGGAGCGGATCAAGCTGGCGGCGCGATGCACCAGCGTCTGCTCGTCCAGCGTCAGCGGCTCAAACTCCTGCATATAGGAGGTGTTGTCGAGCAGCTGCTCCATATTGCTCATGCCCGAGAGCACCATCATGACGCCGGGCAGGCCCGCGACAAAGCGAATGGCCCAGGACGGCACCGACATCTCGGGATTCTGGGATTTGAACAGACCCTTGACAGCCGCAGGCACGTTGGCCAGCGTTCCGCCCTTAACGGGCTCCATGACGATGATGGGAATATTATGCTTGCGGGCGACCTCGTAGCACTTACGCGACTGCACACTCTCGCTCTCCCAGTCCAGATAGTTGATCTGAAGCTGAACGAACTCCATATCGGGCTGCTCGGTCAGGATCTGATCGAGCACCTCGGCGGTGTCGTGGAAGGAAAATCCCATGTGCTTGACAAGCCCCTTGGCCTTTTTCTCGCGCAGCCACTCAAAGCAATGGAGATCCTTGTAGATCTGGTAGTGCGACACGCGCAGGTCGTGAAGCAAGTAGTAGTCGAAATACTCAACGCCCGTTTTGGCGAGCTGTTCATTGAAAATGCGGTCGCGATCGTCCTCACACTTGAGATATGCCGCATGCAGCTTGGTCGCCAGCGTGTAGCTGTCACGGGGATAGCGCTCGACCAAAAACTTACGGGTCGCGTCCTCGCTGGCGTGTCCGCAGTACATCCAGGCGGTGTCAAAATAGGTAAAGCCGCGCTCGATGAAGGCGTCGACCATCTTGCAGGTCAGATCAATGTCAATGCTCTTGGCATCGTTGGGATCGGTCAAGGGCAGGCGCATCAGGCCAAAGCCGAGTTTTTTTGCGTTCATGTTATGTTCTCCTTGTTTTTGATCAAATATCGTATTCCTCAAGTGCCAGGTCAGGGATCGTCGTATCGAACGTCGTGCCGTCAGGGCGGGTGAAGGTACGAGTAACGTCGTGACCCGAGTAGTTCATGGTCAGCATTTTGCCGTATCTCTCGGCCGTATAAACGCCATCCATCTGTCCGTCCGATACGTACAGACCGTTCTCGGCAAAGAAAGACGTCATGACGTCCGCCACCTCAAGCTGCATGGCCTGCAAATGCTCGGGCGTGTTTTTAAGCTTAAAGCTGGAGGAAGTGTTGGTTTCAACCGCACGCGCTCCCATCTGTCCTCTGATAAGCAGCGTCTTGCCTTGGCCCAGCGTCTGTCCCTTGGCGTCCTCGCCAAAGAGGATGGTCAGATAGTCCTCATCACCGTCCAGATCCCTCAGCTCGTTCAGATTGATACCGACGAGCAGACCACCATTTTCGACAAAGGCGCGAATAGCCTTCAGCGTTGCCGTTTTATAGTAGCCATCCATGGTGATGACCAGCGCGCGCAGGCTGTCTAAAATGCCGTCCGCAATGGTCATGTCGCAGGCGTAAGCGTAGTCGGTGTAATCGCGCATCAGGCCAAACGAGCCGTGCATCTGTCCCATACGGTAGGTATCCAACACCATGGGGGTGTCGGGATACAACAGACCGACGTCGCGGCGCACGCCGCCCTCGCGCAGAAGGTGAACGTTGTCGGCAAAGTTGGTGGCTCTCTCCTCGTTGCCAAGGATATTGTCGCTGTAGTAGTGCAACGACTTGGCACCCGTAGCCGCGGCGTTATACACACGGCAGACCACGCCTCGCTCGGTCACCTGCCCTGCAGGCTCAAAGCTGAAATAGCCACCGTAATAGTTAGAGGCAGTTGCCACCCAGTTGGTGACGACAAAATTCGCGCCGTAGTTGGAGGCCTCGTTGGTGATGCGGACACCGCCGCCCACCTCAGCACACACCTTGCACTGCTGGGCAAATTCGGAAGCGTGCCAAGGCTCGGCACCGCCGCCCGTGCAAAGATACAGTTCGACGTCGGGGAAATATTTGCGTGCCGTCTTCATCCAGAAGGAGGCGTATTCGGTCATGGAAGCGCGGTACCAGTCGATGAAATCGATCCAGCGGCGGCGGTCGGCCACGTTTTGCGGCGCAAAATAGCCGGGGGCGGTGCACTCGTCGATGCGGAAGTTTTCGGGTCCCGACTGAATGGGCGGGTAATCCACCGCACCAAAGGCAGGGTAGCTTGTGCCCCAAGATGCGTTGAGCGCTTCGGTCGTGCCGTATTTTCGCTCGGCAAACTTCTTAAAGTCCGCGCGGGCAAAGCGGTCACCGCACCAGTAGCCGCCGTGGGCGTGGTACAAGCCGGGGATGTTTGTGGGCCAGTTGCCGTGCCATACCGACACGATGGCCTCGCCGAAGTCACCCGTGATACCAAACAGCAGCCCCTCGAAGATCTCGTGGTCACGGTAGTGGTCGGCAAAGGCGGCAAGGAAGCGGTCAATGTAATTATAAAAATGCTTATCCCAGAAGGTCTGGATCTTGCTTTCGATGTTATGTTCAAGGCATCTCAGGCCCTCGAAATCGCGGGAGGCGCGGTACCAGTCGGGCAGCGAATAGGCAGGACCGGCAATCAGGAAGGGCAGCCATTTCAGCCCCGCCGCGCGGATCTTTTCGACCTCACGGTCCCAGTGCGAGAAGTCCCACTGTCCCTCGCCTGCGTTTTCGCAGGTCTCCCAGGTAACGTACTGCTCGACCGAGGTGACGCCCATGTTGCGCAGGCGGCGCAGCTGGGTGGGATCGGCCACCGCGCCGATGCCGACGCACAGCTCCTGTCCCTCAGGGATGGTCACGCGCATGGCGTCCAGCTTTTCATCCCAGCCGTCCGCCGATCTTTTGCGTACCACTCGGTCCTTTTCCTCGTGGACAACGCCCTCCATATCGCATACGCAGCGGAAACCGACAGACGCATTGGATCCACCGCCCAGCACCTGACGGCGGCGGGCGATACGCAGATCGTTGGCATTGGAATGGTAACAGCCGCCGCGGCAGACGCGGGAACCGCCCCAGCCGTCCTTGAAGGCCTCGGTATCGTGAACCTTATCGCTATAAGCGAAGAACCAGTTTTCCACCCATTCAAACACGTTACCGGCCATGTCGTACAGACCATAGCCGTTGGCAGGATAGGTACCGACGGGCGAGGTGCGGCGGTAGCCGTCGTTTTGGGCGCTGTCACGCCATTCAAATTCACTACATTTATCGGCATAATTCACAATTTTGCCGGTGGGGGCATCGTTGCCCCAAGGGTAGGTGGGGGCGTCAAGACCGCCCGCGGCGGCATATTCCCACTCTTCTTCGGTGGGCAATCTCTTACCTGCCCATCTGGCGTAGGCGGCAGCCTCGCCCCAAGA
>JAZLDE010000149.1:0-3646 GCA_045614625.1 Eubacteriales bacterium
GTCAATACTTTAATTTCAAAATATCAAGGTCGAACGGCATGAAAATCCCTCATAATTTATTGATATTTGCCACGAAATCTGCTATAATAAGGGAAGACTCACATAAGAAGGGAGAAGGGGTATGACATTGCAGGATATTACTGCGCGACTTGCCGCGGCAGGTATTGACGACGCGCGCCGCGAAGCGCTGCTGCTGATCGAGCATTTTTGCTCTCTTTCGCCGTTGGCTCTGCGGCAAACAGCGCCACTTCCCGACCCCGATGGGGCTCTTTCCCGTGCGGTAGAGCAGCGCGCCAATCGATTCCCTTTGCAATATCTGCTGGGAACGTGGGGCTTTTGGCGGCAGGAGTATGAGGTGTCGCCCGATTGCCTGATTCCCCGCCCCGACACCGAATTGCTCGTCGAATACGCGGCCAAGCACTTGCCGTTTGGCGGTCGCTTCATCGATCTTTGCACAGGCAGCGGCTGTATTGCCATCTCGCTGCTTTGCGAGCGTCCCGATCTGTCGGCGGTAGCGGTCGATCTGTTTGACGCCACGCTGTCCTTGGCCGTGCGCAACGCCCGCCGCAACGGCGTTGGCGCGGATCGGCTGACGCTGATCCGTGGCGACGTATTGCAGGGTGATTTTATGGCAGAGCTTGGTACGTTTGACGCTATTTTGTCCAATCCGCCCTACATTACCCCTGCCGTGATCGACACGCTCGCCCCCGAATTGGCCTTTGAGCCCCGCGCTGCGCTGGACGGCGGCGAGGACGGGCTGATCTTTTACCGCCGCATGCTCCTGGGCACCGATTATCGCACCGCGCTGAGGGCCGGCGGCTGCTTCATCTTCGAGATGGGCTACGATCAGGGCGACGCCCTGCGCGCGTTGGCGGCCGAGGCGGGGGACGTTTGCACCATCCACCGCGATTATGGTGGGCAGGAGCGAATGGCCGTTGTCACACCGCCGCATACACTGTAATAATCTCACTGACCAAAGGAGCTTTTATGAATATTGTAGTTTTAGCGGGCGGACTTTCGCCCGAACGCGAGGTTTCGCTGACCTCGGGCTCACTGATTGCCAACGCCTTGATGAAAAACGGACACCGCGTCCTCTTGCTCGACGTCTATCTCGGCATGGACCTCGAGGGTGATCCCCTTTCCTATTTCCGTACCGAAGGCGAATACCACCACTCGGTCAGCACGACTGTGCCCGATCTGGAGGCACTCAAGGCCGAGAGTGGCAATGGCAACGCGCTGGTCGGCAAAAACGTGTTGACCATCTGCCGCGCCGCCGACGTCGCATTTCTTGCACTGCACGGTGGCATGGGCGAGGACGGTCGTCTGCAGGCCTTTTTGGATTGCAACGGCATTCGCTACACAGGCACGGGCTCGCTGGGCGCCGCGCTGTCGATGGATAAGGAGATCTCCAAAATATTGCTTCGTAACGCGGGCGTTGAAACGCCCGATTGGATCATCGTTCGCCCCAAGAGCGAACTCAGCGCCAAGGCGCGCGTGCTGAGCGAGATTGGTCTGCCCTGCGTCATCAAGCCCTGCAGCTGCGGCTCGAGTGTGGGTGTTTCCATCGTGCACACCGAGAGCGAGCTGGATGCCGCGCTTGCGCTGGGTGCGGCATGGGAGGATCGTCTGATCGTTGAGAAAAAAATAGTCGGCCGCGAGCTGACCGTCGGTATTCTTGGCGGCCGCGCTTTGCCCCCCATTGAGATCATCCCCAAGGAGGGCTTTTACGACTACAGAAACAAATATCAGGGCGGGCTGACGCTTGAGCTGTGCCCTGCCCCCTTACGCGATGACCAGACGGCCAAGGTACAGCAATCGACTGTTCGCGCGTTTGAGGCATTGCATTTGGACTGCTACGCCCGTATTGACTACATCATGGACGAGGCGGACGTCATGTGGTGTCTGGAGGCCAACGCCCTACCCGGCATGACCCCCACCAGCTTACTCCCCCAGATGGCCGCCAAGGTTGGACTTGACTACGGCGCGCTGTGCGAGGAGATCATCCGCTTGTCCTTTGAAAAATAACGCTTTTGCGGAGGAATCAAAAAAATGAAGGTTGAAACGCTGCATATTTTCCCCGATTATCCAAACGCCGATCTGACCGTCTATCTGCACGCCGAGATCGAGCGTGTACCCCCGACGCCCCGTCGTGCCATGATCGTCTGCCCCGGCGGTGGCTACGGCTTTTTGTCCGATCGCGAGGACGAGGTCGTCGCACTCGCTTGGCTGGCCGAGGGCTTTCAGGCGTTCGTGCTCCACTATGGCGTCGGCGAGCACGCAAGAAATTACGAACCGCTGATCGAAGCCTGCTTGGCGATCCGCCATATTCGCGAGCACGCAAGTGAATACAACGTCGATCCCGACCACATCTTCATCACCGGCTTTTCGGCAGGGGGACATGCGGCCGCGGCAGCAGGTGTTCTTTGGAATCACGAGGCTGTCAAGACCGCCTTTGGTGGCGTACCCACTCGCATGGGGCGTCCCGACGGCATTCTCCCCTGCTATCCCGTCATTTCTGCGGGCGAGCACGCGCACAGAGGATCCTTCCTTGCTTTGGCGGGCATGGAGTCGACGCTGGAAGAGCAGATGGCCTTTTCGCTGGAGGAGTTTGTCGACGAGACCACACCGCCTGCGTTTTTGTGGCATACCTCGGACGACAACTGCGTGCCGGTCGAGAACTCGCTATTGCTCGCCGCGGCGCTGTCCAAGCATCATATCCCGTTTGAACTGCACGTTTACCCTCACGGTGCACACGGGCTGTCGCTGTGTGACAAACGCACTTGGGCCGATAATCCTTATTTGGTCAATGAAAGAGCGGCCGGCTGGTTTGATCTGGCGGTGAGATGGGCGAAGGAGCTTTCATAATATTTTTCGAATGTCAAACAGCTTCTTCTTTTGACGCTCACACTGCACTTCGTGCGCGTGCGCTGTACAGCGGGATGTTCATTCTTTGTCATCCGACAAAGAACGAACCAAGAAAACAACGCGGGTATCTAATTCAGTGCTTATGGGAAAGTTGAATTGCCCGCTCCCGAAGAATTTTGCAAGCAAAATTCTTCCCATAGAAAATTAAATTTTATTCTGGGTCTAATACCCCTTAGAACCCCCGCAGTGCGAAAAAAGTCGCGGCGCTATCGCTCTGCTCATCTTTTCGCAAAAGCTTACATCTTCAGCTTTTGCGTCGGTGTTTTCAAGAAAAACACCGACACGAAAGTGGCACGCAACGAGCGAAAGCAAATTGTTTTGCTTTTTGCGACGCGCCCCGTGACATCTAAAATTCCAACAAAGACGGATTTGCTATCTCCGCCTGCCGCGCGTGGTGGCTGAGCGGCAAGCGATGCATAAAAGGCATCCATGTTTTTCTCCCCGGCCCGCCATGTAGCGCGGCAATGCCAAGGGAGATCCAAGAGGGAACGTCTTGGTTCCCTTTCTTTCGCCCTTTCTTTGTGGAACGACAAAGAAAGGGCATTTTTGCTATCACCGAGCGCGCGCAGCTCGACGGAGTCGAGGTGGGCTGTGCGAGGCTGTAGGAGAAGTTGCTTAAAATTTAGCTAATCCCCCCCTTTTCCCCGCCTTACCCCTTGCCTTTCTCCCCCATTCCCATTATAATATACACATAGAAACTCTCTACAACGAGGAGGCTACC
>JAZLDE010000150.1:0-26258 GCA_045614625.1 Eubacteriales bacterium
TACGATCCGACTTGAGATCTACTTTGACCGTGGTCTCAAGTTTGGATGTGGCTCGCCCGATTGTAAGCCCGGTTGTGACTGTGACAGATTCATGGAGATCTGGAACAACGTATTCTCTCAGTTTAACAACGACGGCAACGGCAACTACACCGAGCTTTCTCAGAAGAACATTGATACCGGTATGGGTCTTGAGAGATTGGCTTGCGTTATGCAGGGCGTTGACAATATGTTTGAGGTCGACTCCATCCGCAAGATTCTGGATCATGTCTGCACCATTGCAGGCAAGACCTATGGCGCGGACAAGGACAACGATATTTCCATTCGCGTTATCACCGACCACATCCGCTCGTCCATGTTTATGATCGCGGACGGCGTTATCCCCTCCAACGAGGGCCGCGGTTACGTTTTGCGCCGCATCATCCGCCGCGCTTGCCGCCACGGAAAGCTGCTTGGCATCAACCGTGCGTTCCTGTGTGAGCTGTGCAAGACTGCCATCGGTGAGTCTTTTGAAGCATATCCCGAGCTGGACGACAAGAAGGATTACATTCTTAAGGTGCTGTCCATGGAGGAGGAGCGCTTTGCCGCTACCATCGATGCAGGCTTGAACATCCTCAATACCATGATCGCTGACACAAAGGATGCGGGCAAGACCGTTCTGTCCGGTGACGATACCTTTAAGCTGTACGATACCTACGGTTTCCCCGTAGACCTCACGCGCGAAATTGCCGAGGAAGCAGGTCTTGCTATCGACAATGAGCGTTTCACTGTGCTGATGCAGGAGCAGAGAACTCGCGCACGCGAAGCTCGTGCCAATATCAGCGGCTGGGCAAACGCTTCCGGCTCGCTGCTGGCAGATCTGCCCAAGACGGAATTTGTTGGTTACTCCGAACAGGCATGTGATGCCAAGGTCGTGGCTATCATCGTGGAGGATGGTCTGGTCGATCAGGTTTCTGAGGGCGAATTTACGCTGATTCTGGACAAGACGCCTTGTTACGGTGAAGGCGGCGGTCAGGTTGGTGACGAGGGTTGCATTTCCACCGCTGACAGTGCGATGGCAACCATCACCGACACCAAGAAGACGGACGGCATCTATCTGCATATGTGCTCGACTGGCGCGGCAGTTGTTCGCGTGGGTGACGTAGTAAAGGTAAGCATCAACACCGAGCGTCGTGCCGCTATCATGCGCAACCACTCGGCGGCTCACCTGCTTCAGAACGCACTGCGTTCCGTTCTTGGTGAACATGTTGAACAGGCAGGCTCTTACGTTTCCGATACCGTATGCCGCTTTGACTTTACTCACTTCAGCGCGCTGACCGCAGAGGAGATCGCTCAGGTCGAGGCTTTGGTCAATGCTGAAATTCTCAACGCGGGCGAGGGATCGATGACTGAAATGCCCATCGACGAGGCCAAGAAGCTGGGTGCGATGGCGCTGTTCGGTGAAAAGTACGGCAAGACGGTTCGCGTGGTCCGTATGGGCTCCAAGTCCATCGAGCTGTGCGGCGGTACGCACGTAGACAATACCGGTAAGATCGGTCTGTTCAAGATCGTGGGCGAGTCTTCCGTTGCTGCCGGTGTTCGTCGTATTGAGGCAGTGACCGGTACAGGTGTTCTGGCTCTGCTGGCAGGCAAGGATGCGCTGCTTCACGAGGTTGCACGCGAGCTGAAGGTTCCTAACGTGTCCGACGTTGCTAAGAAGGCAACCGCTCTGCAGGGTGAGATTGCTACGGCAAAGAAGGAGATCGAGGCTCTCAACGCAAAGCTGGCCGGCGGCAAGCTGGATGCCATTCTGGCAAGTGCTGTTGATGTAAACGGCGTGATGCTGGTAGCCGCTCGTGCCGAGGGCATGAACGTCGATATGGCTCGCACGCTGGTGGACGATATCAAGGCAAAGTATGAAAATGCTGTTGTCGTACTGGCTGTTGAGGCTGACGGCAAGCTCAACTTCCTCGCAGGTGCAGGCAAGGATGCCGTTGCCAAGGGCGCACATGCCGGCAAGCTGGTTGGTGCCGTTGCGGCGGTTACCGGCGGTAAGGGCGGCGGACGCCCCGACAACGCTATGGCCGGCGGACGTGATGCGTCGCAGATCGATGCTGCACTCGCATGCGCCAAGGCTACCTTGGAAGGTATGATTAAGTAATTGAATAAAGGGACGAGTGGGGGAAACTTCTTGAAAGAAGTCTCCCCCACACCCCTTTCAAGAACTTTATATGGGAAAATATCAGGGAAAAGCAGGGAAGACAGTGTGCTTATCGACACAATAGCTACCGCAAGCTCATGGGTCCCTTTCCATTCGCTCTGACGAGGGAGATGGCAGGCGAAGGCTGACGGATGAGGTGTCCTCTCCAATAAAATTAACCCACCATGAAAACATGGTGGGTGTTCTGTATATTTGTGTTTACCGATAAAGCGCCGCCCCAATAACTGTGCCGTACTGCGAGTTTTCGGGGATGATAAAGCGGACGCCGAAGCTGTCCTGCAGCTCGTCAAACACACGGCGGACGGGGGGAAGGGTGGACAGATTGCCGATGAGGACGATATCCTTGAGGCCAAACGAGCGGGCGGCGAAAATGGCCATCATGAAGATGGTTTCGGCCACGAGGTTGGCCACGCCTAGGGCGATGTCGCTCGGGGTTGCGAGGTCGCTGACCTTGCCAAAGTTGGAGGCGGTCAGCTTTTCGTTCATATTGGGGAAGCTGTCGCGAGAGATGTCGCCAACGCGCAAATCGACGTTTTCGATATTACCGTCGCGGCAGATCTGCTCGATATGCTCGATGGTGGCAACGCCAGTCAGCTTTTTGGTCAGGCCAATGAGGGTACCACCGCCCACGCCCGTACCGCCCAAATACTCGATTTCGGTATCCTGCTCGTTGCTGACGATGGGGGCACCGCTCTCGTCAAGGTTTTTCGCCTTGGCATGGATCAGAGCCGTACCCGTGCCCATGCTGACGACGATGGCCTCTTGCAGCCCCGAAAGATACAGGCCGCCCAATCCCACGCAGGTAAATTCAGAGACCTTACTGCAGGGAAGGCCGTAGATGGGGTTTTGCGACACGGACGAGCCGACGCCTGTCATCATGACGCGGTTGATCTGATCAAGGGGCAGACCGTTTTGGTCGGTGAACTTACCGAATGCACCGTACATTGAGGTGACGGGGTCAGTCGCGCGGACGAATTGGGGCGCGATCAGCTCGGGTTTTTTATTTTGTTCAAAGTGAAAGCCAACGATCTTGGTTGTGCTTCCGCCGATATCAATGCCAATGACGGTCTTTTTCATAACTACCTCCGAGGGAGAAAAAATCTTACTGTAACAATTATATCATCTTCTTGTAAAAATTGCAACTATGTGATATAATATTTTTCGGCGACAGCATGTGCGCCAAATATCACCATGGGAAAGATGAAACAATGCATACTCAAACAGATATGTCAGCACCCTACTTGTACATTCGAGAGCTGAAGTGCTTTATTTTTGATATAGACGGAACGGTCGCGCTTGCGACAACGCCCATTCCCGAGGCGATCGACTTTATTCTGAAGCTGCGCCGCGCGGGCAAGCGAGTCATGTTCTACACTAACAGTCCCAATCGTTCGCACCAAGAGATGGTGGCGTATTTGGGAAAGATGGGCTTTGAACCGCGCGAGGACGAAATGATCTCGGCGGGTGACGTGACCATTGATTATTTGAAGAAGAACCATCCCCGCGCGCGCGTCTATCTGGTCGGCGTGCCCGAAATGGAGAAGATGTTTATTGAAGCGGGCATCAACGTCGTTCCCGCGAGTGCGCCGACGGCCGACGTGGTCGTATCGGGCTTTGACAAGACGTTGACCTTTGAAAAGGCGGCCGCAGCCTGCCGTATGATCCAGCGCGGTGCCAAGTATATTTGCACCCATCCCGATCGCAGTGTGCCCATTGAGGATTGCCTTCTGCCCGATGCTGGGGCAATCGCGGCCATGATCACGGCGGCCACGGGCGTTACTCCCGTCATCATGGGCAAGCCTCAGCCCGAGGCGATGGCTTTGATCGAACGGCAAACGGGGCTGCGCGCAAGCCAAATGTGCATGATCGGTGACCGACTGTATACCGACATTGCTTTTGGCAATCGCGCGGGCGCGACCTCGGTTCTGGTGCTGACGGGAGGAACGAGCGCCGCCGAAGGCGCGGCGGCGACGGGCGACGAGCGTCCCGACGTGATCGTTCCGCATTTGGGCGTACTTGCCGAGATGTTTTGATGTATATGATGAATTTGAAGGAAAGGAGCAACGGCTATGGCATTTGACGCAGGTATGCTTGCTTGTGTGATCCACGAGATTAAAAGTGCAGCGCTTGGCGCTCGCATTGAAAAAATCAGCCAACCCGAAAAGGACGAGATCGTACTGCAGATGCGCTCGTTTGAGGGGGGGAGACGACTGCTTATCCACGCGGGATCAAACAATCCCCGTATCGGTTTTACTACCGTACAAAAAGAAAATCCCCTGACCGCCCCCATGCTGTGCATGCTGTTGCGCAAGCATTTGTCGGGTGCCAAGCTGTCCGATATTCGCCAAGAGGGATTTGAGCGCGTGGTGCGCTTGGAATTTGAGACGCGGGACGAGATGGGCTTTGCCTGCCGTCGCTATCTCATTGCCGAAATCATGGGCAAATACAGCAATATGATGTTCACCGATGAAAACGGTAAAATCTTAGCTGTTTTGCGCCCCGTCGACTTTTCGACCAGCTCGGTGCGTCAGGTCCTGCCGGGCATGACCTACGAGTTGCCGCCCACGCAGGAAAAGACCGATCCGCTCCTTGTGAGCGAGCAGGAGTTTTACGCTCTGCATGCCGATGCGCCCGCAGGACGACCTGCGCATAAGTGGCTGCTGGCCACCTTTCAGGGTATCTCGGCGGCCGTGGCGCGTGAGATGGTCTATCTGGTCACAGGCGATACTGAGACACCACTGGAGGGCTGTACGGCAGAGATGCTGTGGCGCGGCTTTGACGCAGTGATCGACCGCATCCGTCGGTGCGATTTCGAGCCGACCTTGTATATGGAGGGAGAGCGCTCGGTTGAATACGCCTTTATGCCGCTGACCCAGTATGGCAGCTCTTTTGAGGTTAAGCAGGGAACGGCGGGCGAGCTGCTCGATCGTTATTTTGCCACCCGCGACAGAGAAACAAGAGTCAAGCAGCGCGCGGCAGACATCTTGCACATTCTGACCAACGCCGAGGCGCGTCTGCATAAGAAGTTAGATCTTCAGCGTGGTGAGCTGGCCGATTGTGAAAAGGGAGCTGAATACAAGCGAGCGGGAGATCTGATCACGGCCAATTTGTATCAGCTTTCGCGCGGCATGACGCAGGCAACTCTGATCGACTACGAGGACTACCATGAGGAGGACGGTAGTTACGGCTCGTGTACTGTGGCACTGGATTCTCGCCTGAGCCCTACCGCCAACGCGCAGGTGTATTATAAAAAGTATAATAAGAGCAAGAAGGCAAAGGAAGAGCTGACGCGGCAGATCGCGCTGGGCGAGAGCGAGCTGACTTATATTTACAGCGTCTTTGATGCCCTGACGCGCGCCGAAACGGATGCGGACCTGTCCGAGATCCGCGATGAGCTGTACCGTAGCGGTTACGCTTCGCGCATGAAGCAGTACCGCTCGCACAAGCAGACGACGCCCAAGGTGGCTCGTTTCCTCACGACGGACGGCTTGCAGGTGCTCTGCGGAAAGAACAACGTTCAAAACGAGTATATCACTCACAAGCTGGCAGATCGCAATGACTATTGGTTCCATGCCAAGGGCGTGCCCGGCTCGCATGTGGTACTGGTTTGCAACGGTGACGAGGAGCCCAGCGACCGTGACTTCACCGAGGCGGCCGAAATCGCGGCTTACTTCTCCAAAGCGGTGGGCGGCGATAACATTGCCGTGGACTACACTCGCGTCCGCAACGTCAAAAAGCCGGCCGGTGGCAAGCCGGGTCTGGTCATCTATCACACCAACTGGACAGCCTACGTGACGCCAGATGGAGAGAGAATTGCCAAAATGAGGGTGGATAAGAAATGAGAAAAGTCGTTACCTTGTGTGGCTCGTTCCGCTTTTGGAGCGAGATGCTGGAGATAGCCGAGCGCCTTGAACTGGAAAAAGGATGGGTCATTTTAAGTCCTTTGCCTCACGTGCTGAATCGTGCCTTGACCGAGGAGGAAACAGCAATGCTTGGCGAGATTCATCTTTCGAAAATTGATCTGTCGGATGCTATTTTCGTTGTCAACGTTGGCGGCTATATCGGGCAGGCGGTCGCGGCCGAGATCGAATATGCCAAGCAAAAGGGAAAAGAGATTATTTATTTGGAAAATTAATTAATGTGAAGAAGTTGTGGAGGGATAGCGAAACGTTCCACAGCTTTTTCTTTTGAAGCGTAAACGGCATAGTGTGGCACAGAAAGGGGGAATCCAAGGGGGAACGCCTTGGTTCCTTTTCTTTCGCCATTTCTTTGTGGAACGACAAAGAAATGGCAGCTATTGTGGCACAGCGCACGCGCGAAGCTGTGTGCGCCCGTAGAAGAAGTAGCAGGAAATTTAGCTTTCCCCCTCCCGTGGCATCACCCACCCCTTAATGAGTAGCGCCACCGCAGGACCGATTAACATACCAAATAATCCGAATAGTTGTAGCCCCACGTAAGCGGCAAATAGCGTTGCTAACGGATGAAGACCAATGCTTTTGCCCACAATGCGTGGTTCTGCCAACTGACGGATGAGCAGCATGATCGCACACAGCACCAACAGTGCCGTACCAAGCTTGACATCGCCCCGTAACAGCTCGATCAGACCCCACGGCACCAGCACCGTCGCAACACCCAGCACGGGCAGAATATCCACAACCGCGATGAGCAACGCAGGCAGGAAAATATAGGGCAAGCGTAAGAAGGTGAAGCCAATCAGTAACTCGACAAAGGTCAAAAGGAACAAAAGAAAGTAAGCTCGCAGATAGTTTCCGCCCATTTGGGATAGCTTTTCCTTTCCTGCCGGAATACGCGATTGCCAGCGGTCAGGGAGAAGCTCTGTGAGCGTTTTAAGAACATCGGGAAGGTCAGCGCACAGATAAAAGGCGGCAAGAATAAAAGTCAAAAAGAAAATGATCGCCCCGGGAATGCCGCGGATCAAGGCCGCGATGGCGTCGGGAATACGGGCACTCCAGCGCGTCAGCGTGTCGGTGATGATCTCGGCTAGCTTGGCATCAACCTCTTGCCAAAAGCCGGTCAGCGAGCCGTTAGATCGGAGCTTGGACAAAAAGGGAATATGCTCGCTCAGCCCTGTGACGACCTCGATCATATTGGAGATCTTCGCGCTCCATACAGCACCGTCGGTGCCGATTTGATCCAGTAGCTTTTGCAGTTCCAAGATCAACCTCTCGCAGCCCCAAAAAATCAGCACGCCAAAGAAAAACAACAGCAGGATCAAAAGCAAAATGGACGCAATTTTTTTCGGCATCTTGCATTTGCGCTCCAAAAAAGTTGCGATAG
Source organism: Eubacteriales bacterium (assembly GCA_045614625.1). Lineage (GTDB taxonomy): Bacteria > Bacillota > Clostridia > Oscillospirales > CAG-272 > SIG644. The sequence goes on from JAZLDE010000150.1 coordinate 7,496, forward strand.
GGCGTATGATGGCGGCCAATAGTGCGGCGAGCAAGAAGGGCAGGAGTAGCTTGATTGCGGTTTCCATGAAAAAATAAGCCACGGCAAGCAGGGAGAGCACGACGAACAGCTTGGCTGCCCGCTCTTGCCACGAATGCGTGTTTACGGTCATTTCACATCACCTCCAAAAATCTATCACTATTATGTGCGATCGAGTAAAAAAATATATCTCTTTTGCTTGTGCGAGCGGAATTATCCTTGACAGCTCGATCGTTTTCTGTTACAATATATGGGTATGATAATGAAAAGAAAAAGGAGTTTTAATCGTATGAAACAATATCGAATTGCCATAAGAGCATTGCTGCTTTGCGTGCTGTGCGCCCTTATGCTGATGGCGACCGCCTGCGCCGGTCATAAAGCCCCTGCCTTTGCCGATCTGGATTTTACGGCTGTGGATCCTTCCACCTGCACGGAAACGGAGAAGGTGACCAACTATGTCAAGATTTCTGTGAGCATCACGGACGCCCAAAGCGGCGAGAAGACGGTGTGCGAGGACATCATCGTGCGTCTGTATCCCGAGGTTGCGCCCGAAACGGTTGCCAACTTCCAAAAGCTGGTATCCGAGCATTTTTACGACGGTCTGACCTTCCACCGCGTTGTTAAGAGCTTTATGATCCAGGGTGGTGACCCCGATGGCGACGGCACGGGTAGCTCCGACAAGAAGATCAAGGGTGAGTTCAATCTCAACAACTTCCAAAACAACCTCAAGCACATCCGCGGCGTTATTTCCATGGCGCGTGGCACCGAGTTTAACAGTGCGTCCTGTCAGTTCTTTATCGTTCATAAGACGTCTGCCCATCTCAACGGCTCGTATGCTTCCTTTGGCTACGTCGTTGCAGGCATGGATGCTGTTGATATGATCGCTGAAACACCCGTCAAGAACAACGACGGTGGAGAGAAGAGCACGCCTATCAACAAGGTCGTGATCGAGTCCATCCGCTTCGTTCAGCCTGAATAAAATCAAAGACCCGTCTGCGCAGACAGACGGGTCTTTTTCTCTTTGTGCAAAAGGGAAAAAATTGTGCAATTTGCGTTACGTCGTTGACTTTTCCACGCTCGTATGGTATGATATTACCAAACAAAAAGGAGGTGCGGTATGGAACTGAACTTTCACAAAACAACCGACGTTTTGCACGTAGGATGCGAGGCACCACGTGCGTATTATATACCCTTTGGCGCAATTCCCGCCAAGCAAGAGTTTAAGCGCGAGGACTCGGACAAATTCATCTCGCTGTGCGGCGAGTGGGATTTCCGCTATTATCGTGCACTGTATCTTTTGGAGGACCCGACGACGGAAACGGCCATGGAGGGCGCGGATACGATCGAGGTGCCGCGCTCGTGGCAAACCTTGCTTGATCGCGGATACGATACGCCCCATTATACCAACGTAGAATATCCTTTTGTGGTCGATCCGCCTCACGTGCCCGTGGACAATCCTTGCGGTTTGTACCGTCGTACGCTGACGGTGACGCAAGAGATGCTGGACAAGGATATCATGCTCAATTTTGAGGGCGTGGATTCTTGCTTCTATCTGTATATCAACGGTCAGTTCGTCGGATACAGCCAGGTTAGTCACATGACCAGCGAATTTAACGTTACGGCGTATCTGCACGAGGGCGAGAACGAGCTGAGAGTGCTGGTTCTTAAATGGTGCGATGGCTCGTATCTGGAGGACCAGGATAAATACCGCTTGTCCGGCATTTTCCGCGAGGTGTATCTGTTGCTCCGAGACCGCGTGAGAGTGGAGGATATCTTTGCCCGTGCGACGCTTTTGGAGGATGGCAAGAATGGTCATCTCGCCCTTGAATTGACCCACAACGTGCCTTCTGAAACTGAATATCAGCTGACCTCTCCCGACGGCTCCTGTGTTGCCGAGGGATGCTTGCAGGCAGGCGAGCAGATGCTGGAGATTGACGTAGCCGACGTGTCCCCATGGAGCGATGAGCAGCCGGATCTGTATACACTTTGGTTGCATTGCGGTGAGGAGTATATCCCCGTTCGCTTGGGTTTCCGTTCAATCGTTGTGCGCGACCGCGTGGTGTATATCAATGGTCGCAAGGCTAAACTGAAGGGTGTTAATCGCCACGACAGCCATCCGATCCTGGGTGCGGCGACGCCTTATGATCATATGGAGCGCGACGTGCTGATCCTGAAGCAGCACAACGTCAACGCCGTCCGTACCAGCCACTATCCCAACGATCCCCGCTTCCTTGAACTGTGCGACCGCTACGGTCTCTACGTCATCGACGAAGCCGATCTTGAATGCCACGGCATGGCGACGGTAGGACAATGGAACCGTCTGACGGACGATATCGCATGGCAGGAATCCTACCTTGACCGTGCTCGCCGTATGATGGAACGGGATAAAAACCACCCCTGCATCGTGATGTGGTCGGTCGGCAACGAAAGCGGCATTGGCCAAAACCACGTGGCAATGATGGATTATTTCCACGCTCGCTATCCCGGCTGTCTGGTCCATTCGGAGGACGCGACGCGTACGTTGGCAGGGCATCCCGAGGATGCAATGGCACAGCGTCAGGTCGCTGCGACTGATATTGACAGCCGTATGTACCCCTCACCGCGCGAGATCGTCGAGCGGTATCTGAACGACAAGAACAACCAAAGACCTTTCTATCTGTGCGAATATTCGCACGCTATGGGAAACGGCCCGGGAGATTTGAAGGCCTATTGGGATCTGATTTGGAACAACGATGCCTTCTGGGGCGGATGTGTTTGGGAATTTACCGACCATTCGATCGCCGTTGGTGAAGACGTAGAGCATCACCCCCACTATCTGTACGGCGGCGATTTTGATGAATTTCCGACCATGGGCTGCTTCTGCGTGGATGGTCTGGTCTATCCCGACCGCCGTCCCCACACGGGACTTTTAGAGTTGAAGCAGGCTATCAAGCCATTTGAGTTGGAAGCGTGGGACGAGGCGACCGGCGCGGTTACCATCCGCAACAGACGCTTCTTTACCGATCTTTCTGATCTGGACTTTTTGTATATACTGAAACGCAACGAAATGGTGCTGGCATCTGGCGTTTTGAATGGCGCCGGTATCGCCCCCGGTGAGTGCAAAACATGGATACTGCCCGAAACGGTGCTTCCCGACGGTGCAGGCGCTTACACCTTTACCATCCGTGCTCGCCTCAATCGCGATACGCTGTGGGCAAAGCAGGGACATAAGGTCGGATTTGCACAAGTGGCAAAGGAGATCCGCTCCGACAAGCAGGTCGATTGCCCCGAGGGCGAGGTGTCTGCTCTCCAAACGCCGGTGACGATCACAATCACTACGGCAAGCGGTGTCGTCGTGATCGACCGCATGCAGGGATTGCCCGTGTCTATGATGGTGGAGGGCAGAGAATTGCTGGCTTCTCCCATCACTCCTGCCATCTGGCGTGCACCCACCGACAACGATCGCTACGTCCAGCGAGAGTGGCAAAAGGCGCTGTATCATCTGGCCAAGAGCCGCGCATATGATTGCGAAATCGAGGAGCAGACCAGCTCGCATGTTTGCGTGTGTGCCAAGCTGTCGCTCGGCGCACCCTCGCTGCTGCCCATTATGCATATTACGGCGCGCTACACCGTCTATGCCGACGGCTCGCTTGTGTTGGATTACGATGCGACCGTGCGTGATGGTCAGCCGCATCTGCCTCGCTTGGGAGTTCAGTTTATGACGCCCGCGGGTTTTGAGCAGCTTTCCTACTATGGCCGCGGCCCTGTGGAATCCTACGTCGATAAGCGCTTGGCGTCCTATGATGGTATGTTCTCCTGCTCTGTGAGCGATCATTTTGAGCACTACGTTCGTCCGCAGGAGAACATGGCACACACCGACACGCTGTGGATGAGCTTGAACGATGGGCAAGGAACGACTCTGCTGGCAGTGTCCGATGACGCTCGCTTTAGCTTCAACTGCTCACATTTCACACCGCACGACTTGAGCTCGACGGCACACGATTTCGAGCTGAAGCCGCGCGAGCAGACGGTGGTCAATCTTGACCTGGCGCAAGCAGGTATCGGCTCGCATTCCTGCGGACCTGCTCTTGATGAAAAGTACCGTCTGTCGGCCAAGAAATACCACTTCACTGTTCGACTCAAGGCAACGCATGACCAAGAAATCGATCCCTTCCGCGAAGCGGAAACACGATAATGCTTTCATACAGAAAGGGAACAAATATGAAAACGAAACAATGGCTGATGCTGATCCTCTCGCTTGTGCTGATCATGGCACTCTGCCTACCCGCTTTTGCGGAGCAAGAGGATATTATGCTGGACGATTGTGACACCTCTACCTGGCACGGTGGCGGAAACACCAAGGATCGCAATGAAAAGACCGAGGGAACTGCCAGCGTGAGCTGGACTGTCCCTGCAGGCGGCTCGTTTGCCGTTCATCGCGTGTGGGATACGCCTGTAGACGCGGGCGAGGCCAACTGTTTGGAATTTGATTTGTACGTGTCCAATGCCGATGCGTATTACACCTTGACGGGCGGCGAGTCGCTCGAGCTGACCTCCAGCGGTCGCCCCGATCAAGAGGAGATTTCCTGGAATCTGACCGGCTTTGAGGTCGTGGACGGCTGGAATCACATTGTCCTGCATCTTCCCAAGGATGGTGCATGTGATCTTTCGCGCATCAACTTCATGCGCCTTTATGCCAATGCCAATAATTACGGCTCATCTTTCGTTCTAAAGCTGGATAATATCCGTTTGGTCTATAGCGACGGTGCCGACCTTCCCCCGGATATTCCCGAGGACATCATCATTGGCACGCAGGATTCCACGACGGCCGTCCCGCCTCCTTCTGACCCGATCAAGGCCAATAAGCCCTACAATCCTTGGGGCACGCCTGAGACGTCAAACGACGCGACGGAGAATCCCTCGAACAACGCACAGCCTGATGACAACGCCGACGAGCAAGAAGCGCCCGTCAAGAGTGGCTGTGCAGGCACGGGTCTTGGCATTGCCTGGCTGTTTGGTAGCTTTGCCGTGTCCTTGGCGGTCGTCTTGAAGCGTAATACCAAGCTTGTTGCGCTGTTCTGCGTTTTGGTCATGCTCCTGACCGCGTGCACGCCCAAGGTCCCTCAGCCCGATCAGGGTGGCACGGAAGGCGATGACACCGAGCAGGGTGACGAGCAGGATCAAGAGCCCGTTCATCCTTTCTTCACGATTGACCAGACGGGACATCCCGAGGTTAGCGCAGACAAGGTGGACGTTGAGGCACTGCTGACGGTAGATCCCAACTATTCTACCAAGAACGATTATAAGATCAACTATGTCAGCAGCTCACCGATCGCTGATTTTTCGAAGAAGCCCCGCGTTGAGCTGCACGAAAATGCCAAAGACGAGAACGGTCTGTCGGTCGTTACCACGGATGGCGCACAGCCCGAATACCTTTTCATAAAGGAAAAGGATTCTTGGATGATGCAGTACTGGGACAAGACCAACCGCTTCTACGTCACTGCGGACGAGGCAACGCGAGAGGCCTATCGTGGTAAGGATATTACGCTGAATTTTGTCGTTTATCTGACGCAATCTCTTGAGCTGTCGGTTGATTATATCAACGCTGCCGGCGAAGAATGCACGGTTAAGACGTCCTGCACCCGTATGAAGCAATGGACAACTGTCACAGTGACGCTGACGGGCGTTGCAATGAACGGTAGTCTTGAGGGCGGCAACGATTTTTACGTCTTCTGCAAGGGCCCCGACATCACTCGCCTGAACGCCGTTTATCTGGATGATGTCGTTGAAGGAAAAGCGCCCCAAACGGGCTTGATCAAGTCTGAATTTGAGACCAACTTCAACATCATCGCGGATGCCAACGTGCTTTCCTTCGGTGCAACGGGCAACGGTCTGACGGACGATACAGATGCCTTTAAGGATGCGATCGCTCACCTGAGCAAGCAGGGCGGTACCATCTTCGTCCCCGCAGGCTACTATTGCCTGACCGAAACGCTGACGCTGCCCAGCAACGTAGCGTTGGTCGGTGAGCTCGAAATGGGAACGGCCAACGGTACGGTGCTGTGCATCTACGGCGGCAAGGGCAGTACCGAGCCCTCCAAGTCCGCCATCATGATGAATCACCAAAGCTCGGTGCAGAATATTGCCTTCTGGTATCCCGAGCAGACGATCGTCAACGGTCAGGCCATTCCGTATCCTCCCACCATCACCCAGTGCGGCTCGGAGGGTGTTACGGTTCGTAACGTTACCTTCGTCAACTCCTACTTTGCACTTAACTACGCAACGCTGTTCTCGCAGGCGAGCAACTCGTTGCAGTACACTCGCGATATTTACGGTACCTGCCTGAATATCGGTTATTATAATACCCCCAGCTACGATATCGGTAAGCTGGAGAACTTCAATTTCGCCCCCGATTACTGGCTTAAGAGCGGTTTGCCCGGAACACCCAATGCTGAGCTGCTTCGCACCTATATGCTGCGCAACTCGACAGGTATCATTCTCGAGCGTATCGACTGGACGTACATTGCTGACATCACCGTCAAGGGCTATCGTATCGGTATTCAAACCAGCCAGGATCCCCAGGATCTCGGTACGCCCAACGGACATATGTATAACATCAATCTGCTGGATTGCTACTACTGCCTGTATGCCGACGAGCTGTCCTGGATGATCGCGTCCGACTGCCATTTCCGTGCGGTCGGCAACGACGGTGCAACGGCTGTCTACATGTCTCCCAAGTGTGCGGGTGATCTGGTCATTACCTACGGTATTCTGGAGAGCGCGGGCGCGAATGCGGTGCTCAATTACGGCTCGTCCAAGATCATTCTGAACGATTGCGCCGTCAAGTCGGCGAGCGGAACGGCCTTCGCAGCGGCCTCCGGCAAGAAGTATTCGCTGGTCAACACGACCGTTCAGGGCGGTGACGATTACGAATACAAGCTGGTTACGGATAACACCGTGCCCGAGCTTCCCAACGTAGATTATGGTAAGACGGTTATCACCAAGCCCACCTCCGACCGCGTCATTAAGCTGACGGATGCGCCCTATGGCGTCAAGCACGGTGATGATATCACGAACGAGCTGCAAGCAGCCATCGACGAGCTGAAAGAGACGGGTGGTACGGTCTACCTGCCTGCAGGCTCGTACACGGTCAGCGACCATATCGACGTTTGGGCCGGCATCGAGCTGCGTGGCATTGCCATTTGGTCGCACAGCTTCAATCCCACTCAGATCAATACCTCCTTCGGCCTGAACGATCCCGACGGAGAAGCGCTGTTTACACTGTTTGACGGTGCGGGTATGATCGGTATTTCCGTGGTTTACAACACGCAGAACACCAATAATCTGCAGCCCTATTCCTTTACCATTCAGGGCAATGGTAAAAACATTTATTTGGTTGACGTGACGTTGCCGACCTCCTGGAACGGCGTAGACTTTGCCACTTACCGTTGCGATAATCACTACATTGAATTTTTGTACGGCGCCTTCCTCAATACGGGTATTCAGGTCGGAGCGGGTAGTGAAAACGGTATCATCCGCGATTGCCACTTCACCCCCAACTGCTTTGCCGTCCACACCGACGACAACTGGTGGACGGGTCCTTACGTATCCATCATGACGCGCAGCCGTCCGTTTATCATCGGTGAGAGCAAGAATCAGATTCTGTATCATAACTTCACCTACGGTGCATCTCAGGGATTGACGGTTCTGGACGGTGCGCAGGACGTTTACGTCCTTAGCCACGGTGTAGACAGCGGTGACATTTCTGCCTATTTCTCGGGTGATTGCACGGTTACGCTGGTCAATACGGAATTGGTCAACCTGTATACCGCGGGCACGGCCAAGCATTTTAACTATGTGTATACAGAAGAGGATTTCACCGGTAAGATCGATTTTATCAACGTTGCCGGCTGGGGCACTTGTAAGAATGCCTTTAACCTCAACGGTGATGGTGAGGTCAACGTATACGGTGGTAACATCGTCTCCGCAGGTGCGCCCATGTGCCGTTTGAACGCAGGCTCGGCCTCCTTCGTCGGTGTAATCAACGCGTCTCGTACAACGGATGCTATCGCAGGTGACATGGCAATGAGTTTGAATCTTTCCGGCAACCTGTTTGCCAGCGGCATCCGCATTGACAAGAGCTTTACCGACGATATGCTCAGCGGTACGGATATCGAAGAGCGATAAGATTCGACAAGCGATAAACTTCGACAAGCGATAAACTTCGGCAGGCGATAAACTTCGACAAAAAGTCGTAACATTCCCCCGCATGCGTCATAAAATGATAGTGCGGGGGAGATGATACCTCCCCTTGGCAAATCAATTTACGGAGGTACTCATATGAATAACGGCTGTCTTTGCAATTTCCTTGGTGATAACTGGATCTGGGTCCTGATCATCGCTCTGTTGATCTTCTGCTGCGGCTGCAACTGATCCTTGTATCAACGAATAGCAAAAAGAGTACCGCCTTGCGCGGTACTCTTTTTGTTGCTTAAGACCTTGACAATTATTTCAATATCATATATAATGAAAACAGAATATATTGAGGAGGGAATACCTATGACCATCCATCAAGGAGCACGCCGTGGTTTTCGACTGCTCGTAGCGTTGCTCGCTTTGCTTATGATCGTTGCGCTTGGCCTTTGCGCTTGCCGCAACACGCCCGACCCCGAGCCTGAGCCTGAACCTGAGCCCGACGTGCCCAAATTCAACTTAGTAGATGAGAGCGGTGCGTTTCCTTACGTGATCGTTCGCGGTGATTACGCCAAATCGGCTGTTACCAAAATGGCGGCCATCGTGCACGTGGCTCTTGAGGCTGTATTGGCGCGCGATGACGTAGAGATCACTACGGATGAAACGCCCGCGGCAGAGTATGAAATTCTGATCGGCAAGACCAAGCGCCCTGAAAGCGAGGAGGTTTTGAGCACCCTTGGCGAAAGACAATACGCCGTTCGCGTCATGAATGAGGGTAAAACGATTGTCATCGTTGGTGTTGACGATGCCCAGACCGTTAAGGCTGTCGATTATTTTTTGAGAACTTACGTAGGATATGATTACATAACGGAGGTTGTAAACGTGAAAGATAACATTTCTATTCCGTTGGAGCTGAACGAGGTTCTGACCTATGAAAATACACAAGAGCACTCCGATGCTCCGATTATCGTTCAAACCCATTACATCACCGAAGATACTGTCGTTGCGGATATCATCGCGGGTCGCGAAAACTACGGTGTTGACCCGACGGGTGTAGCCGATTCGACCGACGGCATTCAGCGCGCGCTCAACGATTGCGAGGCTCGCGGCGGTGGCACGGTTTTTCTGCCTTTGGGAACTTACCGCATCACCAAGCAGCTTCGGATTCCCTCCTTTACCGTTTTGCGCGGCGACTGGCAGAATCCCGAGCTTGGCAATGAGTACGGTACGGTCATACTGGCTGACGTTCCCAGTAGCGATGAGATGACCAACGGTACGATCCTGCTCGGTGCCTCGGGCGGTGCGTATGGCCTGACTGTTTACTATCCCAACCAGTCTCTCGCCGACGTTAAGCCCTATCCCTTTACTTTCTATTTCAACCCCGCCCATCAGAATAAGGGCAACCACGCTCCTACCGTTAAAAACTGCACCATCATCAACGGCTACCGCGGTGTTGGCGCGACCGTTTTGAGTGAGGGCGGACATGAGCAGCTGACCATTGAAAATCTGTTCGGTACTTTCCTGGACATCGGTGTAGCCATTGGATTTTCTTCTGACGTTGGTAACTGCACCAATATTACCGTCTCGCCCAAATATTGGAGTGAATTTACCGCTGCGCGCGGATACGACACCGTGGCTGTGAAGGACATCAAGAAATACACCCGTGCCAACACGGTCGGCATGCAACTATCCGACGTTGAATGGACGGAATATATCCATATTACCATCTCCGATTGCAGCACGGGTATTCACATCATTCCGGCCGTTCGTATCGGCTTTGCAGGCAGCTTTTACGATACTGTTGTCGTTGATTGCGATACGGCCGTGCTTGCCGAAGAGCTGGATAACCGTTGGGGCGCACACTTCTCCAACTGCTATTTGGAGGGCAGTGAATACGGTATGGTCAATCAGTCCTCCGGTATCATCAAAACCGCAGGAACCACCATTATTGGCGGTCTTGAGGGTGACATTCTGGTTGACACCGATCTTCTGACCGAGTATAACATCGATACTGGCGTTGGTTATCCTAAACCCAACGGTGTTCTTTACGTAGCTGATTTTGATAAGACGGGTAAAACGGACATTTCGGCCGAGCTTCAGGCGCTTCTCTACGAGGCAGGCAAGACGGGCGGCATTGTCTATCTGCCCGGTGGCACGTATCTGATCGACGAGCCCATTGAAGTCCCCGCAGGCGTTGAGCTTCGCGGTACCTCGCCCGTTGCTACGCGTGAGGAGAATGGTCGCGCGATTGGCACGCGTGTTATGACGCACTACGGTCTTGAGGGAACGGAAGATGACGTGGCACTCATTACGCTGGGCAAGAACGCCGGTGTCAATGGCATTCGCTTTGTCTATACCTCCAATCACTCGGGTATTCGTGACACTGCCTACACCGTTCGCGGTACGGGCGAAGGCGTATACGTTGTCAACTCTTGCTTCATTCTGGCGGGTCGCGGCATCGACTTTGCCGGCTGTAATAACCACTTGATCAAAAAGGTGACCAGCTTCTGCTTCATCAACGATATCCGCGTGGGCGGCAAGAACGGTACAGTCACGGGATTTTTGCACAATGCTACTGTCTGTGACCGCGTTGCCTACGTTCCCGAGTCAGGTGAGCTGGGCGGTACGATGCTTAACCCCAACTATTCCAACCGCAACGAGGTTGCCCGCGACTATAACACCTCCATCTGGGTTGTAGATGCCGAGGGACAGCGTATCTGGAATACCTTCTCGTATGGAGTTGCTCACTTCATCGTGGCAGAGGACAGCTATGACACGCTGGCGGTCAACATTGGTACGGATAACATCGGCTCTAAGACGGCGCAGATGGTCATCCGGGGCGGCGACTTTACCGGTATCAACATTTTGCGTTATAACGGTCATTCGTATGACGTTGAGGATGGCGCACGAGTGACGCTGTACTCTCGTTTGGCCATCGGCGATAAGACTGAGGACACGGAAAAAATCAAGTAATCGCTTGACAAACACCTCCATATATGCTACAATCAGAGCATATATGGAGGTGTTTTATATGAAAAATGAGAATTTGAGTGAAAAAATATCGGTTAACGTCAACGTGTCCTCGCTGGCGGCCATCGATTTTCTCGTTGACCACGGCTTTTACGCCAATCGGAGCGACGCTGTCAATCAGGCGGTGCGCGAGCTGATCGCCCGCGAGCAGAGCACAGTTGACCGCATCATCGTGCAGGATACCAAGGACAACTCCTCCCGTACCGAGTGGTTCTTGGGCGAGCTGACCCTCACGCCGGAGAAGCTGGCCGCGTGGAACCGCCACGCAGGCAAGGAAAAGCTGTGCGGCTACGGTCTGCTTATCATCGACGAGGCTTGCGACGAAGAATTACTGTTTGCCACTGTTAAGGCCATTGCGGTGCAGGGCAGCGTCCGCGCATCGGCGACGGTCAAGGAGCATTACGGAGTGAAATAAGAAAACAGCACCGCGATGTCGCGGTGCTGTTACTCATCAATATGACTTTTGATATTCCTACCTGTCGCGCGTGCTGTCATCCTTGAAGCACCGCACAAGTGAGAGATATGTTTATCTCTTGGTTTGCTATGTAGCGCGGCAATGCCAAGGGAGGTCCCGGAGGGAACATCCGGGCTGATTTTCTTTCGTTCTTTCTTTGTTCAGTGACAAAGAAAGGACAACAATACCGGTACAGCGCACGCGCGAAGCTGTGTGCGCGTGGGCAGGAGAAGTTGTTGCAACTTCAGATAACCCCTCTGCGCCCTTACAGAATAAACTGCTCGTTGATCACAAGTCGGAATCGCAACCCCAGCTTTTCCGCCGCGCGGCGGCAGAGATTCATGCGTTCCAGAAAGATCTCGAAGTAGTCCATAATGCTGCTGTACTGGGTGTCGACCGTCAAAGAAAGACACAGCTCCGTTTTGTCCTCGCTCAGCGCCAGCACCGAGTTGGTGACCGAATAGTTTACGCGGTCGTGAATATCAAACGTGGTCAGATCGTGATTGCGGACACGCGAGCGACGAACGTCCGATTTGTCGGCCAGAATGAGAGCCGCGCTGATATGGTCAACGGGCACACCCGTGCCCTCGTCGTGGTTACCAATGGCCGTGATGATGGTGCAAATATCCTCAACGGGCACATCGCGGCGATCGAGCAGACGAAAGGCCATCAGTGCGCCGCTTTGAGAATGGTCAACGCGATTGACTACGTTGCCAATGTCGTGCAAAAGTCCTGCGATACGAGCCAGCTCGACTGTTTTTTCATCCATGCCAAGATCACGCAAAAGATCGCCGGCTACCTTTGCAACACGCCCGACGTGGGCAAAGCTGTGCTCCGTGTAGCCCAACGCGCCAAGGGCGTCGTCGGCACGCTCGATGTAAATTTGGATGTCGCTGTCGCGACGAAGAGAATCGTATGTGACCATTTTGTTTTCCTTTCTCGTCTGTGAGGTTGACAGACACGCTAAAATTTGGTATACTTTAGTTGTTGAATATACAAGGCGCCAAAGAGCGCTCTTGCAAATAGAATTGTCGGAATGGGGGTGATCGAATGCAGGGCAAAGCATGGGACGAGCAGAGTGTCAGTACACTGTATGGCGTAGGAAAGGCAAGAGAGACGGCCTACGCCCGTCTTGGCGTTCGCACAGTAGGTGAGCTGCTGGAGCATTATCCCCGCTCGTATGAAAACCGTGGCGACATCAAGCTGCTTGAAACCGCACCTGCGGATGCCAAGTGTGCCGTCGTGCTGACGGTCGCGACACAGCCCCGCGTCAGCATGATCCGCCGTGGAATGTCGCTGCTGAAATTCCGCGCCTATGACGAAAGCGGAAGCTGTGAGATCACCTTTTTCAATCAGAATTATCATAAAGATAGCTTTCCCCTGGGGGCGACCTTCCGCTTTTACGGTAAGGTTGAGCGTGTCGGTAAGCGCTTTGCCATGAGCTCGCCTGCCTTTGAGGAAATTGCTCCCGACGGTGACGCGTCCAATCTGACACCGCTGTTTCCCGTCTATCCGCTGACCGAGGGTTTGTCTCAAAAGCAGATCGCGACCAACATCGCCATGGCGTTGCGGTTGGCGCTTCCTGTCATGGAGGATCCGCTTCCTGCCGAGTGGCGAGTGAAGCGTGCGCTGTGTACCTTGCCGTACGCGATGCGGCAGATCCACGCGCCTGAGAGCATGGAGGCCTTGGCAATCGCCAAAAAGCGACTGATCTATGATGAGTTTTTGATGTTCGCGCTGGGGCTTGCAGCCTCTCGAAGCCGCGTAAAGCAGCAGAGTGCGCCCAAATGTGACCGTGGCGATCTTGCCCCCTTGACGGCGCTGTTGCCGTACGAGCTGACCGGTGCACAAAAGCGCGCCATCGACGAGATTAAGGGCGATATGGCCAAAGACGTTCCCATGAGCCGTATGGTCGTGGGAGACGTCGGTTGCGGTAAAACGATCTGCGCGGCAGCGGCCATGCTGTTCGCGGTGCAAAGTGGCCATCAAGCGGCGCTGATGGCGCCGACTGAAATTCTTGCCCGTCAGCACGCAAGCGAGCTGAGTGAGCTGTTTTCCAAGCTGGGCATTCGCTGTGCCTTGCTGATCGGTGCGACGACGGCTGCGCAAAAGAAGAAGATCAAGGCGGCGCTGGCTGACCCAGATCCCGCCACTCGTCTTGACGTGGTGATCGGTACCCAGGCGTTGCTCAGCGACGGGGTGGAATTTTCCGCGCCGGGCTTGGTCGTCACGGATGAGCAGCATCGCTTTGGCGTCGGTCAGCGTGCTACGCTGTCTGAGCGAAGTCACTTTACCCATCTGCTCGTTATGAGCGCAACGCCCATTCCGCGCTCGCTGGCGCTGGGGCTGTATGGCGATCTGGACATCTCACGCATTGACGAGATGCCTCCCGGCCGTCAGGTCGTGGAAACTGTCGTCGTAGATGACTCTTATCGCGCCCGCCTGGACGGTTTTATTGATAAGCAGGTCGGCGAGGGCGGGCAGGTGTACGTCGTTTGTCCTGCCATCGAGCAGGAGAATGAAATCGAAGCGGGCGAGCTTGCTTTGCGCGACATTTCGTTTGACGGCTTGTCGCCGCTGGATGATCATTTCGAGGGGATTCCTCTCAAGTCGGCGGTCAAATATGCGGAGGAGCTTTCCGAGCGTCTGCCGCATATCAGTGTGGCTTGTCTGCATGGCAAAATGAAGCCTGCCGAGAAGGACACCATCATGCAACGCTTTGTCAGCGGCGAGGTGCAGGTGTTGGTCTCGACCACTGTCATCGAGGTTGGTGTCAATGTACCGAGTGCTACGCTGATGATCATCGAAAACGCCGAGCGTTTTGGTCTTTCCCAGCTGCATCAGCTGCGTGGCCGCGTTGGACGCGGGAAACGCAAGAGCTATTGCGTACTGGTCAAGGGTGCGCCACGGTGCGGGGAGATAGCAGAGAAGCGTCTTGCCACTATGAAGCATCAGCATGACGGCTTCGAGATTGCGCGGCAGGATCTGATGCAACGCGGCCCGGGTGATTTTCTGCGCGGTAACGCCGAGAGCAGCATCCGTCAGAGCGGCGGTATTCGCTTCCGCCTGGCAGACCAATGCGAGGATGGTGATTTCATGCAGGCGGCGTTCGACGATGCCAGAGAACTGCTGGATGAGGACACTCGCTTGAGTGATTACCCACTTCTCCGCGCTCGCATGGAGCGTATGTTCTCGGTGGATATCGGTGTGCTGAATTAATAATATATGTATCGATAAAACGACTGCGGCGAAGGGAAAAAGCCATTCGCGGCAGTCGTTTTTACGTTGGTCAATCGCAATGGCAGTTGTGTGAACGTCCCCATCGGCAGGGAACTAGACACTTGAGGGTGTCGGCCAGCGACCATACGGCGCTGAAAAAGACGATGCATATGCCGATGATAGCGAATACCTTATACAGCGGCATGGAGCAGTCGTGTTTGAACTTGAGGGCGGCCAGCGGCGTGCTCGAGTTTTCGTTGGCGTAAAGGCCGCACTCGTGGTCGGTTTTGTGACGGATCTCGGGCTTGGTGATGGCTTGCCAGAATTCGCAAAGGCTTTCTTTCATAACGTTCTCCTTTCAAAATACAGTTGGCTGAAGGCGTATGTGTAGCAACAACCAGTAGTATTTTTCCCAAGAGGGCAGGAGCGTATGCAAAAGCGTGGTTATTTCAGACCAAAGGTCAGATTTTTCAAGGAATAGCTGTCGTAGAGTGTGTCGATGCCGTAAAGCAGTAAAACGTGATCGGCATTTTCTTGCTCGGCCAGCGACAAAAGCGAGCCGCTGCTACGGATATCATAGGTGCGAGGGTCGACAAGCAACAGATCGAAATGACGGGCGAGAAAGGGTGCGATGGATTGCGAAAAGCTGTCTTTGAGCAGTAGCAGCGTCGGTGTGTTCTCACGTGTCGGATCTGTCACACGGATGAGGGTATTGGTGCCACCCAGAAATACATTGTATTCGTCATGCGTGTCCAGCGCGTCGAGATCATAAAAACCTGTCAGCGTGCGCGCAGTCTTGCCTCCTTCGATGATCTCGGTGATGAATTTTTCATCGTCCTGATAGCGCAGAAGTGTGATGGACTCACTCTTCACCCAGCGCATACCCGACGAGCCGTGTGTCGTGCCGTAGAAATCGTCACAGACGATCTCTGCGGAGAAATCTTCAAGCGCGAACGGCTCATATCCTAACACGTCTGCAAGAGCAACGTAGGCATAGTAAGCCCCAAGCATCGTCCAATGGTGGTCGGTCTTATACCAAACGGCCTCACCACGCGAGGCGGCCGTTTGCAACGGATCGGTCAGATCGTAAAATTTGGCATCTGTCCGATTCAGCCAATCCCAGGCCGCAGCAGAGTTCGTCGTGTCGTAGGTGGCAGGGAGCTTTGCCGTATTCACGTCCACCGAGCGGGGAACGACGGCGAAGGTGAAGGGAATGTCGTGTTGTTCCATCGCTTGCTCGAAGCGAGCAATGGCGTTGATGTTTTGGGCGAGGATCTGCTTTTGATCCTCGGTGTATTCCTGCCGCGCGATGAGATAGCCGTCACTGCCGAGCATAACATCGTTGTTTTCCTGCTTGCCGAGCAGCAGCTCGATGCGAGCCTTGGCAGAAATGAAAAGCGAGCGGAGAGGGAACTGATCGGCGCAGAAATCGGCAATGTCTGCCGTCAGTGAGCCGTCGAGCAGTGCATCAAATGAAAAGGTCGGTGCGGTGGTAAGGGCGCGGTTTTCCTCGGGGGAAAACTCGCGTTGCGGAAGCAAACAAATGGATAATCCCATGACGAGCAAAAGCGCGGCGCAGATGATCAGCAGTGCGATGTGCGCCCCTTTGGTTTGATGTGCTTTGGCGTGTTCGATGGACAGATATTCTTCTATCTGCTTGTCTGCTGGGTGTTGCTTATTGGCCATGGTCTGCCTCCTTTCTCAATAAATAAAGCAAAGGGACGGTGGATACCGTCCCTTGATTTGTCAGGATACCTTGACGGTAACGATAAAGCCGCCTTCGTTGTCACCCGAAATAGTATAGGTCGAATTCTCGGGGACGGGAACTTGCGTCTGTGCGCCGGTAGCGCTAACGTAGTAGATCTCATAGCTGCTGCCGTCGTCCGTCGTGACCTTAAGCGCGTTCTCACCGTAAGTATGGCTCTGAAGCAGCGCAATATACTCTTCCAGGCAAAGATTTCTCGTTGTCATCACGTAAGCGTGGACGTAACCGACGTAACGGAAATAGTTGGTGTAATCCGAAACGCCCGTCTGTGCCGCCTTGTCGGCAGGGTAACGAACCACGAAGCCGTACTTGTAGCAGTTTTCATACACCCAGCGGTAAGCAGCGTCGGTAGCAAAGTCCTTTGCCTGACCAAGCACGCCCAGCGCACAGGAAAGACCTGCGTGGCTGTCGCTGTAGCCGGGAGGGGTAGAGCCGCCGGCATCGTACAGCTTTTTCTGATAGTCGTAGGTGCGGTATGCGTTTTCCATCAGCACGTTGGTTAAGCCGCTTTGATTCGAGAACTCAATGAGCATCTTGTTCATGGCCGAGTAAGCGGTGGTTTCCATATACAGCTTGTAGTCCTCTTTACCGCCGAGCTGGTAGTAGACCTCATGCGTCTGGGCCAGCTTTTGGCTGGCGTAAATGTCGATTAGGTGCGCCTCGGAGGCCGGGAACTGATACACGTGCGTTTTGTTGATGAGGATCAGCGGACCCTGGTTGATTAGATCGGAGGTTACGGTTTCCGTTTTGAAATTGTTTACCGGGGGATCTTGATCGTCAGGTGTGCCGTCATCCGGCGTTTCGGGGGTCTGGTCCTCGACGGGAGGAGTTTGCTCGTTGTCCTTGGGTGTATCGGGCTTTTTGAACGCCATGACGACGTTCACGCAAAGCAGGATCGCAAACACGAGCAGTAAAAGCACGAAGGTAACGGCAATGGCCATAAGCGTCATGTTCTGACGGCGCTGGCGCGTTTCTTGTCGTTCGTTGCGCGAGGAGGAATCGTGGTTTGTCATGTGACCGTATCTCCTTTCTGAAGTAAGCAAAAGGGAAGGCTTGTGTTCGATTTTACTCTTACAAAGTCTTCCCCTTTTTTATTTTTGATTACTGAGCGTCCTTAATGGAGAAGTCCATTCTGCCCTTCTTGTCAAGGCCCATGTACTTGACCTTAACGGAGGAGCCAACGTCGATGCCGGCGTCGGTTACCTTGTTGATGCGGCGGGTGGCGATCTTGGAGATGTGAACCATGCCCTCCTTGCCGGGTGCGTACTCAACGAAGCAGCCTACGTCCTCATTGGGCTTATCCTTGCTGGCCAGGATCTTAACGACGGTTGCGTCGTAGATAGCGCCAACCTCGGGCTCAAAGACGATGGCGTCGATAGCAGCCTTGGCAGCGACAGCCTGGTCACCGTTGACAGCGGCGATGCGGATGGTACCGTCATCCTCGATGTCGATCTTGGCGCCGGTATCAGCAACGATCTTCTGGATGACCGAGCCACCCTTACCGATGACCTCGCGGATCTTATCGGGGTTGATGTGCATGGTGGTCATCTTGGGTGCGTATCTGGAAACCTCAGCTCTGGGAGCCTCGATTGCCTTGAGGATTACCTCATCGATGATATAGTCGCGGCCGGCGTGGGTCTGTTCCAGCGCCTGCTTGATGATCTCGGGGGTCAGACCGTCGATCTTGAGGTCCATCTGAATGGAGGTGATACCCTTGTGAGTACCGGCAACCTTGAAGTCCATGTCGCCGTAGAAGTCCTCAAGACCCTGAATGTCGATCATCGTATCCCAAGAGCCATCCTCAGCAGTGATCAGACCGCAGGAGATACCGGCAACGGGAGCCTTGATCGGAACACCGGCATCCATGAGAGCCAGCGTAGAGCCGCAAACCGAGCCCTGCGAGGCCGAACCGTTGGAGGAAACGACGTCGGAAACAAGGCGGATGGCGTAGGGGAATTCCTCTGCAGAGGGAAGAACGGGAACGAGCGAACGCCCAGCCAGAGCACCGTGACCGATCTCGCGGCGGCCGGGGCTACGGGTAGGCTTTGCCTCACCTGTGGAGTAGCCGGGCATGTTGTAGTGGTGCATATATCTCTTTTCGGTCT
>JAZLDE010000151.1:0-3993 GCA_045614625.1 Eubacteriales bacterium
CGCCAGCTCCCTCCCGGAGGGAGCCTTGGGTTACGCACAACCATAGGGGTATGGGCTTTGCCCTATGCCCGCGTTGCTTGCAACGCTGTAATACAAAGGCGAAACTGGCGATAAAGGGGAAAGGAAGATAATTATGAAAATTAGAGGTCATAGTTTTAAGTGTGAAAATCCATTTTTCGTATATTTCAAAAAACACTATTGCCCTCACTGCGGACAAAAATTGACCCGCAAGAAAATATCACAGATCATACATTCCGATTCCGATGAAGCAAAAGATTATGATTTTGAAGTTGCTGATATAACCGTAAAAGGTAATATGAAATTTACTCATATAGAATTCTTCTGTTCTGTATGTCAAAAGCAATATTCAGTGAAAGAAACCAAAGAAAACGACTTTTTGATTGAACGATGGAAATAAATATTCCCCGACAGACCGTAAATCTGTCGGGGTTACTTATTTGTTTACAGCGAAGCAATTCCGTTTGATATGAGCAAATTGATCTATGATTTCTCCGCTAAGAACAACACCCATTTTTCGTTGTGCGTTTTTTTATCATTCAAAAAATACTGCGCATACTTTACTCGCGATTCGCGCATACTGTCCTTGACGGAGTGTTTTGCCGCGAGCAAAGCGCGCCGTTTCAAGCAAGACCCAAAGAAAGGAATATGGTCAAAGTCATGATTTTGGATCGTATTGCGCTGATCCTTACCATTGTCGGCGCGCTCAACTGGGGCAGCATCGGCCTTTTCCAGTTTGATATCGTCGCTTGGATCTGCGGTGGGCAGAGCGCCCTTATCAGCCGTATCATTTACACCGTCGTCGCCCTGGCGGGCGTTTGGTGCATCTCGCTTCTTTTCCGAGAGAGAGATCAGTACGGCGAGCTGACAGAATAAGCGGATCGGCATAAAAAGCGAAACGCCAATGCAGCGGTTTTCCGTTTCATGGGCGTTTCTCTTTTTATTTCAATTTTGGCAGTTGATCGGCCAGATTGATCAGCTCAAGATCGCGCTTGAGGGCGTAGGTGCAGGTATAAAACGAGCCTCCGCGGTTTTCCGTGCAGTAGGCAAGACAAATATCGCTTCCTTCCACCAGCTGACGGTCGCGATCGAGCATGCAGGTGGGGGTGTACCACTCCGCGGCATAGCTGATCTCATCCGCACGCGCGAGAATATAGTCGTAAGCGCGGCGACCGACCGCATCCCAACCCTTGGCTTGATCGCGGCAGGGCAAGCACAGTCGCAATTTAATATGAGGCATGCGCTCCTTGAGCTCGAGGATTTTGAGCGTTGCCACCATATCGTAACCTACCGCACCACCCGCGCGGAATTCCACCGCCCCCCGCTCAATCAGCGCTCGCATCTCCTTTTCCAGGAGGGCAGGAAGCAGAATCGCGTGCTCTGTGGGTATACGGCGATGCCCCGTCAGGCAGACGACTAACGGTCGTTTCTCTTGCATACGCGCCCCTCCTCTCAAAAAATCTACGTTCAGTATAGCACAAAATCGTCCCCGTGTCAATGCGCTTTCCGCGCTTCGACAAATTGCACGTGTCCGTTGCGCTACAATGAAGGTAAATATGGGGGACAAGCGTCCTTTTTCGGGAGGTAACACATATGCAAACCCAACAAAATAAACGTCCATCCTTTGGTGAAGTCCTGCGCCGATATTTGCTATCCCGCCGGCCGACCGCACCGTCGATCGACCTGAAATCAGGCCTGCTGGGGCTCCTGCTCTCGGCAGGCGCGTATATATTAAGCCGCGCACCGCTTTTGTTCTCGGTCAATCCACTACCCCTGGCGCTTTTATGTGCGGCAGACGGACAGATTGGATACCTGCTCGTCGGCATGCTGCTTGGCCTATGGCAGTCAGAGCTGAGCAACGGGTGGTGGTATGTCATTAGTGCAGGCGTTCTCCTTCTATTGCGCATCATCGCAAGGCTGTACTTCTCACCGCCCCGTCCGACCGATACGTACACGCCGCAACAAATGCGCCAAATGTACGTTCGCCATCGCTTAACGCAGCTCAAGCGGCTGTGCTATCAAGGAGGCTCTGCTTCGTCACCGCAGGAAGAACAGCCTGCCAGCACGCCGTTGCCGCCGCTGTTCGACGAGCCCATCCCCCTGCGCGTTCTCGTTTCTCTGGCGGGAGCACTCGTCTTTGGCTTTGGCACTTGCGCCGCGGGTGGCTTCGCCTTTTACGATCTGTACGGTGCCCTCTTTCACCTGCTTCTGACGCCCGCTGCAACCGCACTGTTTGCCGTTTCGCTATCCACCAAGCCGTTTGCCTCGTCCACATCCTACGCGGCTGTATGGCGTTTGGTGGGCCTCGTAGCGCTATTGGCGGCCGTCAACTTTTGTGGACGGAATCTGATGTTCCTCGCACTTTCTCCCGTCGTGGTATTCAGTGTGATCGTTGGACTTATCGCAGTGCGGCAACATGGGCTGGGTGCGGGGCTGCTGGTGGCCATCGTTTGCGGCCTTACCTACGATGCGCTTATCATCCCCATGTATGGTTGCCTCGTTGTGCTGTACGCGTTTCTCTGTCCTGCCGTTGGGCGTTTCGCCCTGCTCCCCGCCACGCTCGGCGCGCTGATCTACCTGCTGCTGTGTGGTGATGACACGGCCCTGCTCGCCCTTGCCCCGTCATTGGCCGTTGGTGTCCTTTTGGACACAGTGATCGCTCGTCTGCAGGAATATTGGCAGCAAATCCATTATACTGCAGCAACAGACGGTGATCATCTCGTTCGTCAAGACCCGACCAAGCAACAGCTAATGCTGGAGATAGCACATCACGAGCAGCTGCTTAACCGCATTTCCGGTATGTCGGGGGCGTTCAGTCATCTGTCTGAGGTGTTTCGTCAGCTTTTGGATCAACCAACGCTTCGTAAAACGAGTGACGTGCGCGATCTATGCGAACAGTCTCTTGAGAGCATATGCGCGGATTGTCCAAACAATTCCACTTGTTACGATCGAGAGAGCTTGAGCATTTTGAACACGCTTCACGCCATGTCGCGAGCTTTGCAAAGCGAAGGTCAAATCGGAGAAGAGTGCTTGGACGCGCATCTGCGCGAGCATTGTCCACGCAAGCGAAGCATACTCGCCGACGTCAATGATCGGATAAATCGGCTAAATTATGACACCTTACACAGCTCGCAGGGCGAGCAATTCGCATTTTGTTGCGACGAGATCGCACACCTTTTGCGTGATCTCACGCACACCGACGAGCGTGCCGAAGATGAGAAGAACCTTACCTTGAGCGATGCGATCACACAATATCTGAATCGAAACAACATTTCTGCGCGCCAGATCGTCGTCAGCGGGCAAGACAAAAAGGCCGTGCGCATTCTTGGCATTACACCCGCGGCGTTGACCATTTCGCAGACACAACTGCAAGAGGAAATCTCAAAGATACTACACGCGCGCGTTTCAAAGCTACATTATGACGGTGCCGACGACGGCACACTCTCGCTATACACGCTTCCCTGTTGGCGCGTAGATTACGTGCACCGTGTACTCGCGGCCAATCAAGCAAAAACCAAAGAAAAAAAGCGTCCCGCTTGCGGGGACACTCTGCGTGTATTTGAAGCCAAGGATGGAATTTTTTGTGCGCTTTTGTGTGATGGGATGGGACACGGCACACAGGCCGCGAGCATTTCAGGCATCTGCGGCGTGTTTCTGGAGCAGGTTTTGCGCGCGGGCGTTGGGGTGAATACGGCTCTGCGTATGCTTAATCATTATCTCTTAAGTCGGATACAGAGCCCGGAGGACGAAATTTCTTCAACGGTGGATCTGTTTATGCTCAATCTTTACACGGGGCAAGGTCAATTTGTCAAAAGCGGCGCGGCGGCAAGCTTGATCTTA
Source organism: Eubacteriales bacterium (assembly GCA_045614625.1). Classification (GTDB taxonomy): domain Bacteria; phylum Bacillota; class Clostridia; order Oscillospirales; family CAG-272; genus SIG644. The sequence continues at coordinate 3,859 of JAZLDE010000151.1, forward strand.
CGCGACGATAGGCTGTTCCGTCTATCCTCGCATACCTTGCCCATCGGAATTCTTCACGCCGTCGACGCGCAGATTCTCCCGTTTGAAGCGCAAGCGGGAGATCACATCCTGTTGATGAGCGATGGAATCGCGGAC
>JAZLDE010000152.1:0-11524 GCA_045614625.1 Eubacteriales bacterium
AAACTTCCTTATGAGAAGGAGCCTTTTCGGCTTCCTTTTTTATTGATCACTCACACTCATATCCCTGCGCGACGACGGCGGCGACCAGGGTGCTCTTTTCTACCGTTTCGGCGGCCTTTACCGTGGCGCTGGCTTTTTCGAGCGATACCTCGACCGCTCTGACGCCCTCAACGGCCTCAAGCGCACGTTTGACGTGAGCGACGCAATGCTGGCACATCATGCCCTTGACTGACAATACGATTTCCTTTTCCATTTCAAAAATCTCCTTTATTCTTTCTTCTTCCGTTTTTGGTTCGGGTAATGCTTGTTTTTCTCTTTGCTTCTTTTCCTTTTTCTCTTTGACCTTAGGCGCACCGTCCAGCGAGATGCGGCGCAGACGAAGCGAATTTACTACCACGCAGACCGAGGAAAGGCTCATCGCGCCTGCCGCAATCATAGGATTGAGGGTCAATCCCAGCGCGCTGAAGGCACCTGCCGCGACGGGAATACAAATGGAATTATACAGCAGCGCCCAAAAAAGATTTTGGCGAATACAGGTCATGGAGCGGCGGCTGAGCGCGATGGCATCCGCCACGCTGTGAAGCGAATTTTTGGTCAGCACCACGTCAGCGCAATCAATGGCAACGTCGGTTCCGGCGCCAATGGCAATGCCCACGTCGGCACGAGCGAGGGCAGGGGCATCGTTGATACCATCGCCCACCATAGCCACGCAGAACTGCTTTTTTTCCTCGCTGACGGCCTTTTCCTTGTCCTGCGGTAAAAGACCCGCACGATACCCTTCAATGCCCGTCTGAGCAGCAACGCTGGCCGCTACGGCCTCGTTATCGCCCGTCAACATAAGCGTACCTACTTGCATATCGCTCAATCGCTTGATTGCCTCAGGCGTGTCGGGACGGATGCTGTCGGCAATGGCGATCGCGCCCAAAATTTCATTATTATATGCCACGCAAACGACCGTCTGTCCGTTGTTACCTGCGTGCGCTTCGATGGCATCAAACCAAGCCGTTTGATTGTTTTTTAAACCGTAACGCTGCAAAAGATTGATCTTACCAACAAGACAAATTTTGCTATTTATCTTAGCGCTGACTCCCTCGCCGATAAAGGATTTGTAGTCGGTCGATTCGGGTACGTCGATGCCGTTTTCCTGTGCAAAGCGACAAACAGCCAGCGAGAGCGGATGGGTCGAATGGCGCTCGACTGCCGCGGCAAGGGCAATCATGTGATCCTTTTTTTCATCCCGTCCGTCGCAAGAAGTTGCGGCATGATCTAAATTCTCACCGTAGGAAATACATCCGGCAACCTCGGGCTGACCCTTTGTCATGGTTCCCGTCTTGTCAAGACAGACGCGATTGACTGCGTGCAGCTTTTCAAGTGCCTCGGCACTCTTGAACAAAATGCCCATCTCGGCGCCCCGTCCCGTTGCCACCAAAATGGCGGTCGGGGTAGCAAGTCCCAGTGCACAGGGACAGGAAATAACCAGCACGCTGATAGAAAATTGCAAGGCCTGCGCTACGTTTTTGGTCAATACGATCCACAAAATAAGGGTAGCGAGCGAAATGAGAAGAACGGCGGGGACGAACCAGCGGCTGATCTTGTCCGCCAGTCTTGCCACGGGCGCGCGACTGGAGGCCGCGTCCTCAAGCAGCTTCAAAACGTGCGAAAGCGCTGTCTCCTGGCCAACCTGCTCGGCGCGGATACGCACGCTTCCCTGAACGAGAGTACAAGCGGCGTGAACCTTGTCGCCCTCCTTTTTATCGACGGGAATGCTCTCGCCCGTCAGCGCCGACTCGTTGATACTGGCCTTGCCAAACACGATCTCACCATCGATGGGAATAATCTCACCCTCACGGCAAAGAACGATGTCGCCAACACGAACGGCCGAAAGAGGAATCTCGGTCTCTTTTCCGTTATGGACAATAATTGCGGTTTCAGGCAGCATGGTCGCCAGCTTTTGGATGGCGGCCGAGGCGCGAATGCGCGCTCCCTTTTCAAGGTTTTTACCAAGCGTGACGAGAGTAACGATCATCGCCGCCGACTCGAAATACAGATTGTGGGAAAGCTCGTGCACAACACCGGCGTCGCCCTTGATCTGGGCGATGATCATGCAGACAAACACGAACACACCGTACAGCGCCGACGCGCCCGAGCCGATGGCTATGAGCGAGTCCATATTGGGCGAAAAATGGATGAGAGCCCGCCAGCCGCCGACAAAATAGCGACGATTGAGCCAGAGCACGGGCAATGTCAAAAGGAGCTGAACGAGGGCGTTGAGTACGCTGTCTTCAATCAGCACAAGACCAAACATCGGCCCCATGGAGAACAGCATCAGAACGATCATCAACAGCGCCGATAGCGTCCAGCGCATCCAGGAGCGACGAAGCGAGCGCTTGTCCTGCTTGGCCGCCTCACGGGCGTCCTTTTGCTCAATGATCTTGCCCTCCTCGAGGGCCTTTACGTGATAGCCCGCGTGAGTGATCTCTTCCGTCAGAGCGCGATCAATGCGGTCCTTTCCTATTTTTTCAACGATCGCGTCTTCAATCTCTATGGTCATGGACGAGGTCAGAAGGCTGACGGTAACGTCGTATCGTTTTTCCTCTTTCTTGTCGTCTTTTTCTTTGGAAATCAGCTTTAAGAGTACCTTATTTGCGGCACGCTCCACGTGTCCGACACAAGCGGCACAGCTCATTCCCGTGACGTCGTAACGGTATTTTTTCATATAAATCTCCAATCAAACCAAAGATTCTGTTTCTATTATAAACCCATTTTTTATTTTGTCAAGTTTTAGGCGGTTGACACGCTTAAAAATATGCGCAACTATCGCTCAACTATCGTCGTACGACATATAAAAAATCTAAAAAAATTAATATAAATCATGGCTTTTCTCTTGTAATTTTTCCAATAATATGGTATAATATTATATATTATTATAACTATGCCTAAAAGGAGTGCCAAAGCGAGTCGTTTTCTTAAAAAAAGCACTCTTGAAACGATATAAGGAGGTCAAAATTTCATGTCTAATTCCTATCTTGATGAAATCTCCGATATTTGGAAAATGGTACGCGATTCGTTTCATTCCAGACTCAGCCGCGAGACGGTTGATCTTTGGTTTGGCGAGCTGAGCGTTATTGCCTTTGAAAACAACACCATCACCCTCTCAACCAATTCCGAGTTCAAGCTGGGCATCATCAAAAATCGCCATTTAGAGGATATCAAAAAGGGCTTTTGCGATCTTCTCGGCTTTGACATCAACGTTGAGATCGTGTTTAACGGCAAGCGCGCTGACGTGCAGACCGTAATCGAAACGCTGGAGAAGCCGACCGCGCCCGCATCCAACGATCAAAACAATTACATAGCCGAAGGCGCACCAAAGAAAAAGATCGCGCCCAACGCAACGGGATATACGTTCGAATATACGTTTGATAATTTCATCATCGGCGCGTCCAATGAATTTGCGCACGCCGCTTGCGTGGCCGTTGCCGACCGTCCTGCCACGAACTACAATCCCTTATTTATTTACGGTCCGAGCGGACTTGGCAAGACCCACCTGATGCACGCGATCATCAATCAGCTCAAGATGAACAATCCGAGCATCAATATTATTTACGTCAAGGGTGAGGATTTCACCAACCAGCTGGTCGAATCGCTGAAAACCAACACGCCGCACTATTTCCGCGAGAAGTACCGCAAATGCGACGTACTGCTCATCGACGATATTCAGTTTATCGCGGGCAAGGAGTCAACGCAGGAGGAATTTTTCCACACCTTTAATTCGCTCTTTGAGGAAAATAAGCAGATCATTTTGACCTCCGACCGTCCGCCGCGTGACATCAAGACGCTGGAAGACCGTCTGCTCACTCGCTTTGAGTGGGGTCTGATCGCCGACATTCAGCCGCCTGATCTGGAGCTGCGCATTGCCATTATCAAGAAAAAGGCCGAGCAGGTCAGTATTCATCTGCCCGACGACGTGCTGATGTTCCTTGCCGAAAATCTTCGCTCCAACATCCGACAGATCGAGGGTGCCATCAAAAAGCTGGGCGCGCTCATCTTCCTGTCGGGCAAGGAGCTGAATATGGATCTGGCCAAGTCCTGCATTTCCGAGCTGCTGGGCGGTGCCGAGCCCATCAACGTGACGGTGGACAAGATCTTTGCCGCTGTGTTTAAAAAGTACGGCATCAAGCGCGAGGATATCGTGGGCGAGCGCCGCAACAAGGACGTTGCCTGGGCGCGCCACGTTTCGATCTATCTTCTGCGCGAGATCACCGATATGTCCTTCCCCAACATTGGTAAGATTTTCAATCGCAACCACTCAACCATCATGTCCTCTATCGACGCTGTCGAGCGCAAGATCCAGGCGGACAACATGTTCTCGCTTGAGCTGGATGATTTAAAAAAGGAAATCACGGGGCAGTAAGAGGAGCGCGAAGGAACGCGCAGGGGAACTTCTTGAAAGAAGTTCCCCCACACCCCCTCAAGAACTTTAATGGAAGAAACAGGAGCGTAGCCGAGACAACTTCTCCTAACCCTGTAGGGGGGAAGGGAGTGCGCTGTTCTTTAGAATAGCTCCCGCAAGCGGCGGGGCCCCGCCCCCATCCGCTCCACAATGTTAGAATTACCCTCCCCTACCGAGAAAGCAAAAAATCTTCGCTCTCCCTATCTGCCGCTCGTGGTGGCTATATGGCGAGCGCTGCACTAAAAAATATATGTCTTTCTCCTCTATGTACTTTGAAGAGCGGCAATCGCAGGGGGTTCCCAGGGGGAACGCCTGGGCGCACTTCTTGGTTACTTCTTGGTGCGCGCCAAGAAGTAACAGAAAACGCACAGCGCGCCGCGTTGTGGCGCGCCCAACGTCAGGATAATTTATTAAAAACTAATTTTCCCCCGCCTTTTCCACAGTTTCCACACACTTTTCCACAGACTTATCAAAACTAAAATTTTCTCGACAAATTCAATTTCATAAATAAAAGCTCAACCTTATTTTTCCTTTATACCTCAATACTCTTATACTGTCTGATAAATTTCCCACACGGTGTGTATAATGCAAAAATGTCGCTGTCGTGTGTCGTACGTTTGGTTTACTTTTCCACAACATAAGGCGACAAAATTATCCACAGTTGGCACTTTTTCTTCTCATTTTCAAGCAAACATTTCACTTTTTTGAGGTTTTCTTTTAAAAGTCGATTTTGTTCGTTTGGTTTTCCAATTTTAATCCACAGAAAACAGATGTGGTTTTCAACTAAAAAAGGTGAGATCGATGGCCGGAAAAGTATTGATGTGCAAGGAAAATTTGACTTTCCACATAATCCACAGGGCCTACTATTAATACTACTAAATTCATTCTTTCAATTCTTTCTTTCAAGAGGGTGAGGGTAGGGAAAAGTTGTATTGAAAATTTTTGAAACTGCTCCTACCGTTGGGCGCGACACAACGCGCTGCGCTGTGCGGCTTTGTGCCACTTCTTGCTACGCGGCAAGAAGTGGCGGAAGAAACGCGCCAAAGGGCCTAATGCCCTTTGGAAACCCGCAACGCGCAAACGTCGCTTCGCTCATATTTGCGCGAAGGCTTAAATCTTCAGCTTTTGCGTTTGCAAGTTAAAGAAACTTGCAAACACGGAAGTAACACGCAAGCACAAATGCAAAGGCTTCTGCCATCTGCGACGCACCCCAGTTTAACTAAAGTTCAAACGAAAACGATTTCGTTTCTTCGCCTGCCGCGCGTGATGGCTAAACGGCGAGAGATGTATAATAAAATTATATGTCTTTCTCCTTTTCTGCTTTGTAGCGCGGCACGGAAAGGGAGTTCCCAGGGGGAACGCCTGGGCGCGTTTTCTTGGTTCGTTCTTTGCCGCGTGGCAAAGAATGAACATCTAAAAACCGGTACAGATCAGCGCGAGCCGAAGGCTCGCAGTATGATCGTCCGTAGAAGAAGTAGTATAAAATTCCATCCATCCCTTTGTAATCAAAAAATATTAAACATACATCCAAATTTTAAAATTTCGGAGGACTTAACAATGAAAATCGTATTCAACCGCCAAAGCATCAGCGAAGCCATAACCCCCTTGATGTGCGCCGTCTCCGGCAAATCCACCATGCCCGGCATCGAGGGTATCCTGATCGAAGCCGTCGAGCCCGATACCTGCACTCTGACTACCTTTGACCTCGAAAAGGGTGTGCAGATCACCATTCACCCCGAGGTGCTCGAGGGCGGAAGTTATATCATCAACGCCCAAAAGTTCAACCAGACCGTTAAGGTCATGGACGGCGACGAGGTCACCTTGACTGTCGACGATAAGCTGACCGCTACCTTTGAGGCGGGGAAGTCCACCCATAAAATGAATGCTCTGCGCGGCTCCGATTTTCCCGAAATTCCCCATCTGACGGGCGATAAGGGATTTGTCGTTAATCAGTCCGTTCTGAAAAAGATGATTGCCAAGGTTTCGCACGCTATGGGCGTCAATGACCAGCGTCCCGTACTCAACGGCTGCTATTTTAAAATTGTGGAAAACAATCTGCTCACCGTTACCTGCGACGGCTTCCGTCTGGCCAAGTGCGCTATCTCGACCGAAATGACCAACGCAGGCGCCGAGGGCGTTCCTATGAACTATTCCTTTATCATTCCCGTCAAGACGGTGGGTGAATTGCAGAGAATGCTGCTGGACAGCGAGGAAGAGGACGCGAGAATTTTCGTCAGCCGCAAGAACATTCTTATGAAGCTGGGCGATCTGACCTTCTTCTCCCGCCTGATCGACGGCGAGTATATCGAATATGACCGCGTTATCATCTCCTCTCACCGCATTGGCGTTGAGGTGGACAGAAACGCGCTGTTGTCCGCGCTGGATCGCGCAGCTCTTATCACAGAGGAGAGAATCGCAGGCAGCGTCCGCTCGCACGTCAAGCTGCAGATTGAGGGCGATTTGCTCAAGATTTTTGCCAACAGCACGGCAGGCAGTACCTACGACGAGTTGCCCATTGAGCACGAGGGCGACGATCTGATCATCGCCTTCAACAACCGCTATCTGATCGACTCGCTTCGCTCCTGCACGGCTGACAGAGTTAAGATCAGCATGACCTCGGCTCTGACCTCGATCAATATCGAGCCTGCAGAGAAAGAGGACGATCACAGCGAGCTGTTCTTCCTTCTGCCCGTCCGCATGAAGGAATGATCGTAGCTGCTCTATGCAATGTAAAAAAATAAAAGTTGAGAATTTTCGTAACATAGAGCGGGCCGAGGTTGCGTTTGACGCGGGCGTGAATCTTTTGCTGGGCGACAACGCGCAGGGAAAGACCAATTTGCTTGAGGCCGTCTCGCTGATGGCCATAGGAAAGAGCTTTCGCGGGGCGCGCGACGCCGATCTGATCCGTTTTGGAGCGGATAAGGCGACGATCGCGCTGGATTATTGCGACCACATTCGTGACATGCAGCTGACTGCCACGCTGATGGCGGGCCGCAAGCGTAGAATGGAGCAAAACGGTTTGCCGGTAGCCAAAATGTCCGAGCTGATTGGCGGGCTGCGCGTGGTGCTGTTTTGTCCCGAGCATTTGTCCATCATCAAAAGCGGACCCGAGCTGAGGCGAAATTTTCTTGACGTAGCCATATCCCAGCTCAAGCCGGTATATATGTCGGCGCTATCCCGTTACAACAAAATTTTAAAGGAGCGCAACCGTCTGCTCAAGGAGGCGTCCGAGAACGAAAGCGCCCGCCGCGTCATGGAGGATACCATCGACGTCTGGTCGGAGCAGCTGGCGCGCGAAGGGGCGATCATTGCTCGCTACCGCGTGCAGTATATTCAAAAGATGAGACAGTCTGCGTCGGTCGTGTTTTCCGACATGACGGGCGGCGGAGAAGTGCCCGATTTTACCTACGTTGGTACGGCGCACTTGCCGCACGAAGAGGACTATCTGGACGGTGCAAAAACGGAAAAAGCGTTTCTTGAGCTGTTAACAACCTCTCACGCCCGCGAGATTGGCGCAGGTTACACGTTGTGGGGCATCCACCGTGACGACATCGACATCACGCTCAACGGCGTCTGTGCCCGTCTTTTCGCCTCTCAGGGGCAACAGCGCTCGCTTGCGCTGGCCATGAAGCTGTCCGAGGGTGAGATCTGCCGCGAGATCTGCTTGGAGCATCCTGTGTATTTATTTGACGACGTGCTCAGCGAGCTGGACGTGCGTCGGCGGGATTATCTGACGAGTCGTATTCACGACAAGCAGGTGATTTTGACTACCTGCGAGCCGAGCGAAATGAAGCGATTGAGTGAGGCGAACGTGATCAAGGTTCAAAACGGAATGTTCAGCCCTCTTTGACCCATTGTAAGGAGAAATTATGTATCTGCACGTAGGGAGCAACAAAAACATACGGCAAAAGAATATCATCGGTATTTTTGATATTGACAACTCGACCATCTCGCGCACCACGCGGCAATATTTGGCTAAGGCCGAGATTCGCGGTGAGGTGAGCGCGGCGTGCGAGGATTTGCCTCGAGCGTTTGTACTCTATCAAGAAGACAATAAAAATAAAATCTGCTTTTCCCAGCTTTCGTCAACGGCTTTGTTGGGAAGATGTGAGGAATAAGTTTAGCTGTTTTTTTTCACATCTTCTCCTACGGACGCGCGTACAGCTGACGCGCCGCGCTGTATAGCGTTTGTTGTTCATTCTTTGCCACGCGGCAAAGAACGAACCAAGAAAGCGCGCCAAGACGTTCCCTCTTGGAACTCCCTTTCCGTGCCGCTCTTCAAAGAGGACAGAGGAGAAAGACATAGAGACTTTAAGTGCATCGCTCGCCATATAGCCACCACGAGCGGCAGGCGAAGAAAACAAGGCCGTTTTGTTAAAAAATTAGTTAATCTGGGGCGCGGAAAAAACCGTAAAAGCTTTTTGCTGTCATGCTTGCGTGCTACTTCCATGTTTGCAAGTTTCTTTAACTTGCAAACGCAAAAGCTGAAATTCTTTGTCTTTGCGAAAAGATGAGCAAAGCGGAGCGTCGCGACCTTTTCGCACTGCGGGTTTCTTAAGGGCATTAGGCCCTTAAGTCCGCTTTCTTGGTTCGTTCTTTCTCGGATGAGAAAGAATGAACAATAATACCGGTACACCGAACGCGCACGAAGTGCAGTGTGAGGCTGTAGAAACGGTTGTTAAAAAAAATCCCAACACTCTCTATAAAAACATCATCTAAAAGTGAGGTTACCCCAATGACCGACAATCAAATCGTCAATCAAAACGAAATCATGGAGGAAAACACCGCCCCCGAGACCGTGAATTACGATGAAAATCAAATTCAAGTCCTCGAAGGTCTGGAAGCCGTTCGTAAACGCCCCGGTATGTATATCGGCTCGACAAGCGAGCGCGGTCTGCATCACCTCGTCTACGAGATCGTCGATAACTCCATCGACGAAGCCATGGCAGGCCGTTGCAATCGAATCGAGGTCACCCTGCTCCCTGACGGCAGCGTCAGCGTTCAGGACGACGGTCACGGCATCCCCAGCGGTATTCACCCCAAGATGGGCATTCCCACGCTGGAGGTCGTTTATACCGTGCTCCACGCAGGCGGTAAATTCGGCGGCGAGGGCTATAAATTTTCGGGCGGTCTGCACGGCGTAGGCGCGTCCGTTGTCAACGCGCTCTCAACGTGGGTCGAGATCGACAACTGCTATGAGGGTCAGCGCTATACCGAGCGATTTGAGCGTGGTGCTGTGGCTCGTCCCTTCCGTTGCGAGGGTGAGACCGAAGCACACGGTCTGTACGTCCGCTTCAAGCCCGACGAAACGATTTTTGAGACGACTGTCTTTGATTACGAAACACTGCTCAAGAGATTGCGCGAGCAGGCCTTCCTCAACGCGGGCATCTATATCAAGCTGCGCGATGAGCGTGACGAGGAAAATATCCGCGAGGACGTGCTTAACTACGAGGGCGGTATCCGCTCCTTCGTCGAGCATATCAACGAGCAGAAGGGCTGCACAGTCCTTCACAATGACGTTATCTACATGCGCGCCGTTGAGGAAGAGAGAGTGGCTGAGGTGGCGCTGCAGTACAATGATACCTACAACGAGTCCGTTTTGACCTTTGCCAACGACATCAACACCATGGAGGGCGGTACCCACGAGGTGGGATTTAAAACCGCGCTGACTAAGATCCTCAACGACTATGGCCGCAAGATCGGTCAGCTCAAGGATTCGGACAAGAATCTGTCGGGTGAGGACGTGCGCGAGGGCTTGACGGCGGTCGTATCGGTCAAGCTGCGCGAGGCACAGTTTGAGGGTCAGACCAAGACCAAGCTGGGCAACAGCGAGATGCGCCCGTTCGTTTACAATCTGGTCTGCAACAAGCTGGCTGAATATCTGGAGGAAAATCCCTCTGTTGGTAAGAATATCATTGAAAAGTCGCTGGCGGCCAATCGCGCCCGCGAGGCGGCAAGAAAAGCGCGCGAGGCAACTCGCCGCAAGGGCTTCCTTGAAGGCTCGACCCTACCCGGCAAGCTGGCTGACTGTCAGGAAAAGAATACCGATCTGACCGAGCTGTATCTGGTAGAGGGAGACTCTGCAGGTGGTTCCGCAAAGAGCGGACGCAACTCGCGCTTCCAGGCAATTTTGCCTTTGCGCGGTAAGGTTCTTAACGTCGAAAAAACAAGACTGGACAAGGTATATTCCAACCCGTCCCTCTTGCCCATCATTCAGGCGCTGGGCTGTGGTATCGGTGAGGAATTTGATATTGCCAGACTGCGTTACGGTAAAATTATCATCATGGCGGATGCTGACGTCGACGGTTCGCACATTCGTATTCTGCTTTTGACTTTCTTCTTCCGTCATATGAGACAGCTGATCGACGACGGTCACATTTATCTGGCACAGCCGCCTCTTTATAAAATTCAAAAGAAGAACGGCAAAGGAGAGGCACTGTACGCCTTCTCGGATGCTGAACGTGATGAGTGCATCGAAAAGCTGGGTGGCGTCAACGTCGAGACCAACCGCTATAAAGGTCTTGGTGAGATGAATGCCGAGCAGCTGTGGGAAACTACTATGGACCCCACCACCCGTACCATTTTGAAGGTCACCGCCGAGGACGCCATGGCCTGCGACGAAATGTTCTCACTCCTCATGGGCGACCAGGTCGAGCCCCGTCGTGCCTTCATCGAGCAAAACGCAAAGTTTGCTGAAAATTTGGATATTTAAAGAAAGGACGCGCAAGGGAACTTTTTGAAAAAAGTTCCCCTGCACCCCTCAAAAACTTTAATGGAAGGAAAAAGAGAAAATTGTATTTTACATTTTCTCATATTTTCCGTAGGGACCGGCGTCCTCGACGGTCCGTTCTATCTAAAAAATAGCCCCCGCAAGCTCATGGGGCCTCTCCTCGTTTCACTCGGCATCAATTTGCTTTGCAAATTGACTCCGTCCCCCCTACCCATTACGCTCCACAATGTAGGGGCGAACATTGTTCGCCCGCTATAAAAATCAATCGCCAAACAAACGGGCGATCAATGATCGCCCCTACAAGAAAACAACGCGGGTATCTAATTCAGTGCTTATGGGAAAGT
>JAZLDE010000153.1:0-3345 GCA_045614625.1 Eubacteriales bacterium
CAGCAACAGACGCAACAGCGTCAAAAGCGAGGTCGCCAGGGCGGCGACGTAGGTCATGGCGGCGGCACGCAGGACGCGGCGTGAGCCGTCTGTCTCCGCATCGGACATATAGCCCCAGCCCTCGATCGCCTTCATTGCGCGGCGGCTGGCGTTGAATTCAACAGGCAGCGTGATCAGCTGGAACAGTGTCACGGCGGCGTAGGCCAAAATGCCGACGGTCATGAGCGCGTCGCTGGCGAGAAACAGGCCGATGATAAACAGCGGCATGGCGGCCGCGGAGCCGATGCGACAGACGGGAATGATGGCGTTGCGCAGCTTGAGAGCGCCGTAGGCGGTGGCATGCTGAACGGCGTGGCCTGCCTCGTGGGCGGCAATACCGACGGCAGCAACGCTGGCGTTATGATAAACACCCTCGGACAGACGGATCACGCCTGCGCGGGGGTCGTAGTGGTCGGTCATCTCGCCACGGATAGGCTCAATGCGGATGTGATGCAGGCCGTTGGCGTTGAGAATACGGCGGGCGGCATCGGCGCCGGTCATACCGCTCGCATTTCGGACTTGGGAATATTGACGATAGGCGGACTGGACGGACGTCTGTGCCCAGATGGTGAAGATGAGGGCAGGGAGGACGATGAGAAGGGACCAGTCGCCGTAAAAGTAACCGAAGAACATAGGACTCCTTTCGGGATGGGTTGAAATTAGCTAAAGGATTTGCGTCTTCTCCTGTCCACGCGCACACAGCTTCGCGCGTGCGCTGTGCGGTAGGGGTGTTACTTCTTTGTCGTTCAACAAAGAAGTAACCAAGAATAACGCGGGTATATTATTTGATGCTCACTTGACATTCAGTTACCCGCTTATGAAGAATTTTGCTTTGCAAAATTCTTCCCCAAAAAAATGAAATGTTATACAGACGTTCCCTCCGAGGCCTCCCCTAGCATTGCCGCTCTGCAAAGAGGGCTGGGGAGAACATATTTCGGCTTGCGCCGAAACGAGGCGAGTTTTATTCGCCCGTTAAACACGGGCGTTGCGCAGAAGCGCAAGCATAAAACTCCAAGACATAATAGTTTTAAGTGCATCTCCTGCCATTATGCCAACACGAGCGGCAGGCGAAGGCACAAAATCGTTCTCGTTGAAAATTTAGTTGAACTGGGTGCGTTGCAGATAGCAAAATAATTAGCTTTTGCTTGTTACGTGCTACTTCCGTGTTTGCAAGTTTCTTTAACTTGCAAACGCAAAAGTTGAAGATGCTCATTCATGCGAAAAGATGAGCAGAGCGGGAGCGCCGCGACCTTTTCGCACTGCGGGAATCCAAAGGGCATTAGGCCCTTTGGCGCCCTTCTTCCGCCCCTTCTTGGGGCGCACCAAGAAGGGGCTCAAAACAGCACAGCGCGGCGCGGAGCTGTACGCGCGTCAAAAGAAGAAGTTGTTAAAACTTCAGCTCAACAAATCCCCCACACTGATCTTTCTCCCTCGAATGAAATCCCCCGCCTCCATGCGTCCCTTGCCTTCGGGCAACACACGCAGAATATCAAGCGAGGTGTTCTCTCCGCAAGCAACGGTAATCACACCATTGTCAAGAGAAATCACTGTACCGACAGGGACTTCGGCAGAAGTGGCAACCGGTGATACACGCGAAGCCAAAATTTTCAATAGCTTGCCATCAGGCGTGTGGGTGAATGCCAGCGGCATGGGAGAAAGTCCGCGAATGCGGTCGTGCAGGACCTTGGCGGACAGAGAAAAATCAAGCAGACAATCCTCTTTTTCTATTTTGGCCGCATAGGTGGCAAGTGATGCATCCTGTTTTTGGGCAATCAGCGTGCCTTCCTTGAGCGCGGCGATCGTGCGGAGCAGTGTCCCGGCGCCAACGGCACCCAGACGGTCGTGCATATCCTCAAAATTGTCGTCCTCACCGATCTCGACCTCGTCCTTGAGCAGCATATCGCCCGTGTCAAGGCCAACGTCCATATACATGGTCGTGATGCCCGTGGTCGTACAACCGTCCATGATGGCGCGCTGCATGGGCGCCGCGCCGCGATAGGCGGGCAGGAGCGAGCCGTGTACGTTGATACAGCCGTATTTGGGGTAGTCGAGCACGTTTTTAGGCAGGATCTTACCAAACGCTACGACCACGATGAGCTCGGGATCGATCTCGCTCAAAAGAGCGGCAAATTCCTCGCCCTTGAGCGTTGCGGGCTGGTAGACGGGAATGCCTTGCTCTGCCGCATATACCTTGACGGGCGGCGGCGTCAGCGCATATCCTCTGCCGCGCGGCTTGTCGGGCTGGGTGATCACGCCAATGACGTCCTCGCCGGACTCGACCAGCGCCTTGAGCGAAAACAGAGCGAAATCGGGCGTGCCCATGAAGAGAATTCTCATTCGTCGTCTTCCTCCAGCATGTACTCGGCGCTGTCGATGAACAGCTTGCCGTCCAGATGCTCCAGCTCGTGGCAGAAGGCGCGGGCGAGCAGATCGGAGCCGTTCATTTCAAATTCCTTGCCGTGGCGGTCGGTCGCGCGAACGGTCACATACTTGGGGCGTTTGACCATGCCGAACTGACCGGGCAGGGAAAGACAGCCCTCCGAGCCCTCTTGCTGACCTGCCGTAGCGATGATCTTGGGATTGATCAGCTCGATCAGCTGTCCCGGCTCGGTCTCAATGACGACGATGCGGCGCAGAATTCCCACCTGGGGGGCAGCAAGACCGACACCGTCAGCGGCGCGCATGGTTTCGGCCATGTCGTCCAGCAGCGTCAGTACGTTGGGGGTGATTTTATCCACGGGACGGCAAACGCGGCGAAGCGTTTCGTCTCCATATTGTACGATCTTTCTTTTAGCCATAATATATCTTCCTTTCGGTTATACGTTTCAGAGTGTAGAGGGGTTGAAATCGACGGACAGCACAGCGCCCGACGAGCCGCCCGTGCCAAAGGTTGTCAGCAGCGAGGCGAACATGGCGCGGCTGCGCTTGTTCAGGCGACACTTGACTACCATGCGCATGCGGAACTTGTTGTCCACACGATAGACGGGGGCTTCAAACGGTCCAAAGATGACCGTCTGTACGTCTGAAAAATCGCCCTTGATGAGCTTGTTTGTCTCTTCATACAGCCGTCGCGCGGCCAGCATGAGCGCCTTTTCGTCCTCGCAGGAGAGCGAGAGCAGAGCGATGTCGCAAAACGGCGGGAACACCAAAAGACGGCGCAGCTTGATCTCGCGGGCGTAAAAGCTTTCGTAGTCCTGAGCGCAGGCAAGACGGATGACGTCGTTGTCGGGATTGGAGGTCTGGATGATGGCGCGGCCGGGGGTGTTGCCCCGTCCCGCACGGCCAATGACTTGCGTCAGCTGGGCG
>JAZLDE010000154.1:0-6155 GCA_045614625.1 Eubacteriales bacterium
ACGTTGCCGACCGCGATCTGCCCGCGAAAGGGCTCGCCCTTGGCCTCCGCCCCGATGATGCGAGCCAGCCAGTACAGCGAAGCGGCATCGTAATACCCCTCGTCACTGCGGACGACCTGCCCCGTGCGGACAAGCGCGACCGACCGGCTTGCCGCGTCCCAGTTGACCTCGATCGCAAAGCACTTGGCCATCGGGCGGATGGGCACGTAGAGCCTGTCGTTTACAATGCGAATGGGGGCGACGGTGTAAAAGCATCGGCCGCCGTAGCTGATGTAGTAGTCCCCTGCGCGTGCCGTGATGCTCACGCCGCGCGAGGTGATCGCCGTTGCCGTTCGCGTGCTTCCATTCCAGCGGATCTCGCAGTTGTCCGCCAAGATGGCAAAGGCGCGAAACGGCACGTATGTCACACCGTCGATGAGATACGCGTTGTCTGACAAGGCCGTCACTCCTGCCGTGCTGTTCCAGCGGACGGGCACGGTCGCCGCCCGTGCCGAGGTGGCAGAGGCGTAGACGGTCGTGACCGCCATCAGAGAGCAGACGACAAAGATACAACACATTAGCTTCATTGCTCGCGGCAGCCACACGGGCTGCTTGCGCGTTCGGACGTTCATCCCTTCTTTCGTTCGTATTTGTTTTTTCATCGGTAAATTCCTCCTTTTTGTTTTTGGTTTGCCGGTGAAGCGGCGCTTCGGCCATAACTATCTTACCATATTTCTCTCCCCCACGCAACGCACAAGTCTTGGCAGGATGGGCAAGGTCTGGCGGCGCGGCATAAATCTTCCAAAAGCACTTGCAAAAGCGGATGCAATATGGTACACTATAGTTGTATCAAACAGCCCACGCGGCCTGATAAAAAGGAGAATGAATCATGATAAACGACCGTTACAACGCGCCCGTGACACGCGAAGAGCAGACGCTGATTTATAAAAAGGTAGGAGACCGCGAGATCGATTTGATCTTCCTCCCGCCCACCAAGCAGGTCTTTGACCGCGCCCCCGTCTATCTCATCATTCCCGGTGGCGGCTGGCATACCGCCAGCGCCGAGGCTATGGTCGGTTTTTCCAAAAAATCCTCCGACGCGCTGCGCGAGCGGGGCTGGGCGACGGTCAGCGTGGCCTATCGTTACGTGTCGCGCGACGACGTATACCTTGACGATATCATCTCGGACTGCATGGACGCAGGCCGTTATCTTGCCCATTTTGCCGACGAGCTGGGCATCGATCCTCACCGCATCGTGACCTCGGGTCACTCGGCAGGCGGTCATCTGGCCCTCATGCTGGCCTATGCCCCCCATCGTGCCTTCGTCGTCGATTCGCCCTTTGATGCGATTGCGGACGATTTTACCGTCATCGCCTCGGCACCCTTGAGCGCACCGACCATTCTGTACACAGATGCCGCCGGTTATAGTCCCAAGGCCTTCCCTTGCCGTGACGTATTTCCCGAGGGCCTGTCTGAGCGCGAGTTTGCTGCTGTCTGCCACCGCGACGGCCCCTTTGATTACATCACCCCTGCCAGCGTTCCGACACTGCTGGTTTGCGGCACGCACGACGATCTCGTCTTTGTTGAGAACAGCACCCGCTTCTTTGAAAAATGCCGCACGGTAGGCGCACCCTGCCAGGTGCTGTACTCCTATTTCGGCGGCCATTGCTTCGAGCCCATGGTCGAGGGACGCGACTCCTTCGTCAATTTCACGCAGGTGCAGGATCATCTGATCGAATTCGTCCAAAAGTTTGAGGCGTGACGGCATGACGGCCCAAAAAACGAGAGCGATCCGCCTGTGCGTGATCGCGGGGCTCTTGCTGACGGCCATCGGCTCGCTGACGGCTGTCCTCCTTCGCCCCGACGGTTTTATTGCCGCGCTCATTCGCTCGACGCACGTGTTGTGGCCGCGCCCTGCCATTTTCGGGACGTACCACTTGATCATGCTGGGGCTGTGCCTTGGCGTGATGGTCGCGATCGCGCTGCTTTACCCAAAATTTCCTCGCGAACGGCTGGATGCCTGGCTGTTTGGCGCGGGCGTGGTTCTGTTCGTCCTGGAGCTGTATAAACAGCTGTATTATCTTGTCGTACTGACGGGCGGGGCGTTCAACTTTGGTATTTTGCCGTTGCAGTTTTGCTCGTATTCGCTCTATCTCTATTTGCTCATTCCCCTGCTTCCGTCGGGGAGATGGAAAGAGGCGTTGCTTGATTTCGTCGCGCTGTATCAGACCATGGGCGGTTGCATTGTCATGGGCTATCCGACGCTGTATGCCGAGGTGGCACTCAGCCTGCATACCATGCTGTGGCACATTGTGATGATTGGCCTCGGCGTGCTGGTTTTGCTCGTTCGCGGCTACAAAAAGCCGTATTTGAAGGAGCTGCTGCCCGCGACGATCGTTTTTGTCGCGACGGTCGGCGTTGCCGTCGTATTGAATTTTGCCCTGACGCCCTTGGCGGTCGATTCTCTGCAGCCGCTCAATCTGTTTTACATCAGCCCGTATATTCAAAGTCACTATATTATCATTGGCGACGTTCAGCGTGCGTTTGGCTGGTTGGCGTCGGTGGTGGTGTATGTGGTGATGTTTATTTTGATTGGGGCGAACGTTGTTTGGTTGGTGGGGAGAGGGATCAAGGCTTTGCATAAGGATGGCTGAATTTTATGCCTCTTCTCCTACAGCCTCGCCCAGCTTCGCGCGCTCGGTATGCTATCTTTGTGCCACTTCTTGCTACGCGGCAAGAAGTGGCGGAAGAAACGCGCCAAAGGGCCAATGCCCTTTGGAAACCCGAAGCGCGAAAAGTCGTTCCGCTATCGCTCCACTCATTTTTTCGCGAAAGCAAGCATCTTCAGCTTTTGCGTTGGCGTTTTCAATAAAAACGCCAACACGCAAGTCGCACGCAAGCACAAAAGCAAAAGCTTTTGCCATCTGCGACGCACCCCAGTTCAATCAACTTTTGAACAAAAACGATTTTGCCTCCTTCGCCTGCCGCGCGTGATGGCAAAGCGGCGAGAGATGCATTGGATCAAAGATGTCTTTCTCCCCATCCTGCTTTGTAGCGCGGCACGGAAAGGGGGAATCCAAGGGGGAACGCCTTGGTTCCCTTTCTTTTGCCCTTTCTTTGTGGAACGACAAAGAAAGGGCCTCCATGCCCGCACAGATCAGCGCGCGGCGAAGCCGCGCAGTATGATCGTCCGGCTACGAAGCTGTATAAACTTTAGCTCCCTAAATCCCCCGAAAGGACTTCCCCCCATGATCATCCACGGATTCCAAAAAATGACCCTCCTCGACTATCCCGGAAAGGTAGCCTGCACCCTCTTCACCGCCGCTTGCAATTTCCGTTGCCCTTTTTGCCATAACGCAGGGCTGGTGACATGCATTTCTGCCGACGAGCGCATCGATACGGAGGAAATTCTGTCCTATCTCAAAAAGCGCCAAGGCATCCTCGACGGTGTCTGCATCACGGGCGGCGAGCCCACACTACAGCACGACCTGCCCGAGTTCATTCGCGCCATCCGCGCCCTCGGCTATGCCGTCAAGCTGGATACCAACGGCACAAGTCCTGATCTTTTGGCCGCGCTGATCGACGAAGGACTCGTCGATTACGTCGCTATGGATATCAAAAATACGAAAGAAAAGTATCCCACGACCATCGGCCTGGCTGATTACAACCTTGCCCCCGTTGAAAAAAGTGTGGCGTTGCTGCTCGAGGGACGCGTGGACTATGAGTTCCGCACGACCGTTGTGGCGGAATACCATACCCCTGAGGATATCGCGAGCATTGCCCGCTGGATTGAGGGTGCTCCTCGCTATTTTCTCCAGCCCTTCGTCGATTCGGGCAATTTGATTGGTTCATCTGACGGCCAACTCCATGCCCCCGATGCGACGACGCTGAACCAAATGCTTACAACCGCTCGCGCGATTATTCCCGAAACTGTGCTACGTGGTGCATAATACACAAGTTGTTGTACAAAGTTTGGTATAAAATGTCGAAAACACAAAATATATGTAAAATATCTTGACGAAACCACAATATATATGATATAATAGGCGCGATCCGAAAATTCGGCTGATGGCGAATTTTCATAAAGCGAGGGCGTGAATCCCCGCATCGCGTCTATTTTCTATTGCTCCGAAAGTTGCATCCAACGTTTGAAGAGCAATATTTTTTTGACTAAAAAATACAACAAAGGAGATTGCAACATGTATAGCGTATTAAAGCGTAACGGTAAAACCGTTGATTTTGATCTTTCTAAAATCAGTAACGCGATCATGCAGGCCTTCGATGCTTGTAAGATCCAGCATCATCCCGACGTCATTGACTTTCTCGTCCTCAAGGTCACGGCCGATTTCGAGCCCAAGATCAAGGATAATACCGTAACCGTCGAAAATATCCAGGACAGCGTTGAGTCGGTGCTCATCAAGGCCGGCTATGACGAGGTTGCCAAGGCTTACATTTTGTACCGTAAGCAGCACGAAAAGCTGAGAAATCTGTCTACCACGCTGCTTGACTACCGCGATCTGGTCGACAAGTACGTCAAGGCCAACGACTGGAGAGTTAAGGAAAATTCCACCGTTACCTACTCGGTCGGCGGTCTGATCCTGCACAACTCGGGTGCCATCACGGCCAACTACTGGCTGTCCGAGGTCTACGATAATGAGATCGCAGACGCGCACCGCAACGCTGATATCCACATCCACGACCTGTCCATGCTGACCGGTTACTGCGCCGGTTGGTCGCTCAAGCAGCTCATTCAAGAGGGTCTTGGCGGCGTCGTCGGTAAGATCACCTCGGCTCCTGCGAGCCACCTGGCAACGCTTTGCAACCAGATGGTCAACTTCCTGGGCATCATGCAGAACGAGTGGGCGGGCGCTCAGGCCTTCTCCTCCTTCGATACCTACCTTGCTCCCTTCGTTAAGATCGACAACCTGACCTACGATCAGGTCAAGAAGTGCGTCGAGTCCTTCATCTACGGTGTCAATACCCCCTCCCGCTGGGGTACGCAGGCTCCCTTCTCCAACATTACGCTGGACTGGGTCGTTCCTGCCGACATGGCCGAGCTGAACTGCATCATCGGCGGCAAGGAAGTCGACTTCAAGTACAAGGATTGTCAGAAGGAAATGGACATGGTCAACAAGGCCTTCATCGAGATCATGATCGAGGGCGACGCCAACGGCCGTGGCTTCCAGTATCCGATTCCTACCTATTCGATCACCCGTAACTTCGACTGGTCCGAGACCGAGAACAACAAGCTCCTCTTCGAGATGACCTCTAAGTACGGTACTCCCTATTTCTCCAACTACATCAACTCCGATATGGAGCCCAGCGACGTTCGTTCCATGTGCTGCCGTCTGCGTCTTGACCTGCGCGAGCTGCGCAAAAAGTCGGGCGGCTTCTTCGGTAGCGGCGAGTCCACCGGTTCGGTCGGCGTTGTCACCATCAATATGCCCAGAATCGCATATCTGGCCAAGGACGAGGCTGATTTCTACGCTCGTCTGGACCGCTTGATGGATATTTCCGCCCGCTCGCTCAAGGTTAAGAGAACCGTCATCACTAAGCTCATGGATGCAGGTCTGTATCCTTACACCAAGAGATACCTGGGCACCTTCAACAACCACTTCTCGACCATCGGTCTGGTTGGTATGAACGAGGCTTGCCTGAACGCATCCTGGCTGGGCGTCGATCTGACCAACGCAAAAGCACAGAAGTTCACGCAGGACGTTCTCAACCACATGAGAAACCGCCTGTCCGACTATCAGGAGCTGTACGGCGACCTGTATAACCTTGAGGCAACGCCTGCCGAGTCGACCTCTTACCGTCTGGCAAAGCACGACCTGGAGCGTTATCCCAACATCATTACCGCTGCCAAGAACTCTGACGAGTCGCCCTACTACACCAACTCGTCTCACCTGCCGGTTGGCTACACTGACGATATCTTCACGGCGCTTGATATTCAGGACAAGCTGCAGACGCTGTACACCTCGGGTACGGTATTCCACGCCTTCCTCGGCGAAAAGCTGCCCGACTGGAAGGCTGCTGCAACGCTGGTTCGCAAGATCGCTGAGAACTATGAGCTGCCCTACTATACCCTGTCTCCCACCTATTCCGTTTGTAAGGATCACGGCTACATCGCCGGTGAGGTCTACGAGTGCCCCGTCTGCGGCAACAAGACCGAGGTC
>JAZLDE010000155.1:0-6940 GCA_045614625.1 Eubacteriales bacterium
GTCTTTTTTCTCCTTGTTGATTTTGATTTATTTAATTAAAAAAATTAAATCAATGAATCGTGATGGCAGACAAGGTAAATACCTTGATCTGCTTTTGCGCCTCGGTCGAGCCCTCGGGCGTGAAGGAATCGATGACACCAACGACGTCGATCGTCTTGCCCATAAAGCGCTCGGCCTTGACCAGCTCGCCGTTTTCGTACAGCTTGATGGTGCGGATGGTGATGCGCACGCCATCCTTTTCGCAGGTCAGCGAAATGGCACCTGCGTTGTCGCCCGTCTGGGTCGTCCAGGTATCAACCACGGTCAAGCCCTTCAGGGTAACGGAAGTGTAAAGTGCAAGCTCGTTATTATCAAAGGAGACCTTCTCCTCGCCCACCGTCAGCTCGGTCTTGCCCGTCATAAAGTCGGACAGACTTACGATCTCGGTGTAGGGGATGGTCTGTTCGGTTTCGATCAGACTGGTGTAAGCAGGATCGCCCGGCTTCATCTGGTCGTATTCCAGACCTGCGATCTGGTAAGCGTTGACGACCTCGGCATATTGGAAGGTGCCAACGATACGAACGCGGTTGCCTGCCTTGAGGAATCTCTTGGCACTGGTTGCCAGATTGTAGCCGTAAAATACCTGCATACCGTACCAGCGCTCGTCCTCTTCGTCGTATTGCTCGACGTAGAGCGTGCCGTTGGTATCCTGCGAAATAATGCCCTCAACGGCGACCTTGACGCCCTCGTACTCCTCGCGGTTGGTGCGCAGCTCCTTGATGGTGATCTCAGTTGCGGCACCGTAGGGGAAGGAGGGGTCCTTTTCGCCCGAGTGGACGTACAGCTTTTCAGCCGTTGCCTGCGCCAGCGCGGCCAGACAAGTCTTACCGTAGCGGTTCTGACCCGAGTTGGACGCGATCGCGTAGCCGGACTGCAGGATCTCGATGTTCAGGTTGCGCCACTCGGCATCCGCCGTAGGCTTGTACCAGATCCAGAGCAGGTGTCTGCCGTTGTTGTCCTTATTCCAGACGTCGGTATCCGACTCCAGCATAATGGCAGCGGCATTTTTCAGCGTTGTTTTGGTAAACGCGGCTGCAGTTTTGCCCCACTCCTCAAGCTTACCCGTCGATTCGGGGGTATCGATGGCAAGATATCTTGCCTTGACAACGCCCTCGGGGAACTCTTCGGATTCCTTGACGTAAAAGTGGGTGGTGTCGCCGTCGATGTACGACTTGACCGTCGCCTCGATCTTGCGGCTCTCGCTGGTCAATTCCAGCTTGGTGTTTGCGACATAATCGATATGCTCACGCTGATCCGCGGGATCCTCGCTACCGGGGCCGCAGGAGATCACGCAAGCCGTGATCATAAGCATCGCCAGGAGCAAAGCCAAAAGCTTCACTCCCGCGCGGGCGGGGATGCCCCGCCCGGTGGAATGAGTGAACATAGTCATACGAAATTAGTCTGCCTGATACTTGCACTCAGCAATAGCGGCCTCGAACGCAGCCTTGATAGCAGCGGCAACGTCGCTCTCGGAGGTAGTCAGACATACCTGCATCAGCTTACCGACCTCGTCACGAGCGGTGGAAGAACCGTTGAATGCGGGAGAGGTGTAGTAAGCGTCGGCCTGCTCAAGGCAAACCTTGGTAGCCAGCAGGGCCAGACCCTCGTGACCGTTTGCATGGTTGAGCTCTTCAGCATAAACAGCGTTATCGGTAACGTTCTCGAGAACCGGAACGTAACCGGAGGTCATACCGAACTCAGCCTGGAAGTCAACGGTGGTGGTCAGGAACTTAACGAACAGCCAAGAAGCGAGAACTTCCTGAGCGTTAGCCTTCTTGAAGATGCACAGCGAAGGACCCTGAGAGATAACCTTGGGAGCTTCAGCCTTGACCTGAGGAATGGAAGCGATGCCAACCTCAAACTTGAAGGAACCGTCGTCGTTCTTGGGGATCTGGTGGTTTGCACCTGCGGAGGAACCGATGCACATGTAGCAGTTACCGTCCTCGGCGGGATCCTTGGTGAACAGAGCGGAGGTGTAACCGCCGGAGATCTCCTGGGTGGTTACGTAGCCCTTCTTGTACCAGTCACGGAACTCAGCAACAAAGGCACGGTTCTGCTCGTTGTCGAACAGGAAGTGCTCGCCGGTTGCGCTGGTGTAGGGAGAGCCGTACTGCTCGCACATGGTGATGAACCAGTTTGCCTCGGAGTCATAGCCCAGAGGGATGCAGTTGGGGTCGATCTCCTTGATCTTTGCGCACAGCGTCTTGAGCTCGTCCCAGGTCTTGGGAACGCTCAGGCCGTTCTGGTCAAAGAAGGTCTTGTTGTAGTAGAAGACCTCGGTGGACTTGGACATAGGCAGCGTGTACATCTTGCCGTCACCGAACTGCTTACCTTCGTTGTAGTAGCCGTCGATGAAGTTGTCGATCTGTGCCTGCGTCAGACCCAGCTGCTCGGTGGTGCCGTCAGCGCGGGTAACGGTCTCGGTGGGTGCGATCAGATCGTCCAGCGTCTGAACGGCCTGAGCGACGTTGTAGAGCGCTACGTGGTCGGGGTAGCAGTAAGCGATGTTGGGCTGGTCACCGACGGTGATCTCCGTCTTGATCTGCTCGCGAACGTCGTCGTAGCCACCGACCTGCTTATGCTCGACGGTGATGTTGGGGTACAGCTTGTTGAACTCAACAATGTACTTGTCCAGGACGGTGCGCAGAGCCTCGCCCATGGTGTGGTAGAAGGTGATAGTCACCGGAGTTTCGGTGTCGAAATTGAACTCGGTTACGTCACCGGCCTGCTGACCCGGCTTGCAAGCAGCAAACGTAAACAGCGAAGCCATGACCATAACGATGGCCAACACCAGCGATACGATTCTTGTTTTCACAATTAGAATCCTCTCTTTCTTTTGTTTGAAAAATGTTTTATATAATAATCAGTCGGGGGGACTGTTATTATCGATCAACCCTTGATACCGCTTCTCGAAACGCCCTTCATAATGTACTTACGAAGGAAGATAAAGACGAGGAACAGCGGGAAGGATACGATGGCAACGGCTGCCATCTGGACGGGAACGTTAACGTCGCCCGTCGATTCGGTAAAGGCGTTACGCAAACCGTTGGTGATCAGACGGTGGGCGTCGTCGTTGGCGACCAGTCGGGGCCAGACGTAGGAGTTCCAGGCACCCATCATCTTCAGAATGGTGATGGAGATAAGGGAGGGGAGCGCCAGCGGGATCATGACCTTCCACAGGTATTTCAGATCGCTCGTACCGTCCACCTTGGCGGCCAGATACAGCTCGTTGGGAATCTGCAAAAAGTTCTGGCGGAGCAGGTAGATGTAGAAGACGCTGACGAGGAAGGGAACGATCAGTACCGTATAGGTGTTTTTCCAGCCGAAGTTACTGACAGTCGCGTAGTTGGTGATGGTAAACAGCTCGCCGGGGATCATCATGGTCGCAAGCAGAGCGGCAAACAGCGCGTTCTTGCCCTTGAACTCCAGACGTGCGAACGCGAAGGCGGTCAGCACGGTGATGACGAGAGAGAGCAGCGTGGAAACGATACCGACGTACATGGTGTTGAGGAACAGACGGCCAAGGTTGGCAGTTTTGAAGGCCTCAACGTAGTTGTAAAGGATGACCCTTCTCGGCCACAGCGTTTGTGCGAACGACACGATGGGTTCTTTATACTCCTCAAGACTCTTGACAGAGGAGATGAGCATAAAGTAGAAGGGGAAAATAATGATCAGAGCCATCAGGACAAGGAAGGTGTACAGCATAACCTGTACGATGATCTTGACGATGCGCTGACGGGTATTGACCTTTTGCATATTTCTTTCCTGCATGGTCATATTGTTTTGTTCAGTCATATCGTCACCTCCTTAATAATGGGTCTTCTTCTTACTGACGTACAGATTGATCATGGTAACGATAAAGATGATACCAAAGAGAATCAGCGCGGCAGCACTTGCGCGGCCCTGCTTATTGGCCAGCGCGTCGTAAATAAAGCCGACCATGGTGTTGAGTCGTCTGGGTGCACCCGTGGGGCCCATGTCGTCACCGAAGATACCGACGATGCTGGAATATTCCTTAAATCCGCCGATGAAGCCTGTGATAACGACGTAGGTGATCATGGGAGAGAGCAGCGGCACCGTGATGCGGGTAAAGGTGCGCAGACGGGAGGTACCGACCACCTTAGCCGCCTCGTAGTACTGCTTGTTAACGCTCTGCAAGCCGCCCAGAAGGACGAGGATCTTGAAGGGCAGGGCGTTCCATACGATGTAAACGACCATAACGACCATGTTGTTGAAATAGCTCGAGCCGGCGTTGATCCAGTTGATGGCTTCGCCGCCAAGGGCCTCGATGACGTTGTTGATAATACCCGCGGTAATGATCAGCTCGTTCTCGCCGCCGAAGTTATTACCGATCATGTTGAACATGGCGGCAAATACCATACCGATGGCGATGGAGTTGGTTACGTAGGGAAGGAAGAAAATGGTCTGAAGCAGACGTTGGAAGGGCTTGATGGCGTTGAGGCAAACAGCGATGACCAGCGCAAGCAGCGTCGAGATCGGAACTGTCAGCACGCAAAGCAGCATGGTATTGACCAGGCAGGTGATAAAGTCCTTATACTGAATGACCTGCACGAAGTTACCAATACCGAATTGATACGTAGCACCACCCGCGGCGCCCAGGGAGCTGTAGTTTTCAAGGAACGCCATGCGGACCGTGTTAACGATCGGCCAGGCGGTGAAAACGAGCAGCAGCACGATGGCGGGCGACAGGTAGATCCACGCTTTCCATGAATTTTTACTTTCTACCATAGCGCGTCACCTCAAAAACGGATGCGTTCTTCCGTTTCCACGTTGAACAGGAATACCTTGTGAGGCTTGAGCGAGAAGCGTACCGTTTCTGCCGCAGCGATCTTGGTATCCGAATCGACGATAGAACGGATGACAGGGTTCTGGGATGCTTCGTTGGTCGAAACGACGCTGACGTCGCGGCCCATGATCTCAACGTTATTGAGGTTGCAGGTCAGAGGACCGTTTTCATCGACGATGAAGCCCTCGGGACGGATACCGACGGTGACCTTCTGGTCCTCAACGCCCGCAACGTCCAGCACGTGCTCCTGGCCGATATACAGCTTTTCGCCGATGACCTCACCATTAAATACGTTGATGGGAGGCGTACCCAGGAACTTAGCGACGAACAAATTGGCAGGATCGTCGTAAACCTCCTGAGGCTTACCGATCTGCTGCAGTACGCCCAGCTTCATAACGACGATCATATCGGAGATGGACATAGCCTCTTCCTGGTCGTGGGTAACGAAGATGGTAGTGATACCCGTTTCCTTCTGGATACGGCGGATCTCCTCACGCGTCTGCAGACGCAGTCTTGCGTCCAGGTTAGACAGCGGCTCGTCGAGCAGCAGTACCTTGGGCATCTTGACCAACGCACGCGCGATCGCAACTCTCTGCTGCTGACCGCCCGACAGCTCGCTGGGCTTACGGTCCATCAGCTCGTCGATCTGAACGAGCTTGGCCGCCTGATGGGCGCGCTCGATCATGGTGTCCTTGTCCAGCTTGTCAGCACCCTTGAGGTTCTGCAGCGGGAACATGATGTTCTGCATGACCGTCATGTGGGGATACAGCGCGTAGTTCTGGAACACCAGACCAATACCTCTGTTCTCGGGCGACAGCTCGGTCACGTCGTCGTCGCCAAAAAAGATCTTACCGCCCGTCGGCTTCTGCAGGCCGCTGATCATATACAGCGTCGTACTCTTGCCGCAGCCCGAGGGGCCGAGCAAGCCGATGAGCTTTCCATCGGGGATCTCAAAGGTGAAGTCGTTGACCGCAACAACCTCTTCGTTCGATTTCTTGTTGCGGCTGGGGAAGATCTTTGTCAAATTTTGCAAAACAACCTTCATACAAAAACCCTTTCTTGAATTGAAAATTTATTTTTTGTTTAATGAATCTCAACGTGGATCGCGGATCAGTAGTCCGCGTTTTTGACCTGCTCGGCGTGGATCTTCTTCTTGTATTCGTTCATGGCGTCAACGGAATCAAAGATCATCTGGGAGGAGAGGTCGACCGCGACGGTATTCGCCAGCAGGTCGTGGATGCAGGAATTGGTCTTGGTGATCAGGATCACGCCGATCTGCAAGACGAGAATGAGCAGCAGCATGATGGTGCCCGTCAGTCCAAGCGTTCCAAACACCGCCATGATGAAGATATATACGGGAATCATGGTCTCAAGCGTGAATTTGCCCAGAATGGTACGGACGAACAGCGCCATCGTTGTCAGTCTGACGCTATTGGTGTGCATGAGGGCGATGCCGAATATCTTTTTGCCAACGGTCTGGCCGTTTTTGAAGACCAGCGGCAATATCAGCTCCAGCACGACGTAGGAAAGCAGGATGCTGACGGTGGAGATCATCAGGATCAGATTAAACTGCATATTGTAGAGGTAAAGCGCTTCTTCGTCCTTGGAAAATTCCGTATAGACCTCGTCAAAGTATTTGCGCTGTTCCTCAGGCATTTTATTGTATTCCTCTTCCGAGATGTCAAAGGAAACACCATATTTATCCTCGTACTCTTGCTCGACGGCCTCCAGTCGTTCGTTATAGCCGTCATAGCCTGTAACGAGTGACAAGACAAAGGCAAATCCCGTAATCAGGATCAGCAGCAATATCATATCCAAAAGAAAAGCCGAGACGCGTTTGAGCACGCTCGCTTTTTGCAGATCAAGCATCATGGGTAACTCCCCTTTTCGGGCACTGTTTGTGCAAAATATTACATATTATATACATGCACAGATATTGTACCACAATTCCGCGATAAAATCAATGATATTTTCGAGATTTTTCGGCAAAAAAGTGTGGCGAAAGTGACAAAAAAGCGGGGCGTTTTTTGGCGTTTATGACCACGGGGAAAAGGGGGCGTTTAGCTTGGATTTTAAACAACTTCTTCTTTTGAC
>JAZLDE010000156.1:0-2881 GCA_045614625.1 Eubacteriales bacterium
AATAAAGTTATCAAAATGTGCTTGATTCACGATTTTGGTGAAGCCATAACTGGAGATATTCCTGCTTTTTTAAAAACGGATGAAAATGAAAAAGATGAGGAAAAAGCAATCGATAGTTTATTAACGTTATTACCGGTTGACACGAAAAAAGAGTTATCTGAGTTGTTTGAAGAGATGAAGTCATTAAATACCGATGAAGCAAAATTATGGAAATCACTTGATAATATTGAAGCTTTAATATCGCATAATGAAGCCGACATTTCAACATGGCTTACCAGAGAATATGAAGAAAATCTTACATATGGTCAAAAAAATTCCGAATGGTCTTTTTGGACAAAAGAATTGCGAAAGGAAGTAAAGCAGGACAGCATTGACAAAATCAGCAAAGAAGGCAAATAATGCAATACCCCGACAGACTTTGAAATCTGTCGGGGTTTATTATTTGTTTTCTGCGGATCAAATTTGTTTATCCGTAGGGGCGACCATATCCGAGCAAGCTCGGCGGTCGCCCGCGGGCGTTCGATGAACGCCCCTACAAAACAATATCAAACTTCCTTATGAGAACTTGCCCTTCGGCTCTCTTTTTTTATTACTCCTCAATTGCCGCTTTCTGCTCCAGCACGACACGGATGAGGGCAGGGTCGAATTTTGCTTTTCTGTCGTAGGTATACAGGCCGTTGACCTCCTGCTCGACGTCGGTCAGCTGGGTGTAGCACAGACCGCTGATGTTGGGGTGGAACAGGAGCGTTTCGGTCAGCGCGCGGAAGCGGTCAAGAAATTCCTTTTCATCCGCAGGCGCGTTGCCGTAGCCCCAGCCGAAATCACTCTGTGCCCAGCGGATGCCACCGTATTCGCTGATGAAGACGGGCTTACCCTTTTCGCTGTTGGCCCAAGGATACAGGTCGATGTCCTCGCCACGCTTCAGCGGTTCAAGACGAGCGGCGAGAGCCGCAGGATCTTGGTCGTAGAAGTGAGAGTCCATGATGTCGGTCACGCCGACCAGATGCTTCCAGCCCGACGCGTCGATGAAGGGACGGGTGGGGTCGATGGCACGAGTGGTTGCCGCCAACAGACGGACAAACTCGGGGATCTGATTGTTGGCCGTTTCATTCAGGGGACACCAGCCGATGATGGCAGGGTGGTTGAAGTCGCGCTCGAGGATCTCCACCCAGTCGGGCAGCATGGCCTGATAGGCGACCTGGGCACCGATGTTCATGCCCCAGTTGCCGTGCTCACCCCAAACAATGTAGCCGGCCTTGTCGCATTCGTACAGGAAGCGAGGCTCGAATACCTTTTGGTGGAGGCGTGCGCCATGGAAGCCCATGGCCATAGAGCGGTCGATGTCGGCCTGGAGCTCTTCGTCGGTGGGAGCGGTCCAAATGCCGTCGGGATAAAAGCCCTGGTCAAGAATGAGGCGCTGGAATACGGGCTTGCCATTGATGTAAAGCGTACCCTCGGCGTTCCAGGAGAGGTCACGCAGACCAAAGTAGCTCTCAACCACGTCCTCTTCGTCGTCCTCACCCAAGGTCAGAGTGAGATCATACAAGCGACCGTTGCCGATCTCCCAGGCGTGCACCTCATCGAGCTCAATCTCAAGACGGGCATAATTGCCCTTGACGAGGGTGGCACGCGCACCGACAGGGCGTCCCTCATAGAAGGCCTCGGCGCGCAGAATCTTTTCGTTGCCGCCAACAATGCGGGCCTCGATGGTCACTTTATGTTCAGACAGGGAGGGGAAGTAGCGGGTGGAGCGGATGTAAGAAGCGGGGACGCTTTCCATCCAGACCGTCTGCCAGATACCCGTCGTGCGGGTGTAGACACAGGAGTAGGACTCGTAGCGGGTGGACTGCTTGCCTGCGCACTGGGCGCCGCTGCGAACGTTGTCGATGGCGCTGATGGTCACGACCTGCTTTTCTCCTTCGATGAGGGCATCGGTGATATCAAACCAAAAGGCGTTCATGCCGCCGATGTGTGTGCCGACCGACGTGCCGTTGACCCATACCTGGGTGCGGTAGTCGCAGGCACCGATGTGGAAAAGAATACGGCGTCCGTTCTCTCGCCAATCGGCGGGGACGGTGACTTCCTTGCGATACCAGACCTGATCGCAAAAATCAAGGTGAGCAAGTCCCGACAATACACTCTCGCGGCAGAAGGGAACGATGATTTTGTCCTTCAGCTTGTCGGCCTTGAAAAGCCCGCGATCGTTGCCCGAGCGGGCAGGATCTTCTTCAAATTCCCACTCGCCGTTGAGGTTTTGCCAGAGCGGACGGCGGAAATCAGGGCGAGGATAGCCCGGACGGGGGCAGTTTGACAGGGGGATCTGTTCGAATTTCATGGTGTGGACTCCTTTGTGTAAGCAATCGTAGGGGAGGGCCTTTGTCCTCCCGAAAAAAGATCAATAGAAGGTTGCAATCTCGGGGTCGGGCTTCTCACCCTCCTGCCAAGACTTGACGTACAATACGGGACCAAGGCGGTTATACAGCTTGTGGTTTTCGATCTTGAAGGTTGCGGTGACGGTCAGCCAGTCGCGCGTCTTGAAGTCGACGTTCTCGGGGAATTTGCAGACCAAACCGTGGAAGGCGATGTCATCGGCACAGCAGGTCATGACGTGGCGGCCGAGCACCAGAGAATCCTTGCCGAGAGATTTGTCGCGAGCGACAAGTCCCGTCAGCTTCATGGTTTTGCCCTCGTACTTGTCCAGTTCCTCGGCCATGTCGCGGTACCAGATGGCGTAGTCGCGATCGTCGATCTCGACAACGGGGGCGGAGAGGTCAAAGGGAAGGGGATCTTCAATCTCATCATACTCGACGTGTCCGTCCGGATAGTCGTAGGTGATGGCGGCGCGGCGGGAAATGCCGCGGATGATTTTGTGAATGGCGTC
>JAZLDE010000157.1:0-1942 GCA_045614625.1 Eubacteriales bacterium
TTTTCTTTTCCGATCATCCGCTCAAGCGGTGTGTGCGAGCGGACGATGCCATCGTACTCGACGCACAAAAGCTGATAGATGCGATCGGTCTTGACCAAGCGCTCGGCGATCACGCAAAAGCCGTTTTGATCGAGATACTGGCGCAAAACGTCCTGCTTGGTCATGGGCTGCAGGATCAAGCGAACGGACGGATCCCTGACCCAGGGCGCCTCGTCAATGATGTGCGCGATCATCTCGCCGCCCATGCCGAAAATGCAGATATCGGTGGGATGATAGTCTTCGGCTCCGTGCAGTCCGTCGGTCAACAAGACTGCTGCGCGATCCTCTCCGATGCCGTTGGCTGCCAGATGGACTGCGGCCACCTCGGCAGGTCCGCGGTGAATGTCGGTCGCTACCGCAAAATCAACGAGCTCCCGTCGGAGCAGCGCGATGGGAAGATAGGCGTGGTCGGTTCCCACGTCGGCCATCGTTCCGCCGCGAATGAACTCAAAAGCCGCGCCAAGACGGGCGTCCGGCGCAGTGGGCTCGGGCGCGGGGAGGGCAGGAGCCGGGATGGGTATATGAATACAGTGAACTGTCATACATTTGTTCCTTTGCTTTTTGATACGCAAACGGGGAAGGTCGTTATGAGCGACCCTCCCCGTGAACGTCAGGTTCTCAGACCGTCAGTTTTTCTTTTCCAGAAATGCATTGATCTTTGCGATCAGCTCGTCGGCATCGGTGCCGTGAACGAGGCAAGCGTCTGCAATGGACTCACCGCGGGAGGCGGGGCAGCCCAGGCAGTGCATACCGATCTCAAAGAAGAAGACGGCGGTATCGGGAGCGGCGTCAAGAACGTCGCCGATAATCGAATCCTTGGTTACCTTCATGTCAAAAGCTCCTTTCTTTTCGCAGGGCGATCCCTGCAGGGTATGAAATATAATGCTTTAATATTTCATCTTTATTATATAGCCAAAAGGTGTCCGTGTCAAGCAAAAAGGCACAATTTCCTGTATTTTCAGCGCTGGAAAAAACATTTTGAAAAAAATGAAAAAAATTTCAAAAAAGGGGTTGACAAGTCGAAAATGTTGTGATATAATAGGCAAGCCGTGTTTGGGACGGCACAATATTTGGAAGCATAGCTCAGTTGGGAGAGCATCTGCCTTACAAGCAGAGGGTCATAGGTTCGAGCCCTATTGTTTCCACCATGGTTGGCCTGGTAGCTTAGTTGGTTAGAGCGCTAGCCTGTCACGCTAGAGGTCGTGGGTTCGAGCCCCATCCGGGTCGCCATTTTTTAATTGCATACGCCTCTGTAGCTCAGTTGGTAGAGCAGGGGACTGAAAATCCCCGTGTCGTTGGTTCGATTCCGACCGGAGGCACCACCAATCTGCGGATTTAGCTCATTTGGTAGAGCGTCGCCTTGCCAAGGCGAAGGTGGCGGGTTCGAGCCCCGTAATCCGCTCCAGAAAACAAAAGCACATGGCTTCGGCCATGTGTTTTTTGTTTTCTTTCGCAGATTACGGGGCATACGAACCCGATCCGCGCGAAGCGCGGGCGGGTCAGAGATTGCTTTTTCGGCGCAAGCCGCAAAAGCAATCTCGTGGTTTGATGCGTCAGCGGCAAACCTATCGAGCCCTCGCAACTAAGGGCTTTGCTGTTCTTTTTTTGCCCCATGCCGCGAAGCGGCATCCCTCGTGTCGTTTTTCACAATTACAGACGACGAAAATTGTGCAACCGTACAAAAAACATTCACAGCCATTGACAATGCGGTCGCGCGATGATAAAATGGAGTCAGACAAATCAAGATGAGGAGGGCATCTCCATGACACAAGACAACCGCGAATATATTTCTCAAGCGCAAATACAGCAAGAGATTTTAGCAGATCAAAAACAAAACACTGGTGTTATAGCGGTCATACTGCCCCTTTTGGAATTGATTCTTTCATTACTGGCCTGGGGCTCT
>JAZLDE010000158.1:0-1700 GCA_045614625.1 Eubacteriales bacterium
CTCACAAGTCGTTCCATCCGAAAGCGTATAGGTCATCGAGGCGGTATCACGAATATAGATGATATCCTCGTTTGTTGTGAAGTTAGCAATTTCTTCCTTTTTAATAAAGAAGGATGCCTCACGGATACTTGCGTCTTTGTCTGCGAAATTATAGCCCTCCGCAAGAGTGAGGATGTAGGACGCACCCTCCGTATATCCGCCGTCAGCCGAAACGTTCCACTTGCCCTCTCCCACCTCGGTAAAGACAAGCTTCGGTGCCACCGAGCCGTCTGCACTGACCAGAGTCACAGCGTTCACGGGTGCCAACTCTCCGCTGATGCGCTCAATGGTGAAAATAAGATTTTTTGACTGATCCATCAGAGCAAAGGCGGATGGCGTATATTCAGGCTCGCCGTTTACATCCGCATACTTCGCATAGACCGTAATGCTCTCGGTAATCGGATCAGAGCTGTAAAAAGGTGTGGTGAAAGCCTCGTCGGTAAACCAGCCGAGGAATATGGCGTTGTCCTTTTCTGCCTTGGGAGTCGTGATCGTGCTTCCGACCACTACCGTGATAGGATCAATGGCATTTCCGCCCTTGGTGTCAAAGGTAACCGTAACGGTCTCTCCAAGAGAAACGTTCGTGTCTCCCTTTACGTATTTGACCAAAAATAACAGATCGTTAAGATCGATGCCGCCATTTTTGTCAACGTCGGCGGCAACGTGATCGATGGTTACCGATGTGTCAGCGGCAAGGTATCTTGCCAGAAGATCCACGTCAGTTGAATTAACCGTCCCATCGCTGTTGACGTCACCGTACGTTACGGAAGTCTCACCACTGCTTTTATAAGAATCGATTGCGTATGCAAAAACAGGTACTGCGGGTTGAGCGAGCATAGCAAGAAGCAACACGCTTGAAAGCAATGAGCGTACCAGCTTTGGCTTTTTTCTTTGCATTCTCATTTTTCAGTCTCCTTTCTTTCTTGTTCTTCGGGGTAACAGCATACACCCCGTTCGGGAAGCTTATCGTCCTTAAGATCAAATCCTGCAAAATTGCAGAACCAACAGATCGGCTCTATCGCCAAAAGACTTTTTCTTCCCGAAAAGCAAGGACAGGTCGTAGAACGCGTGATCTGCTGTCCGCTTTTACTTAAATTTTTATCTTTCATAGTTTCACCTTATTTCACAATCAGTACAGTTTCTACGTTAGCACCATTCATAGCCGAGCCGTCTGCAACAGAAGTTGTGGTGATTTTAATAATTGCGTTATACTCACCGGCTTCAAGTGCTCTTGCCATTGTAATCTCGGTAATCGCTTTACCGGGAGGAACGAGCTTTGACTTGTAAAGGCTCTCGCCCGTGTCCTTCAGCACAAGCTCAAAGGTAAAGTAACAGGGGTTTCCTTCGGGGTTTACGAGCGCTACATTGACGATTTCTTTATCCTTCGGCAAGGTAATGGAGGGATAGCCGGGGATCTTGATGCCCACGGCAGGCGCACCGTCCCCACTCTGATCGGGTAGCTGCGGTCCGTTCCAATCATTCGCGCCCGGATCAATATCCAAATTACCGTTTGGATTTGACGGAACACCGGGTGTGTCATCCCCGAACCACGTATTCCAGCCGATTGCCAGCGTTATGATTCCTGCGAACAACAGTAATATAACCGCCAATCCTATCATCAAGGTCCTTTTACTGATCACAATTTGTGAATCGTTTTTGCT
>JAZLDE010000159.1:0-11534 GCA_045614625.1 Eubacteriales bacterium
CTTCTTATGCCCGCGCCGCGTCTGAATACTCCCACCACCTTGTGCTCGGGCGGCCCCACGCTGGCAGGGCATTTGAACGACGCCCGCCGCACCTGCCTGTCTCATATGTTTGAGGCGGTCGGCGCTTACCATGCAGGCAAGATGGACGAGTGTGGTGTAGAGGAGTATGAGAACAACGCTTGCCCCTCCTGCGGCTCTTGCTCGGGTATGTATACCGCCAACTCCATGAACTGCCTGACCGAGGCCATCGGTATGGCGCTGCCCGGCAACGGCACCGTCCCCGCGCCCCTGTCCGCTCGCATCCGTCTGGCCAAGCACGCCGGCATGAAAATCATGGAGCTGATCGAAAAGAACATTCGCCCCCGCGACATCATGACCCACGCCGCGTTTGAAAACGCCGAGACGGTCGATATGGCGCTGGGCTGCTCGACCAACACCATGCTCCACCTGCCTGCCATTGCGCACGAGGCAGGCTACGAGATCGATCTGGACTACTCCAACGCCATCAGTGCGCGCACACCCAATCTGTGCCATCTGGCGCCTGCGGGTGACACCTTCATGGAGGATCTCGATCGCGCCGGCGGCGTCTACGCCGTCATGAAGGAGCTGACGAAAAAGAAGTTGCTCGATCTGTCGGTCATGACCGTCACGGGCAAGACCATGGGCGAGAATCTTGAGGGTGTGATCAACCGCGATCCCTCGATCATCCGCCCCATTGAAAATCCCTATTCCCAGAGCGGCGGCATTGCCGTGCTCAAGGGTAATCTGGCCCAGGACGGCTGTGTTGTCAAGCAGTCGGCCGTCGCTCCCGAGATGATGAAGCACGAGGGTCCCGCCCGCGTGTTTGACTCTGAGGAGGAGGCCATCGAGGCTATCTACCGCGGCAAGATCGTTGCGGGCGACGTCGTCGTCATTCGCTACGAGGGCCCCAAGGGAGGCCCCGGCATGCGCGAGATGCTCAATCCTACCTCGGCTATTTGCGGCATGGGCTTGGGTGAGAGCGTGGCGCTGATCACCGACGGACGCTTCTCGGGCGCAACACGCGGTGCGGCCATCGGTCACGTCAGCCCCGAGGCTGCCGCCGGCGGCAACATTGCCCTGGTCCGGGACGGCGACATCATCGCCATCGATATTCCCGCTTGCTCGGTGACCCTCAAGGTCTCGGACGACGTGCTGGCACAGCGCCGCGCCGCCTGGACCTGCCCCGAGCCCCGCGTCAAGACCGGCTACCTCGCCCGCTACGCGAAGCTGGTTTCGTCTGCCGATAAGGGCGCGGTTCTTTCGTGAGGAGTTAAAGATTAGCTGAATTTGTCACATCTTCTCCTATTGCCTCACCCTGCGCGATTTCATCGCGCGCGTTCGGTGTGCTGTATTGATGTTCGTTCTTTCTCATGCGAGAAAGAACGAACCAAGAAAGAGCACTAAGGGGTCGAATACCCCTTAGAACCCCGCAGCGCGAAAACCGTTCCGCTGTCGCTCCACTCATTTTTTCGCGAAAGCAAACATCTTCAGATTTTGCGTTTGCAAGTTAAAGAAACTTGCAAACACGGGAGTGGCACGCAAATAGCTTTTGCAAAAACTTTTTGCTCTCGTTTTCCGCGCCCTATTTCAGCAAAAGCTTTTGCTTTTCACGCCTGCCGCTCGTGTTGACTTTGCGGCGAGCGATACACGTAATAACTTTATGTCTTTCTCCCCAGCCCTCGTTGAAGAGCGGCACGTAGAGGGAGGTCTCGGAGGGAACGTCCGAGCTGATTTTCTTTCGTACTTTCTTTGTTCAGTGACAAAGAAAGTACAATAAACACCGACACAGATCAGCGCGAGCCGAAGGCTCGCAGTATGATCGTCCGGTTGCGAAGTTGCTTAAAATTTAGCTAAACCCAAATCTCCCCCCCTCGGAGGCACTATGTACCATCTAATCAATAACCTCCTTCTATACACCACGCCAAACAAAGACTCCATCCTCGAACGCCTTGCCGAGGCTCTTTCCGTCAAAACCGATGGCCAAATGGGCATTGAGGAAAAACGCCGCGCGATCAACGCTATCGCTAAAAATATCCTCGACCTCTCCACCGCCTACGGCTTTGACGTAAATCTCTGGCAGTGCTATCTCACCTACCACCTCGTCATGAACGAAAACAGCTTTTCGCTCACCTGCGAGCGCGTCGGTGCGTCCGAGAACGGTAGCATCAATCTGCTGGCCAAGCAGGATCTGGCGATTTTCCACAGGCTGTTCCACTACGATTTCTCCGCATGGGAACAAAAGCTGGGCACTAACGTTTTTTCTATCCTGACCGACTACGTCGCCATCCCCAAGCGCGACTGCCTGTACAATGCCGACGTCAGCCTGCATATCCGTATGCTCCGCGACCGTCTGGCGAGCGCCGAGAGCGCCGATGAAATGTTCGACCACCTGACCACCTACTACCGCAACCGCGGCGTGGGTATGTTCGGTATGAACCGCGCCTTCCGCATCGCCGAGGGTGAAGAGGGTGTTGAATTTCTGCCCGTACAGAATGCGGATAAGATCCTTCTTTCGGATCTTGTCGGCTACGAGCATCAAAAAGGACAGCTCAAGCAGAACACCAAGGCGTTCGTCGAAGGCAAGCGCGCCAACAACGTGCTGTTGTACGGTGACAGCGGAACGGGCAAATCCTCCAGCGTCAAGGCGGTGCTTAACGAGTATTTTGAGGACGGCCTGCGCATGATCGAGATCTACAAGCACCAGTTTGGCCTTTTGTCCTCTGTTATTTCTGCCATCAAGAAACGCAATTATCGTTTCATTATATATATTGACGACCTGTCCTTCGAGGAGCATGAGATCGAATACAAATATCTCAAGGCCGTTATCGAGGGCGGTGTTGAAACACGCCCCGAAAATATTCTCATTTACGCGACCTCCAATCGCCGCCATCTCATCCGCGAGACCTGGAACGATCGGAACGATATGGAGCACGACGGTGATATCCACCGCTCGGACACCATGGAGGAAAAGCTGTCGTTGGCCGAGAGATTCGGTCTGTCGATCAACTATTCTGACCCAACGCACAATGAATATCTGACCATTGTCCGCACTCTGGCCGAGCGCGAGGGGCTGGACATCGACGACGAAACGCTTTGCCGTGAGGCCAATCGGTTTGAGCTCCGCCACGGCGGCGTCTCCGGCCGCGTCGCACGTCAGTTTATCGACGATATAAAAACAAAGGAGAAGTAGTCATGCTTACGTTGGATAAAATTTATCAGGCCGCCTTCGTTCTGAAGGCCGTTGCCCGTAAAACCGACCTTATCTATGCGCAAAAGCTGTCCGGCGATAATGAAATTTACTTAAAAACCGAAAATCTGCAGGTAACGGGCAGCTTCAAGCTGCGCGGCGCCTACTATAAGATCAGTCAGTTGACCGAGGAACAAAAGGCCGCAGGCATCATCGCTTGCAGCGCGGGCAACCACGCCCAGGGCGTGGCACTTGCGTCCTCTCGCATGGGCATCAAGAGCGTGATCTGCATGCCCGACGGCGCGCCTATTTCTAAAGTTGAGGCCACCCGCGCGCTGGGTGCGGAGGTGTGTCTGGTTCCCGGTGCCTACGACGATGCCTACGCCCACGCTTGCGAGCTGGAAAAAGAGACCCACGCGACCTTCATCCATCCGTTTGACGATGAGGAGGTCATCGCGGGGCAGGGCACCATAGGCCTTGAAATTCTGGAGCAGTTAGATAACGTCGACGCCGTGGTCGTTCCCATTGGCGGCGGCGGACTCATCTCGGGCGTGGCTTACGCCATCAAGCAGCTGCGTCCCGGCGTCAAGGTGTACGGTGTGCAGGCCGAGAACGCGGCAGGTATGCTCAAGAGCCATCTGGAGGGCAAGCCCATCACGCTGGATCGCGTGGCGACGTTTGCCGACGGTATCGCGGTGCGCCATCCGGGAGACTTGACCTTCTCGCTGATCGAGCAGTACGTTGACGAGATCGTGACCGTCACCGAGGACGAGATCGCGACGGCCATTCTTGCGCTGATCGAAAAGCAAAAGCTGATCGCCGAGGGCGCGGGGGCGGTGAGCGTGGCCGCTGCTATGTTCGGCAAGCTGCCCATCCACGGCAAACGCGTCGTTTGCCTTGTTTCAGGCGGTAATATCGACGTTAATATTCTCTCCCGCGTGATCACCCGCGGTTTGGTCAAGAGCGGACGAAACTCGACGCTCCAGATCGCGCTGGAGGATAAGCCCGGTCAGCTTGAGGGCGTCAGCCGAATCATCTCGCGTTGCGGCGGTAACGTCGTCAGCGTTCACCACGAACGCTCTGATGCCAATATGCCTATCGCCAGCTGCTACCTCAAGATCGGTATGGAAACCCGCGACTTCGCCCAGATCGAAGAGATCCGTCAATCTCTCATTGCCGCAGGATTTCATCTCGTGTCGTAAGTACGGGGAGTACGAGGGGAACCGAACCGCAAGCGGTTCACAAAAAAGTTCCCCTGACCCCCTCAAAAAACTTCAATGGAAGGAAAAGGGAAGGGCTCGCCCTTGCAGCTTCTTCTAACCCTGTATAATAACAGGAAAAACAAAATTTCCTACGTCTTCTCCTACAGCCTCGCCCAGCTAGTTTTGTGTTCATGCTTGCATGACGCCCGTGTTTAGCGGGCGAACAAAACTTGCTATTTCGCTTGCGAAATATGACTTCGCGCGCTCGGTGAAAGCATTTTATGCTACTTCTTGGCCTTCCCCAAGAAGTAGCCAAGAAACGAACCAAGGGGTCTAATACCCCTTGGCACCCCGCAAGACTTTTCGCTTTCCATATCTGCCGCTCGTGGTGGCTATGCGGCGAGCGATGCAGTAACAGAATATATGTCTTTCTCCTGCTACTCTTTGAAGAGCGGCACAGACAGGGGAGATCCAAGAGGGAACGTCTTGGCGTCCTTCTTGGTCACTTCTTGGGACGCGCCAAGAAGTGACAACGAAAGCCGACACAGCGCGGCGCGGAGCTGTACGCGCGTCCGTCAGCGAAGTTGTAAAAAAATTTAAGCTTTCTCCTCTCACAGTGTGAGCGTCCGTAGAAGTAGTAGTAAAAAATCCAGCGAAACAAAACATCTTCCCGAAAGGAATAAAACCATGAAACAAATCTCCACCCCCAATGCCCCCGCCGCCATCGGCCCCTATTCCCAAGGCCTGACTGCCGGCAATCTCACCTTCATCTCGGGCCAGATCCCCGTCAATCCCGCTACGGGAACGATGCCTGATACCATCGAGGAGCAGGCAACGCAGGCGCTGACCAATCTCAAGAACGTCCTTGCCGCCGCCGACCTCTCCATGAACAACGTCATCAAAACGGTCGTCTTCCTTGCCGACCTGAACGATTTTCCCGTGGTCAACCGCATCTACGAGAGCTTTTTCGCCGCGCCTTACCCCGCCCGCAGCTGCGTGCAGGTGGCAGGTATCCCCAAGGGAGCGAAAATTGAGATCGAGTGCATCGCGGTGACCGAATAAGCTGTTTTCGCCCCGCCGCGCTCGGCGGGGCTTCGTTTTTATATAGAGTCTACAGAAAAGAGTGAACCCCATGAAGATCATTGATTTCCACACCCACGTTTACCCCGACCGCCTGGCGTACAAGGCCACCCGCGCTACCTGCGATTTTTACGGTCTTGATACCGATCAGACAGGCACGGTCGACATGCTGTTGCAAAAGGGGCAGGCGGCGGGCGTGACCCACTACGTGCTGCTTCCCGTGGCGGTGCATCCCAACGGCGTGCGCCGCGTCAACGAATTTATCGTTGAGCAGCTGGCGCTCCACCCCGAGTTTTACGGCTTTGGCACCGTCCATCACGACATGGAGGATATGCCGGGCGAGCTTGAATTTATCCGCGCATCGGGGCTGATCGGCGTCAAGCTGCATCCCGATATGCAGGCCATCAACACGGACGACGAGAGATTGTTTCCTCTGTACGAGTGGTTGCAAAACGAGGGCATGCCGCTGTTCGTTCATTGTGGCGACGAGAAGAGAGATTTTTCCCATCCGCGCCATTTGCGGCATGTCATCGACCGTTTTCCCGGTCTGACCGTCATTGCGGCGCATTTGGGCGGCTGGTCGAAATGGGACGAGGCGCTGGAATGTCTGAAGGATACGAATTGCTATTTGGATATTTCCAGCTGTATGATGTTTATGTCACCTGAAAAGGTCGTGGCGTACGTCCGCGCGTTTGGTGTGGAGAGGGTGCTTTTTGGCACGGACTTTCCCATTTGGGATGCGGCGAGTGAGGTGAAAAATCTGGAGTCTTTGCCGTTGACCGATGATGAGAAAGAGCAGATCTTTTTCCGTAATGCACAGAGGATTTTGGGAGAGGGGAACTGAAATATTAACATCTTCTCCTACGGCCTCGCACAGCTAGTTTTGTGTTCATGCTTGCATGACGCCCGTGTTTAGCGGGCGAACAAAACTTGCTATTTCGCTTGCGAAATATGGCTTCGCGCGCTCGGTATGCCGCAAATGCCATTTCTTTGTCATTCCACAAAGAAATGGCGAAAGAAAGGGAACCAAAGGGCCTAATGCCCTTTGGATTCCCGCAGTGCGCCACGAAAAATCAAAGATTTTTCTGATTGTGGCGCAAAAGGTTGCAACTTCAGCGTTTGCGTCGGTGTTTTCAAGAAAAACACCGACACGGGAGTCGCTCGGACTCTGCTTTTGTAAAGGACGTCAGCTTTTTCCTCTCTCCCTGTGATCGATGAAAGTTGAAGCAGAACGGGATAGCAAAAGCTTTTGCCATGCCAACCCATCTTTGGCGTGTGCTTATGCGCCCAAGATGGAGGAAGCTTGCGAAACTTTGCCTTTCCGCCGTTCTTCGTCAGAACGGCGGACGGTGAGGGAGGACCCGGAGGGAACGTCCGGGCGCGTTTCTTCCGCCACTTCTTGCCGCGTAGCAAGAAGTGGCATACAAGCACCCAACCGCGAGCGCGTGCCGCAGGCACAGTGTGAGCGTCCGGCTACGAAGTTGTAAAAAATAAACTTATCCCCAAAAAACTTTCCCCTAACCCCTTGACTTTATCACTTTACCGTGGTAAAATGTTAAAGTATTCTTTCAATTACAAGGGAGATCTGACAATGAACAAAAAGCTTGCCAATACCGGGGCCCACGACGCTCTGTTCGAGGCCATTCTGTCTCTCGAAAACATCGACGAGTGCCGTGCGTTTTTTGACGATATCTGCACCATCAAGGAGCTGCAGGATCTGTCCTTGCGCCTGCGTGTCGCCGAGATGCTCGCCGAGGGCAAAAACTATCAGGAAATCTGCGCCGCTACGGGTGCCAG
Organism: Eubacteriales bacterium; assembly: GCA_045614625.1. GTDB lineage: Bacteria > Bacillota > Clostridia > Oscillospirales > CAG-272 > SIG644. The sequence continues at coordinate 7,288 of JAZLDE010000159.1, forward strand.
CACCGCTACCATCTGCCGCGTCAATAAATGCTTGACTTATGGCGAGGGCTATCGTGCTGTGCTGGATAAGAAGACGGACGGGCAATAAGGAGAACTGCTATGAATACTTACGTAATGTCAAGGGAGGAGCTCGTTTCCTATAAGCTTCGCACGCTGTACAGCAGATACGGCTACTCCCAATATAAAATGAGCAAATTCGAAGAGTATGAGCTGTACGTCCGTAACAAGAATTTTCTGGTGTCGGACAACGTCATAACCTTCACCGACCACTTGGGGCGCCTGCTTGCCCTCAAGCCCGACGTGACGCTTTCTATCGTCAAGAGCGGACGCGACGTTCCCGGCAAGGTCAGTCGTATATATTATAATGAAAACGTCTACCGCACCGCTCCCGGCAGCCGCGACTTCCGCGAGATCACCCAGATCGGTCTTGAGTGTATCGGGGAACTGGACACGTATTTGGTCAGTGAGGTGCTGACGTTGGCTGCAAAAAGCCTGAAGAGCGCAGGGCGACACATCTCGTTTTTCCAGTCGCCGCCCGACTACTTGTTGGAAATTTCCCACTTGGACGTCGTTTCCTGCCTGCTCGATAGCCTTTCGGTCAACGAGAAGGTCAAGAGCGAGCTGCTTTCTTGCATCGGCGAGAAAAACGTGCACGATATGGCACGCATTTGCCGCGAGGCGGGGGTGAGCGAGGCACGCGCAAGCACGCTTCAAAAACTCGTGACCACCTACGGCACCCCCGCTGAGGTTCTGCCTGTTCTGTCCTGTTTGGCAGCGGAGAACGAGACCTTGTGCGAACCGATCGAGGAGCTGACGCGCACGATTGATGCTCTGCCGGAGGATGTTCGGGAGAGTGTGAGAATTGACTTTTCTCTGCTCAACGATATCACCTACTACAACGGCATCGTCTTCCGTGGCTACATCAAGGGGATTCCCGACGGCGTGCTGTCGGGCGGCCGCTACGATCGCCTCATGCGTAAGATGGATCGAACCTCGGATGCCATTGGCTTTGCCGTCTATCTTGACCGCCTGGCCGGCTACTATACAACCGCCCCCGGCGAGTTTTATGATGTCGTGCTGTTGTATGACGACAAGACCTCCCCAAAAGAATTGAGCGAGTGGATGGCGAAATGCACCGCTCGTGAAGAGCGTGCCGTGGCTACCCGTGACATTCCGGACAACTGGCACTACAAAGAGGTGATCGACATGAGAGGAGGCAAGAGCGATGAGTGAGATGCTGAATATTGCCCTTCCCAAGGGTCGCCTTGGCGAGAAGGTTTACGATATGTTTGAAAAGGCCGGCTTTGCGTGCCCCTCCATCCGAGAGAACAGCCGCAAGCTGATTTTCGAGAACGCCGAGGCCGGCGTGCGATACTTCTGGGTTAAGCCCTCCGACGTGGCGATCTACGTCGCGCGGGGCGCTGCCGATATTGGCGTGGCGGGCAAGGACATTTTGCTCGAATACGCCCCCGACGTTTACGAGCTGCTCGATATGGAGCTGGGCAAGTGTCGCATGGCTGTCGCTGCGCCCAAGGGCTTTTGCGACGATTCCCGCCGCCCTTTGAAGGTTGCAACTAAATTTGAAACGATCGCTAAGCGATATTACGCGTCGATCGGACGGGATATCGACATTATCCACCTCAACGGCTCGATTGAAATCGCGCCCATCCTCGGCTTGTCCGACGTCATCGTCGACATCGTGGAAACGGGCAAGACGCTGGTGGAAAACGATTTGTGCGTGGTTGAGGAGATCCTTCCCATCAGCGCCCGACTGATCGCCAACAAAGCCAATTTTAAATTCAAGCAGGGAGACATTCGTCGTTTGAGTGACAGCCTGCAACAGCAGATCAACAACCGCACGGAGGTGCAATCATGATTTCTATTCTGACTTACGGACAAGTAAAAAACGACGAGATCTTCGCCCGCGTCGAGCCCAAAATCGACGTGACGGGCATCGTCAGTGATATTATCGAAACGGTAAGAAGGGAAGGCGATGCCGCCCTGCTCGCTTACTGTAAAAAATTCGACGGTGCGGACATGAACAGTCTGCTCGTCACGCCCGAGGAGATGGAGGAGGCGCTCTCCGCCGTCGATCCCAAGTTTATCGGCATTCTCACGCGCGCGGCTGCCAACATCCGCAAGTTTCACGAAAAGCAAGTGAGAAACAGTTTTATCGTCAATGACGATAGCTGCGGCGGCAGCGGCATCGTCATGGGGCAAAAGGTCATCCCCGTCGATCGCGCAGGGCTCTACGTTCCCGGCGGCACGGCGGCTTATCCCTCAACGGTGCTGATGGACGCCATTCCCGCCAAGATCGCAGGCGTGCGCGAGGTTGTCATGGTCACGCCCCCCAACCGTGAGGGCAAGGTCAATCCCGTCATTTTGGCGGCGGCACACGTGGCCGGCATCGATCGCATCTTCAAGGTCGGCGGTGCGCAGGCTGTCGCGGCGCTGGCGTACGGTACCGAGAGCGTGCCGAGAGTTGATAAAATCGTCGGCCCCGGTAACGCCTTTGTGGCAGAGGCCAAGCGTCAGGTCTACGGTGTCGTTTCGATCGACATGATCGCAGGCCCGAGCGAGATTTTGATCGTCGCGGACGGAAAGAGCAATCCCCGTCACGTCGCGGCCGATCTGCTCTCGCAGGCCGAGCATGATAAATTGGCAAGCGCGGTACTGGTCACCGATTCGGCAGAGCTGGCACAGGCGGTACAGGCCGAGATCGAGCGGCAGATCCCGCTGCTCGAGCGCGCCGAGATCGCCCGCGCGTCCATCGACAATAACGGCAAGATCATCGTTGCGCAGGATCTCAAGGTGGCCATCGACATCGCCAACGAGATCGCGCCCGAGCATCTGGAGCTGTGCGTCGACGCGCCGTTTGACTATTTGGACAGCATTCGCCATGCGGGCTCGATTTTCATGGGGCGCAACTGCCCCGAGGCGCTGGGCGACTACATGGCAGGCCCCAACCATACCCTGCCCACCAGCGGCACTGCTCGCTTTTCAAGCCCTTTGTCGGTTGACGATTTCGTCAAAAAGACGCAGTACACCTATTTCACCCGCGAAGCGCTGGAGAAGGTGGCCTACGACGTGGAATATTTTGCGACCAAGGAAGGCCTGACCGCCCATGCCAAGAGCGCCGTGGTGCGCTTGGAGGACGATCAATGAGTCGTTATCAAAGTGCCCGGCTGTCAACCCTTTCGCCCTACACCCCGGGCGAGCAGCCGCGCGACATGAAATATACCAAGCTGAACACCAACGAGTCGCCCTTTGAGCCCTCGGAAAAGGCACAAAAGCTGGCGGCCGAGGCGGCGGGGCGCTTGCAGCTCTACAGCGACCCGACTTGCCGCGTTTTGGTCGACAAGCTGGCGGAGATGTACGGCGTTGACGCGGACGAGGTGATCGTCACCAACGGCTCGGACGAGGTGCTGGATTTTGCCTTTCAGGCCTTTTGCGACGAGGACGTGTCTGCACGGTTCCCTGACATCACCTACGGCTTTTATCCCGTATTTGCCGCTCGCAACGGCATCCCCTTTGAGACAGTCGCCCTCTGTGACGATTTTACTATTGATATTGAGCAATATTTTGGCGTGGGCAAGACGATCTTTATCGCCAACCCCAACGCCCCGACGGGCATTGCGCTTTCTCGCGACGAGATCGAGCAGATTCTGATCCACAACAAGGACAACGTGGTCGTCATCGACGAGGCCTACGTGGATTTCGGGGGCGAGAGCGCCGTGCCGCTGATCAAGAAGTACGATAACCTGCTGGTCACGCAGACCTTTTCCAAGTCTCGCTCGCTGGCCGGCGGACGGCTGGGCTTTGGCATCGGCAACCGCGAGCTGATCGCCGACCTGCACACCATTCGCTATTCGACCAACCCCTACAACGTCAACAGCATGACGGCAGCGGCAGGGTACGGTGTCTTGTGCGACGAGGACTATACCCGAAGGAACTGCCAAACGATCATGGAAAACCGCGACTTCACTACGGCGGCTTTGCGCGAGCTGGGCTTCCGCGTGCTTGACTCCAAGGCGAATTTCGTGTTCGCTACCACTCCCGCCATGCACGGCGCGGATCTGTACGCCGCCCTTAAGCAAAACGGCATTCTCGTCCGTCATTTTAGCAATCCCCGTATCAGCGATTTCGTCCGCATTTCCATCGGCACGCGCGAGCAAATGCAAACGCTGGTGGACGTTGTGGAAAAGCTGCTGACGGAGGTGTGAGGGGAACGCGTGGAGGACTTCTTG
>JAZLDE010000160.1:0-46054 GCA_045614625.1 Eubacteriales bacterium
CGAAAAAATGAGCAGAGCGGTAGCGCCGCGACCCTTTTCACGCTCGGGGGTTCTAAGGGGTATTAGACCCCTTAGTCCGCTTTCTTGGTTCATTCTTTCTCGGATGAGAAAGAATGAATATCAAAAAACGCACCGCGAACGCGCACAGTACTGTGTGAGCGCCATAGAAATGGATGCTGAAAAAGCTTTTTGAATCCATTGGAAAAAAGAAAAAATATTTTTGCAAAACCTATTGACAAAACGCATGGCGGGTGGTATAATACCAAGGAAAAGGAAGTAGAACAGGCTGTTCTCACCCTGCCGTATATGACGCGCATGGGTCGATATCGAAAATTTCTGTGGGAGAATTTAGATTCTTTTGCAGTGTGTTCGTTCGGAAAGCCTGTGCTTCCCGGACGTTATTTTTTTGTCGGAGGTACACGGCTATTAGCGCAAAAGAGTTATTGATCAACGAAGACATCAAAGCAAGTGAGCTTCGCGTGATCGACGCCACCGGTGAGCCGGTAGGCATTATGAGTACCGATGCCGCTCTTCAAATGGCATACGACCGCGGCTTGGATCTGGTTTTGATGGCACCCGGTGCCAATCCCCCTGTTGCTCGCATGATGGACTACGGTAAATACCGCTTCGAGTGCGAAAAGAAAGAGAAGGAAGCCAAGAAAAAGCAGCAGACGGTTGAACTCAAGGAGATTCAGCTGTCCTATCGTATCGACACCCACGATTTCGAGACCAAAGCACGTCATGCACGCCGCTTCCTCGAGTCGGGCAATAAGGTTCGCGTCGTCATGCGCTTCCGCGGACGTGAGATGAGCCACATGCCCATGGGTCGTGAGGTCATGGCACGCTTCTGCGAAACGATTTCGGATGTCGGTGTGACCGATAAGCCCCCTGTACTGGACGGCCGTATCATCAGTATGGTGCTCGCGCCCGTCAAAAACAAATAAGATTCATCAGTCGCCGCTTCGGCGGACTTGTTGATAGCCTTCTCGCCGTTCCCGCGGCAAGAGGCGAGTTAAAGTGAAATCAAATTTAAAAGGAGATCATACAAATGGGAAAGGTTAAGACACATAAGGCTTCGGCCAAGAGATTTAGCGTGACCGGTTCGGGCAAGGTTAAGATGAACCACTGCCACCGCCGTCACAAGACCGGCAACAAGAGCGGTAACAAGCTGCGTCACCTGCGTGGCAGCGCATACGTTCACGAGGCTATGGCCGACAACATCAAGAGCTTGATCTGCAAGTAAGACGAGAGAAAGTGGAGGAGTAGAAAAATGGCAAGAGTTAAGGGCGCGATTATGGCGCGCAAGAGAAGAAATAAGGTTTTGAAGGCTGCTAAGGGCTACTGGGGTGCAAAATCCAAGCACTTCAAGATGGCTAAGCAACAGGTCATGAAGAGCGGCAACTATGCATTCGCTGGCCGCAAGATGAAGAAGAGAGATTTCCGCAGCCTGTGGATCACCCGTATCTCTGCTCAGGCAAAGGTCAACGGTATGAACTATTCCACGCTGATGCACGGTCTGAAGAAGGCTGGTATCACCCTCAACCGCAAGATGCTGGCTGAGTTGGCTGTTTCCGATAAGGAAGCTTTCGCAGCTCTGGCAGAGCAGGCAAAGGCAGCTCTGTAAGTCTTTGAATAAAAACCCGACAATGTGTCGGGTTTTTGTCATAGATAGGCATTTGTCGCAGATGCCGAAAAAGTGGTTTTTTCATCCAATTCTTCCTGCTTTTAGGTGAAAAAATCCTTGTATTATAATCATAAGGAGGTAAAACGCATGGCCTTGTCGTATGAGATCATCACGTCCAGACAGAACAATCTGCTGGTGGAAACGCATAAGCTGACCGATCGCAAGCACCGAAATCGCAGCGGTAATTTCCGCTTCGACGGTGTCAAATTGACAGCTGAGGCACTGTTGCGCGACGTGAAACTGATCGCCGTTTTGCTCCGCCAAAGTGACGCGGAAGCGGTTGAGGCGCGCATCCGCTCGCTGTCAGGCAGGAACTTTGCTGACGGCACGCGCGTCGTTTGCGTGGCTGACCATGTGTTTGACAGCCTTTCGGAGGAGAGCGCACCCGAGGGTGTCATTTGCGTTGCCAAAATGCAGGGCGAGTGGCACAGAGCATGGCAGAGCGACATGAAAATGCCTTTGCTTGAAGAGCGGATCATGCTGCTCGAGTCGGTGCGCGATCCCTCTAACCTTGGTGCGATCGTTCGCAGTGCTGCGGCGCTTGGCGTGGATCGATTGATTCTGAGTGCCGATTGCGCGGACATTTATAGCGCCAAAACGGTGCGCGCCTCGATGGGAACGCTGTTTTCGCAGCGCATCGATCGCACCGATGCGCTGACCGAATATATCGCTCGTCTGCGCGCCGACGGCCGTCGTGTGTTTGCTGCTGCGCTGGACGAGAGTGCAGAGCAGCTGGGTAGCTTTGCTATCCAAACGGGTGACTGCGCGGTGATTGGCAACGAAGGACACGGATTGTCGTCCTCGGTAATCGAGGCCTGCGGTCGTACCGTGTATATCCCTATGACGGACCGTGCCGAATCGCTCAATGCGGCAGTGGCATCGGCTCTGCTGATGTGGGAGTTTGGCCGTAAAGGATAACAAAACGAAAAGGGAAGGAGTAACCGTATGCAACAGCAAAGCAATGATATTTTGTTCTGGATCTGGCTGTCACGTCGCTTTGGCGCAGGCAGTAAGCTGTATCCTGTATTGCTCGAACGCTTTGGAACGCCGTATGATATTTATAACGCGGACGAAGAGGAAATCGTGGCGCTGATGCCGGAGCTCGGTATGAGAGAGCGTCGCGCGCTGTGTGACAAAAATCTGGACGAGGCGTATGACATTGCGGGTTATTGCAAGCGAGGTGGCTATTCCATTCTTTGTTACAATGACGCAAGATACCCCTTGAGCTATCGCAGCTTGTCCGATCCGCCTTTGTTGCTGTATTATCGTGGTATCCTGCCCGATTTCCAGAATCGGCTGTGTATTGCGATGGTCGGAACAAGAAAGATGAGCGAATACGGCCGTCGTATTGCGTATAAAATAGCCTATGAGCTGGCTGCGGCGGGTGTGATTATCGTCAGCGGCATGGCACTTGGTGTTGACAGCGTGGCCTCTTGCGCTGCATTGGCGGCAGGCGGTCAGACAGTTGCCATTTTTGGCAACGGCATCGACGTTGCCTATCCGCCTGAGCACGCGGGATTTAAAAAGATCCTGGAGCAGCGCGCGCTGGTCATGAGCGAGTTCGCGCCGGGTACTGAACCCAAGGGGAGTAATTTTCCCATTCGTAACCGACTGATTAGCGGTCTTTGCCAAGGCACGCTGGTGGTCGAGTGCGCAGAGGGAAGCGGTGCACTGATTACCGCCGACCGTGCGCTGTCGCAGGGGCGCGATCTGTATGCCGTTCCTGCCAACATCGGCGATCCCAACGCGTCGGGCGTCAACCGCCTGATCCGCGACGGTGCTCGTGTGGTGCTGTGCGCCGATGATATTTTGAAGCAATACAGCCTGCTTTACCGCCACGCAACGAGTGCCGCCTCCGGCGCCGCACTCGGCAAGAGATCGGACTACGACGGCGAAATGCTCTCTCGAATGGGCGTTTACAGTCGTACCGTCGGCGGTCATGAGCGCGTCAGCGCGGCAACGGCAACGTTGACGGCGGCTGTGCCGACGAGCGAGCCCGTGCCTGCGGCGAAAGCGGAAACATCCGTTTCCAAGCCCCCCAAGAGTGAGCCGCGCAAGCGCGCGACGGAACCCGAGGCAGCCTCTTCAAAGGCGGTGCCGTGCGAGGCCGATCACTCTGCCGAGATATTGCAATCGCTCGGCGAGCGGGAGCGCAAGGTCTTTGAGGCCATTCCAATGGATCATCCCATGGCCATTGACCGATTGCAATCGCTTGGATATTCCACGGGAGAGCTTTTGGCGGCGCTTTCGCTGCTTGAGATCCGTGGTTTGATCCAAACCCTGCCCGGCGGTCTTTACTGCCGCGCATAATTCAAGTTTGACGTTTTTCCGCTTGTCGCATGCGACGGCGGTGTTCACAGAAAGGAATATAGTTACATGGCAAATCTCGTAATTCTGGAGTCCCCCTTCAAAGTTCACACAGTCAAGGCTCACCTTGGCTCCGGCTATAAGGTCATCGCTTGCAACGGTCACGTCCGTGACCTGCCCAAGAGTTCGCTTGGCGTCGACATCGAAAACAATTTTGATCCGCACTATATCAACATTCGCGGCAAGGGCGATCTCATTCGTGAGATCCGCAAGGAAGCTAAAGCGGCCAACAAGGTCTTTCTCGCAACTGACCCTGACCGCGAGGGTGAGGCGATCGCTTGGCATCTGTCGGTAGCGCTGGGTATCCCTGTGGAAAAGACGCTGCGCGTTACCTTCAACGAGCTGACCAAAACCGTTGTCAAGGCGGGCATCAAGGCCCCAAGACACGTGGATATGAACCTGGTCGACGCACAGCAGGCGCGCCGAATTCTCGACCGTATCGTCGGCTACAAGATCAGCCCGCTGCTTTGGAAGAACGTACGCAGCGGTTTGAGCGCGGGACGCGTACAGTCGGTCGTTACCAAGCTTTTGGTCGAGCGCGAGCAGGAGATCCGCGCATTTACTCCCGAGGAATATTGGACGGTTGAGGTGACGCTTGTCACCGAGGACGGCAAGAACTTTATCGTGCACTATCGCGGTGACGCGGTGGACGGCGGTGAGACGCGCGTTCGTTTGACCGAAGAGGCACAAGCCATGAAGGTCGCAAACGATGCAAAAACGGGCGAATTTGTCGTTCGCTCGGTCAAAACCTCGACCAGAACCAAGATGCCCGCGCCTCCCTTTACCACTTCGACGCTTCAGCAGGAGGCATCTCGCCGATTGGGCTTCCAGTCCCAGCGCACCATGCGCGTGGCACAGGAGCTGTACGAGGGTATCAATCTCGGATCCGAAAACGGCGGCGTTCAGGGTATTATTACCTACATGCGTACTGACTCTCAGCGTATCTCTGCTGAGGCACAGACGGCAGCACGCGCTTTGATCGGACAGAAGTATGGCGAAGAGTATATTCCCGAAACGCCTCGTCAATATAAAACGCGTGCAGGTGCGCAGGACGCGCACGAGGCCATCCGACCCGCCAGAGTGGAGCTGGAGCCTCAGATGATCCGCAAGTCGCTCTCAAGCGATCAGTACAAGCTGTATAAGCTGATCTGGGAGAGATTCGTTTCCAGCCAGATGCAGTCGGCAACGCTGTCGGCACTGCAGGTGGATCTGGCCTGCGGTCAGCACATCTTCCGTGCAGGCGGCTACACCGTAACGTTCCCCGGCTATATGGCCTTGTATGAGGAAATGGCCGACGAGCACGTCAATCGCCGTGACGCTGACGTGCAGGAGGAGCGCGACGCTCGCATCCCTCCGCTGAATGAGGGTATGGTGTTGCATTCGTCTGATGTCGCACCCCAGCAGCACTTTACCGAGCCACCCGCCCGTTACAATGAGGCATCGTTGGTCAAGCTGATGGAGGAAAAGGGCATTGGTCGTCCCTCTACCTATGCGACGGTCATCACGACCATCATTTCTCGCAACTATGTCAACCGCGAGGGTAAAATGCTCGTTCCCACTCAGCTGGGTGAAATCACGACTCAGATGATGAAAGAGCATTTCCCCGACATCGTCGACACCGGATTTACAGCCGACATGGAAAACGAGCTGGACGATATCGAAAACGGCGAGCGCACTTTGCACCAGGTCCTCAACGAGTTCTGGGGACCCTTTGAAAAGGAACTGGCCGACGCAGAGAAGACGCTTGGCGCTCAGACGCTCGAGGTGCCCGTGGAAGAAACGGACGAGATCTGCGAGAAGTGCGGCAGCCGCATGATCGTCAAAAACGGCCGTTTCGGTAAGTTTATCGCTTGTCCCAATTATCCTAAGTGCAAAAATACAAAGCCATTGGAAACTCCTAAGCCTGCCGAGCAGGTGGAAGTTGAGTCGGCTGAGGAAACGAACAAGAAGCCTGCAAACGGTACGATTGTTCTCGATATGAAGTGTGAGCAGTGTGGTGCAGATATGGTACTGCGTACCGGCCGCTTCGGCAGCTTCTATGCTTGCTCGCGCTATCCCGCATGTAAATTTACCAAGCAAAAGACGCGCGAGGTCGGTGTGGATTGTCCTAAGTGTGGCAAGCCGCTGATCACTCGCCATGGACGCCGCCACACCTTCTATGGTTGCTCCGGCTATCCGGACTGTGATTTCTCCTCGTGGGATCTGCCTACCAAGGAGGTCTGCCCCACTTGCGGTGGCATGCTGTTCGTTAAGAAGAGCAAGGGCTTGCTTGTCTGCGCCAAGGAGGGCTGTGGATACTCTTGTAAGGCACCTGAAGTCGTTGAGCAGACCAACGATACTGTGGAGGACGTATGATGGCGGCACAAGAAACGAGTCGTCCGATCATCGCGATCTACGGTGCAGGGCTTGCCGGCTGTGAGGCAGCGTGGCAGGCGGCCAACATGGGCGTGCAGGTCAAGCTGTACGAAATGAAGCCGCATAAGTACACGCCCGCGCATCACGCGCCCGGCTTTGCCGAGTTGGTCTGCTCCAATTCGCTTCGTTCGGACAGTGTGACCAACGCGGTGGGACTGCTCAAAGAGGAGATGAGTCGCTGTGGCTCACTTATCATTGAGGCGGCAAGAGCCACCCGCGTGCCCGCAGGTTCGGCGCTGGCGGTTGACCGTACGGCGTTTTCCGATTATATTACCGACAAAATCCGCAATCACCCACTCATCGAGGTCATCGACCGCGAGATGAGCGAGGTCGAGGAGGGCGTGATCACCGTGATCGCAACGGGACCGCTGACCTCGGATGTAATGGCGGACTACATCGCAAACACGCTGGGCTGTGATGGCTTGCACTTCTTTGATGCAGCCGCGCCCATCGTCGACGCGGATACCATCAACATGGATGTGGCGTATTTCGCTTCGCGCTACAACAAGGGTGACGCGGACTATATCAACTGCCCCATGTCGAAGGAACAATACGAAGAATTTTACAGCGCCTTGATCTCGGCCAAGGAGGCGGAGCTCAAGGAGTTTGATCGTGAGGAGCAAAAGGATCTGACTGTGTTCGAGGGCTGTATGCCCGTTGAGGTCATGGCACGCCGCGGACATGATACGCTGCTCTACGGCCCGCTCAAGCCGGTCGGCTTGGTCGATCCTCGCGTGGGAAAAGAGGCGTATGCTGTAGTCCAGCTTCGTCGCGAAAATCTGGAGGGAACGATGTATAATCTCGTCGGTTTCCAGACGCATTTGACCTTTCCCGAGCAAAAGCGAGTCTTCCGTTTGATTCCAGGCCTTGAAAACGCGGAATTTTTGCGGTTTGGCGTTATGCACCGCAACACCTACCTCAATTCGCCCGGACTTCTTGACGCGACCTACGCTCTCAAAGGGAAGAAGGGCATCTTCTTCGCCGGTCAGATGACGGGCGTGGAGGGCTATGTTGAGTCGGCTGGCTCGGGTCTGATTGCGGGACGCAATGCTGCGCTCTTGGCGCTCGGTCAAAAGGGACAAGTCTTCCCGCGCGAGACTATGCTGGGCGCAATGGCGGCCTACATTAGCGAGGGCAGTATGCAGGGCAAGGGGCATTTCGTTCCCATGAACGCCAACTTCGGCATTATCCCTTCGTTGGGTGAACGTGTCAAGGGCGGTAAGATCGCCAAGTACGAGCGATATTCAGCCCGTGCGCTGGCGGCGCTGGAGCCTTATCAAACCATCGAAATTTGAAAGGAGAACCACATATGAGAATCATTATTGATATCATGGGCGGCGACAACGCACCCCGCGAGACCATGCTGGGCGCGCTGGCGGCTGCCGAAGAATATAAGGAGCAGGGCGTGGAATACACGCTGGTAGGCGACGAGGCCGCTATTCGTGAGATCGCGGCCGAGCAGGGCGCGGATCTGTCCGCGTTTGAGATCGTTCCGACCGAGCAGGTCATCACCATGGAGGACGATCCCGTCTGCGTGATGCGCGCCAAGAAGGATTCGTCTATGTCGACGGGTCTGCGTATGCTGGCCGAGGGCAAGGGCGACGCCTTTGTCAGTACGGGCAATACGGGAGCCTTGTTTACTGGCGCGATGCTCATTGTCCGTAAGATCCGTCACGTACAGCGTGCGGGCATTGCGACCATTCTGCCGTTGAGTAATCCCGTGCTTCTGATGGACACGGGTGCAAACGTCGAGGTCACCGAGGAAAATCTCGAGCAGTTTGCTCGCCTCGGCTCGGCTTACATGAAGACTCTGTACGGTCTGGAGAAGCCTCGCGTGGGCCTACTCAACAACGGTACTGAGGACTGCAAGGGAACGCCTCTTCAGGTTGAGGCATATAGCAAGCTGTCTGCGATGGAGGATATCAACTTCGTCGGTAATATCGAGGGAAGCGCGCTTCCGTTTGACGTATGCGACGTGCTGGTCACCGACGGCTTTACTGGCAACATTCTGGTCAAGACTATCGAGGGTATGGGCAAGTTGCTCATGTCTGAGCTGAAGGATGTGTTTTACGGCACGGGTCTGAAAGGCAAGATCGCAGGCGCACTGGTCAAAAAGCCTCTTCATGACATGAAGAAGCGCTTTGACGCCAACGAGGTCGGTGGTGCGCCTATTCTGGGCGTTTGTAAGCCCGTCATTAAGGCACATGGCTCGTCCAACGCCAAGGCGTTCAAGAACGCCATCCGCCAGGCGATCGCTTACGCATCGTCGACGACCATTGACGACGTGACTGCAACCATGGCGCTTGTCGCCGAGCAAAAAAAGGCCGCACAGAAGAAGGCGGCAAAGGAAGATGACGAGGATCTGACGCCTTCGCCCTATCCCCGTCTAAAATGAAAGGAGTGATACACATGGCTTCGTATCCGCTGCCCATGCAGGAGTTGGAGAGCGCCATTGGCTATCATTATCAAAACAAAGAATTACTTGAGCGTGCACTGACGCACTCGTCCTTTTCCAACGAAATGGGCGTGCCCAATCATCATCTGCTTTGTAACGAGCGACTGGAATTTCTCGGTGACTCGGTGCTGTCCATTATCACCAGCGACTATCTGTTCGCTCATTTCAATGACTGTCCCGAGGGTGATCTGACCCGCATGCGAGCCGACGTTGTCTGCGAGCGGGCACTCGCCAAGTATGCGGAAAAAATTTCGCTTGGCTCCTATCTTCGCCTTGGTAAGGGCGAGGAGCGTAACAACGGCCGCGAATGCCGCTCTATCGTAGCGGACGCCTTTGAGGCGCTGCTTGCTTCGATGTATCTTGACGCAGGACGAGAGCGTGTGAGTGAGTTTTTGATGCCCTTTATCAAAGAAGAGCTGGAAAATCTCAAGCCGGGCGGCTTCCAGGGCGATTGCAAGACAAGATTGCAGCAGTTCGTTCAGCAAAACGAGGGTGATTTCCTCGAGTACATCACGGTTGGCGAGTCGGGCCCCGACCACCGCAAGACCTTTTCGGTCGAAGCGCGTTTGAACGGTAACATCATCGGACGTGGCGAGGGCCGCTCCAAGCGTGGCGCGGAGCAGGCGGCGGCCAAGGACGCTCTTGTGCTGTTCGGCATTGCCGAGGAATGACCTTGATGTCAGGCAAGCATTTACATAAGAATATTCCTATTTTCATCCCGCATATGGGGTGTCCGCATGCTTGCGTGTTTTGCGACCAGCGGACCATCTCGGGGCACTCGGACTTTTCTCCGGACGAGGTTGACCGCGAGATCAGGGCCGCGCTTGCCACGCTCCCCGAGGGCGCTCGGGCCGAGATCGCCTATTTCGGCGGCTCGTTTACGGCCATCGACCGTGTCCTTATGGTGCGCTTGCTGGATATAGCGCAGGGCTACGTCGATGCGGGCAAGGTCAGCGGCATCCGTTTTTCCACCCGACCCGACGCGGTAGGGGAGGACGTTCTGGACATCCTGTCGCGGTATACCGTTGCGGCAATCGAACTGGGGCTGCAAAGCATGGATGATACCGTGCTGTCCCTTTGTCGTCGCGGGCATACAGCCGCGCAAGCGGAGGACGCTTGCAAGCGTATCGTGGCGAGAGGATATACGTTGGTCGGTCAGATGATGATCGGCTTGCCGGGATCAACACGTGAGAGCGAGTTGGCTACGGCTATGCGCATCTGCAAGCTGGGAGCTACTGCTGCCCGCGTTTACCCGACGGTCGTGTTTGACGGCACGGCACTGGCTGCTTGGATGCGTAGCGGGCAATACACGCCCTTGACGAATGAAGTCGCGGCCGATCGGTCGGCGTGCGTGCTGGATGTGTTTGAGCAAAACGGAGTAGATCTTTTGCGCGTGGGGCTTTGCGCGTCGGACGGGCTATCGTCTGATGCCGCGATCGGCGGCGCTAATCATCCTGCGCTTGGCGAGATGGCCTACAGCGCGCTGTTCTATATGCGTATGACGCAGGTTATGGAGGCAAGCGGTACTGCGTGGCGTGGGCGTGAGGTAACGTTCCTTGTGCCGCGCGGGAAGACGTCGCAGGCCATTGGTCAGCATCGTGCCAACGCAAAGCGATTGATCGAAGCGTTTGGTCTGTTACGCGTCAACATAAAAGAGAGCGATCAACTGACAAGGACGGAAGTTCTTCTGTCAGAGTAAAACTATAGATATACCAGGGAGGTATACGACATTGTATTTGAAATCATTGGAAATGCAGGGCTTTAAGTCCTTTCCGGATAAGACAAAGCTGATCTTCGATGCCGAGGGCGCGCTGGTCAATCCGACGGGCAAGGGCTCGGCTGACCCCGGTCAGGCAGGTCACGCCGCAGGCGTAACCGTCATTGTCGGCCCCAACGGTAGCGGTAAGTCCAATATTTCGGACGCCATGCGCTGGGTTCTGGGTGAGATTTCTTCCAAGAGCCTGCGAGGATCGAAAATGGAGGACGTTATTTTCGGCGGTGCGGACAGCCGCAAGCCTATGGGCTATGCCGAGGTATCCGTCACCTTTGACAACAGCGATCCTCAGCAGAGATTGGATTGCCCTTATGATGAAGTAACCGTTACCCGCCGCTATTACCGCGCGGGTGAGAGTGAATATTTCATCAACCGCCGCGCCGTTCGTTTGCGCGATATTTACGAGTTGTTTATGAATACGGGTATCGGCCGTGACGGTTATTCCATCATCGGTCAGGGCCGTATTGCCGAGATGGTCTCGCGTAAGAGCGAGGAGCGCCGCGCCATTTTTGAGGATGCGTCGGGTATTGCTAAATATCGTCACAAAAAGAACGAGGCCGAGCGTAAGCTGGCACAGACTGAGGACAATATGACTCGCGTGCGCGACATTTTTAGTGTCATTGAGGCGCAGGTCGAGCCGTTGGCCAAGGAGTCTGCTCGCGCAAAAAAAGCGATCGAGCTCATGGAAACCAAAAAGCAGGCGGACGTCGGTCTTTGGCTGTACGATACCGAGAGACTGCGCCGTGAGTTGGACGTAGCGGAAGAAAATCTTAACCATTCGACCTTCGATCTGGCGCGCGCTGATGAGGCCGTCGCGTCGATGGAGGAGCAGAATAACCGTCTGTTCGAGCAGTCGCAGAGCAATAAGATGAACAGCGAGGAGCTACTCACCCAGATCCGCCGTCTGACGGATGAGATCCACGCTCTTGACAGCGATTACCGCGTCAAGGAGAGTAAAGTAGGACACACCCGCGAGTTGATCGCGGCGGCGCAGGGAAGCATTGAGAGCACCGACCGCTCTATGCAGCTGGAGATTGATGGCTGTACCGAGCATCATCAAAAGATCGCTGCTCTTCGCGATGCGGCCCAACTTCTGACCGAGGAGCAATCGGCTTTGCTGTCCGAGCAAAAGGAAATCCGCGAGCGAGTTGAGGTGCTCGAGGCGAATATCGCTACTGCGCAAGAGGACATTCTTGCGCTCGACGCCCGCGCGACTGACGTCAAGGTTCGTCTGTCCGTTATTGAAAACGCAAGAGAGAACGACGACGGCAAGAACGATTCCATGCGCTCGGAACTGGATAATTACCTTCAGATCGCGACAGGATTGGATCAGCAATGCACCACACTGCGTGCGACCATCGCCGATTACGACGAGAGCCTTGCTTCGCTCGAGGGGCAGACGGATGAGCTGCACGTAAACCTGAATGAGCAACGCGAGGCGTTCGCACAACAGAATGCCCAGCTCAATGCGGCTAATCTTCGTGCAGAGTCGCTCACCCAGCGCATCAATACCTACCGTACGATGGAAGAGCATTTCGAGGGCTACGCCAACAGCGTTCGTTACGTTATGAACCAGTACGCGCAGGGAAAGATTACAGATGCGCACGGTGCGCCCTGCGGAACCATTTACGGCCCGCTCTCCCAGCTGATCTCGGTCGATGATCGCTACATCACGGCCATTGAAACGGCGTTGGGGGCAAACCTGCAGAATATCGTCGTTGATAACGAAAGCACGGCCAAGTCTGCTATGTATGCTCTTAAGAGAGGCGAGGCCGGACGCGCTACCTTCTTCCCGTTGACCTCGATGCGCGCGTCGAGCGAGACCAACGAAATGAGAACGGCGGCCGGCTATGAGGGCTATATTGACGTGGCTGACAAGCTCATCCATGCCGATGCGAAATTTACAAACGTGTTGTCCTCGTTGCTTGGACGCACGGTGATCTTTGATAATATCGACCATGCAACCGTCATGGCCAAGGCGACGGGCTATCGCGTCCGCGTCGTCACGTTGGACGGTCAGCAGATCAACGTAGGAGGTTCGTTTACGGGCGGCTCGGTCAAGCAAAAGGGCGGTGTTCTCAGCCGCGCAGGCGAGATCAAGCGTATGGAAGGCGAGCTGGCCGATCTCAAAAAGGAAATTGCCGCACAAGAAAAAACAGTGCACAAGCTGGAAAAGCAGATCGAGGAGATTGAGATCAGCATCGACGAGCTGGATAATCAGAAGGGCTTGACTGCTGTGCTTCGCGCCAGCGAGGCGGCACAGCTGGAGCAGGTGCTGGCAAAGCGTGATGCCAATAACACGCTGATGGATAAGCTGCGTGCCGAATACGAGGAGATTGCCCAGGCACACGCTCGCTACGAAGAGGAGCTGGCGACTTTACATGCAGAGGAAACGGCGTTGCGTACCCAGATTGATGAGATCCGTGCGGCGCGTCAGTCCATGGACGAGCAGAGAAACGATCTGGAAGATCGCGCAGACGAGATCGAAAAGAGATTGACCGAGCTGTACGTTCGCATCAGCGCCAACGAAAAGGACAGCGAAACTGAGCACATGCTCATTCGCTCGGCCGAGGAACGCATTGACGCCTTCAGCGCACAGTTGGAGACTCTGCGTGAGCGCATGGCGGAATACCAGCGCCAGATCAGCGAGATGACCGAGCAGATGGAAATGAACCGCGAGGTTCTCGTAGAGGGACAGGCCAAGCTGGATGGTTTGAACGCTCGCCGCAAGCTGGTCGAAGAGGATGGCTTTGCCTTTGAGAAAAAGCTCAACGAGCTCAATCGCAAGATGCGCGAGAAGATGGATGAAAAGGAACAGATCTTCCGTGTTCATACCAAGAACGAGACCAAACTCGCCCAGCTTCGTGCCGAACAGGATAAGCTGTCGGGCAAGCTGTGGGAGGACTACGAGCTGACCCGCGCTGACGCACTGGCGCTTGGTTATCCCGCCGTTACGGCCGAGAACCGTATGTCCGTTTTGGCCACTCAGACCGAATGTCGTCACAAGCTGCGCGGTATGGGTAACGTCGACCTTGACGCAGTAGAAAAGTACAAGGAAGTCAAAGAAAAATACGATACCATGAGTGCCCAGATCGAGGATCTGGAAAAGAGCCGCAAGGAGCTGACGGGTATCATCGAGTCGTTGGAAAAGGATATGAAGGTTTCGTTCGTTGAGTGCTTCAACCAGATCAACGAAAACTTTGGCCGCGTCTTTGCCGAGCTGTTCGGCGGCGGTAGCGCAGAGCTGTCGCTGACCGATCCCGAAAACATGCTGGAGAGCGGCATTGAGAACAAGGCGGCACCTCCCGGTAAGATCATCAAGAATCTGATGCAGCTCTCGGGCGGTGAGCAATCCTTCATCGGCGTTGCGTTGTTCTTTGCCATTCTGCAGGCCAACCCCACGCCCTTCTGTATCCTCGATGAGATTGAGGCGGCGCTGGACGAGGTCAACGTTGAACGCTTGGCACAGTACATCAAGCGTTATTCGGCGGGTACGCAGTTTATCATGATCACCCACCGTCGCGGCACCATGGCTGCCGCTACTCGCCTTTACGGCGTAACCATGCCCGAGCACGGTATCTCCAAGGTGCTGGCGCTGGACGTGGAGAACATCAGCAAAAAGAAAGGAGACGACTGGGATGGCATTTTTGGATAAGCTCAAGGTGGGCTTGCTGAAAACGAAAAACGCCCTGTTTGGCGGCGTTCAGACTATTTTGAAGAGCTTTGTCCGTGTGGACGAGGATCTGCTGGAGGAACTGGAGGAGCTGCTCATCTGCGCCGACGTTGGCGTGGGTGCGACCGAGGATATCATCGACGAGCTCCGCGATCGCATCAAGGATGGTCGACTGAAGGAAAAAGAGCAGGTTATGGATACGCTGCGCGAGATTTTGACGGGCATGATCGGTGAAGGCGAGCCGCTGAAGCTGGAAACGACGCCTTCCGTTGTGTTGGTCATCGGTGTCAATGGTGCAGGTAAAACGACTTCCATCGGTAAGATTGCCAATAGCCTGAAAAAGAGTGGTAAAAAAGTCGTAGTCGCGGCGGCGGATACCTTCCGTGCAGCAGCGATCGATCAGCTTGGTGTTTGGTGCGAGCGTGCCGGCGTTGACATGATCCGCCAGGGCGAGGGTTCCGACCCTGCCGCTGTCGTTTACGATGCGGTCAATTATGCAAAAAACAAGCAGGCGGACGTACTGCTCGTCGATACGGCAGGCCGACTGCACAACAAGAAAAATCTGATGAACGAGCTGGCTAAGATCAATCGTGTTATTGACCGAGAGTTGCCCGGCGCATCGCGCGAGAATCTGCTCGTGCTGGATGCTACGACGGGACAGAACGCCGTGCTTCAGGCCAAGGAATTCCGTCATGCCGCGGAGCTGTCGGGACTGATTTTGACCAAGCTGGACGGTACGGCTAAGGGTGGTATTGTGTTGTCCATCAAGAAAGAGTTGAACATTCCCGTTAAGTTCATCGGTGTCGGCGAGAAAATCGACGACATGGAGCCGTTTGACGCGGATGAATTTGTCAGCGCGCTGTTTTCGCTTTGAGGTGAGCTATGAGCATTAAGATTGTTCTGGCATCACAAAATAAAAAGAAGATCGTTGAGCTTCGCACCTTGCTGTGCGAATTTATCCCCGATATTGAGATCCTTTCGCTCGCCGAGGTGGGCATCGAGGGTGACATTGTCGAGGACGGCACGACCTTTGCGGAGAATGCGCTGATCAAGGCAAGAGCGGCCGCCGCGTCGGGTTATATCGGCGTGGGTGACGACTCGGGGCTTTGCGTTCGTGCGCTGGATTGGGCACCGGGCATCTACTCGGCGCGCTATGCGGGCGGACACGGCGACGACCTTGCCAATCTCGAGCTGGTGCTTAAAAATATGGAAGGTAAGACCGACCGCGCGGCGGAATTTCGTTGCTGTATCGCTTGCGTTTTCCCCGATGGAAGCGAGCCTATTGTCGCGTACGGCGATGTCAAGGGCGAACTGCTGCATGAAAGTGCAGGGGAGGGTGGTTTTGGTTACGATCCCATTTTTTACTATCCGCCCTTTGGTAAGAGCTTTGGCGAGATTCCGCCTGAGCAAAAGAATCAAATCAGCCATCGTGCCGTGGCGCTGGAGGCATTTGCGAAGGCGCTGGCAAAGCGGCTGACGACATAACAATAAGTGAGGATTACAATGAAAGAATTAACGACCAAGCAGCGCGCCTATTTGCGCTCGCTGGCTACCCACATTGACACCATCATGCAGATTGGCAAGGGTGGCGTGGGTGATGCCATGGTAAAAACGGTTTGCGATGCACTCGAGGCGCGCGAGCTGATCAAAATGAAGGTGCTGGAAAACAGCGGTGAGGCAGTACGCGACGTGGCAGAGGAGCTGGCGAACGCGTGCGGTGCCGTGCTTGTAACCGTCATTGGCAACAAGCTGGTGCTGTATCGTCAGGCAAGCGATCCCAAGCGCCGCAAGATCGAGCTGCCATGAGAATCGGGATTTACCGCGGCAGCTTTTCCCCCATTCACAACGGGCACGTGGCGGCAGCCAAGGCCTTTATGGAACAGATGTGGCTGGACGTGCTGTATATCGTACCGTCGGCAACGGCGCAGGGAAATGCCAATGCGTGGCAACGCTTAAAAATGTGCGAGCTTGCCTTTGAGGGCGTGGACGGCGTGCTGATCAGCGATTTTGAGATCCGCCGCGGCGAGGGCTGCGACGCGCTCACGACGCTTCGTGCCTTTGCGTCCGACGAGCATCGCTTGTTCTTGCTCATGGGCACGGACGAGCTGTTGACGCTGCATCGTGCGCAAGGCGTTGAGGAGATTTTCAAGCTGTCCTATCCCGTCTATATGCGTCGGGAAGGGAACGACCCCATTCTGGACACCCGTATCGTTGCGAAAATTTCGGAATATCAGCAAAATTACGGCAAAGTGGTGCGTCGCATCGTTGGCGATCCCATCGTAGTATCGGGTACGGGTGTGCGAGCAGCGCTCACCCAAGGGAATGATATTTCCCATATGGTGCCGTCGGCCGTGGAAAAATATATCCGCGAGTGCGGCCTGTATAAAACGCAACAAGGAGTGGCACAATGATGATGAACGATGCTCATATCACCAAAGAAATGCTGGACGAGCTTCGCGTGAGTATTCAAAAAAGCATGTCGCCCAAGCGCTATTCCCATACCTGCGCGGTGGAAACAATGGTGGCCCGTCTTTGCGAGCTGTTTTGCCCCGAGAACACGACCGAGCTTCGGGCGGCGGCGTTGCTTCACGACCTTACCAAAGAGGAAAGTTTGGAAAAGCAGTTGCAATTATGCCGCGAGTTTGATATAATAGTACAATCAGGTGATGTGCTTGCCCCCAAGACGTTTCACGCCAAGACGGCGGCCGCGCTGATCGGGCGCGATTATCCCGATTTTGCAAGTGAGGCGGTCGTAAGTGCAGTTCGCTGGCATACGACGGGACACGCCGACATGACGCTTAGTGAACAGCTGCTGTATCTTGCCGATTACATCGACGACAGCCGCATGTTTCCCGATTGTGTAAGATTGCGCAACTATTTTTGGCGTGCCGATCCTGCCGCAATGGACGAGTGCGCAAGAATGGCGCACCTGTACGATACGCTGATTCTGTCCTTTGATATGACCATGCGACATCTGCTGGATGAAAATGCAACCATCAGCCTTGACACGATACTGGCGCGAAACGCGCTGATCGAAAAGAAAGCAGGACTTTGAACGATAGATTACATAATTCTAAATACAGAGGAGTGTAATCTATGAAAAGCAAATTGACCGCGAAGGTATTGATATTGCCTTTGCTGATCGCCTTTTTGATCTTATTGCCGCTGGTGTGTGCCGCCGTGATTGGTGAGCATCGCTACGAGTTGCGCCATCCTGCCTACATGCAGCATTTCTGGCTACGGCTGTGGGGCGAGGAGGAGGCAGCGGAGGCTGGAGATAGCAATATCGCTACGCTGGCCGAGCAAAAGGGAAGAGTTAATGTGCTCGTTCTCGGTAAGGATCGTGCGGCGGGCTTGACGGACGTTATGATGCTGGCTTCGCTGGATACCAAGGATCACACACTTCAGCTGTTGCAGATCCCACGCGATACCTATGCTTCTTATACGACGACAGCGTACAAAAAGATCAACGGTGCGTACGCAAAGCTTGGAGGTACGGGCGTTGCCGACTTTTTGCAAAAGAATTTGGGCGTTGCGGTCGATCACTACGTTTGCATCGATCTGGATGTGCTGGGCGAGATGGTGGACATGATGGGAGGCGTTCGCATGAGCGTGCCTGCTGACATGAATTACGACGATCCCTCGCAAAATTTGCACATTCATCTCAAGGCAGGCGAGCAGATACTGGACGGTAAGACAGCGCAAATGTTCGTGCGTTTTCGTTCAGGTTACGCGCTGGCTGATGTCGGGCGCATGGATGCGCAAAAGCTGTTTTTGTCAGCGCTGGCAAAGCAGGCAAAGGAAAATCTCAACGCGGTGCAGACGGTCAATCTCGTTTGCAGCTGCTTTGGAAAAATCAAAACGGATATGGGACTGGACGACTGTATCAGCTGTGCCAAGGCACTGCGGCAGGTCGAGCTGTCCAATATGCACATGGCCACGCTGCCCGGTGCGTCAGCACGGACAGATGGCAACAGCGGTGCTTGGTATTATATCCTCAACCGTGACGCAACGTCGCAATTGCTGGCGCGGACGGCAGGAGGAAGTGCAGATGGCTTTGATCCAAATGAAGCATTTACCGATCGGAAAAAGCGAGCATTTGATACCATTTATCGCGCGTCGGCAGACAGCTGTAAGACGAAAGACTATACTGCCGAAGGGACGCTAGGCGGCGAGATTGATATTCGCCGCATCTCGTGATTTTGACGTACATAAATTTGATATACATAAAAAGGATAGGAAAACAATGGAAGAAAACAAGATTTTAAAGCCGACCGAAACCGTTGATGCCGAGTTTTGGTCTGAGGAAGAATATCGTAAACTGCCCACGCTCAATGGTGCTGAGCCGCTGGAGCTGGCGCGTGAGATCGCTCGCGTGCTGGACAACAAGCGAGGACGGGACATCAAGGTTCTGCACGTTGAGGATAAGACGGTTTTAGCCGATTATTTCGTGCTGTGCACCGCAAACTCCAACACTCACATCAAGTCCCTTATTGGTGAGGTAGAATACCGCCTTGGCCTGCGCGGTGTGGATACTCACCACGTCGAGGGCCGTGACAACGGCACCTGGGTCATCGCGGACTATTATCACGTTATCGTTCACGTCTTCAGCCGTGAGGCAAGAGAGTTCTACAATCTGGACAAGCTGTACGGCGACGCGCCCGAGGCTATCGAGCAGATTTAAATTTGACATTCAATATCTTTATATATAAGAGGAGAGCTAACTATGAAATACGATGTTTCTGCGGTAGAACAAAAATGGCAGAAAAAGTGGGAAGAAGCAGGCATTTTCAATGCTGAAGACCACTCCGAAAAGCCCAAGTTCTATGGTCTGGTCGAGTTCCCGTATCCCTCGGGCTCGGGCATGCACGTAGGCCATATCAAGGCCTATTCCGGTCTTGAGGTCATCTCGCGTAAGAGAAGAATGCAGGGCTACAACGTGCTGTTTCCCATCGGCTTTGACGCATTCGGTCTGCCCACCGAAAACTCGGCCATCAAGACGGGCGTACACCCCAGAGAGCTGACCGACCGCAATATTGCCAAATTCTCCAGCCAGCTTCGCCGCGTCGGCTTCTCATTCGATTGGAACCGCGTGGTCGATACGACCGAGGAGGATTACTATAAGTGGACGCAGTACATATTCCTCAAGCTGTTTGAGAAGGGTCTTGCGTTCCGCGACACCGCACTGGTTAACTACTGCCCGCACTGTAAGGTCGTCCTGTCCAATGAGGACTCGCAGGGTGGTAAGTGTGATATCTGTAAGTCGGATATCATCCAGAAGTCCAAGGACGTCTGGTATCTGCGCATTACCGAGTACGCCGACAAGCTGCTGCAGGGTTTGGACGAGGTAGACTACCTGCCCAACATCAAACAGCAGCAGGTCAACTGGATCGGTAAGTCCCGCGGTGCATTCGTTAACTTCGGTGTTACCGGCACGGACGATACGCTGCGTATCTACACCACTCGCCCTGATACGCTCTTCGGTGTTACCTTCATGGTCATCGCGCCCGAGCATCCCATGCTCAAGGTCTGGGCAGATCGCATCACCAACATGGATGCTGTCAAGGCTTATCAGGAGGAGTGCGCCAAGAAGACCGAGTTTGAGCGTACCCAGCTGGTCAAGGACAAGACGGGCGTATGCCTGGAGGGCGTTCGCGGTATCAACCCTGTCAACGGTAAGGAGATCCCCATCTACATTGCCGACTACGTTATGATGGGCTACGGTACGGGCGCGATCATGGCTGTTCCCGCTCACGACGAGCGTGGCTATGCCTTTGCCAAGAAGTTTGGTATTGATATTATCGAAGTCATCCAGGGCGGTAACATCGAGGAAGCTGCTTATACGGGCGACGGTCCGATGGTCAACTCTGATTTCCTGAATGCCTACGACAACAAGGCCGAGTCGATTGCCGCTATGATCGATTGGCTGCAGGAGAAGGGCATCGGCGAAGGCGGCGTTCAGTTCAAGATGAAGGACTGGGCATTCAACCGCCAGAGATACTGGGGTGAGCCCATCCCGATCATCCATTGCCCCACGTGCGGCATGGTTCCCGTGCCTTACGAGGAACTGCCTCTGCGTCTGCCCCCCGTAACCGAATTTGAACCCGGTCAGGGCGGTGAATCGCCTCTGGCAAGACTGGACTACTATGTCAACTGCACTTGCCCCAAGTGTGGCGGCGCGGCCAAGCGCGAGACGGACACCATGCCCCAGTGGGCAGGCTCGTCCTGGTACTTCCTGCGCTACATCGATCCCAAAAACGAGAACACCATCGCCGATGCGGAAAAGCTGAAGTACTGGCTGCCCGTTGACTGGTACAACGGTGGTATGGAGCATGTCACTCGCCATATGATCTACTCTCGCTTCTGGCATCACTTCCTGTATGATATCGGTGAAGTTCCTTGCGCAGAGCCTTACGCCAAGAGAACGGCACAGGGTCTGATCCTGGGTCCCGACGGTGAGAAGATGTCCAAGACGAGCGGTAACACGGTTGACCCCAACGAGGTCGTTGACGCATACGGTGCCGATGTTCTGCGTACCTATATTCTGTTTATGGGTGACTACGGCAGTTCCGCTCCTTGGTCCGAAAACGGCGTCAAGGGCTGTAAGAGATTCCTTGACAGATTTGCTGATGTTGCTGACCTCGTCAAGCCGCAGGGCACGCCTGCCGCGCTTGAAACGAGTATCCACAAGACCATCAAGAAGGTCAATGCCGATATTGAGGACATGAAGTTCAACACGGCCATCGCCGCTATGATGGGTCTGCTCAATGAGATCTACGATGCCGGCTCGATCGCCGCATCCGATTATAGTATGCTGGTTCGTTTGCTTTGCCCCATCGCACCTCACCTTTGCGAGGAGCTGTGGGAGAGCATGGGCGGTAAGGGCTTCTGCTCGCTCGCCGCATGGCCTGAGCATGACGAGGCCAAGACGGTCGACCAGGTTGTCGAGCTGCCCGTACAGATCTGCGGTAAGGTCAGAGGCAAGATCACCGTTGCTGCCGACGCCTCCAAGGACGAAATCCTCACTGCAGCCAAGGCACAGGTTGCCGCTCAGCTGGAAGGCAAGACCATCATCAAGGAGATCGTCGTTCCCGGTAAGCTGGTTAGCTTGGTTGTAAAATAAAATTTAGCAAATATGCTAAAAACTATTGACAAATGACAAAAAATCGGTTATAATAATCGAGTGAGTTTTCAGCATGAACTAGAATTGCGGTTCATGACTGATCCAGCGGAGGGAGGGATAAAAAATGGCAGAAGTAAGAGTCAAGGAAGGCGAGTCTTTGGACAGCGCACTCCGTCGCTTCAAGCGTCAGGTCGCTCGCTCTGGGACCTTGGCAGAGCTCCGCAAGAGAGAATGCTACGAGAAGCCCAGCGTAAAGCGCAAGAAGAAGTCTGAGGCTGCAAGAAAGCGCAAGTATAAGTAATGCTTTATTGCTTTTCAAGAGAGCAGGTAGGCCCGTGTGGCTTGCCTGCTTTTTTGTTGACAAAGCGGTTGACAAATGTGGCAAAAAAGGATATAATAACAAGTGCAAAACATGCAACTAAGTAAACCCTACATAAGGAGAAATATCATGCTGAAAAAATGGTTCCCGCTTTCGTTTAAGTACACCGATTCCGTGACGTCTCTTGTCATCGGTATCATCATTTACGTTGTCGTTGGTATTCTGGCAGGCCTTGTCATTGGTCTGGCTAATATCCTGTTTGGTTGGATTCCGCTGCTGGGCAGCGTTCTGGCCCTGATCTTCAAGGTTCTCGGTGCGCTGATCGACGTTTACGTCACCGCAGGTATTGTCATTCAGGTGTTGGTATTCTGCAAGGTGATCAAGGAATAAGGACATAAAAAAGAAAGGCCGTGAGGCCTTTCTTTTTTTATGCTTATTGCTTGACAAATACGGGAATCTGCTCGGTCGTGACCTCGATCCAACCGCTTTCGTAGACGGTGTCGGAGTAGTAGTCACGCCACGTACCTTCGGGGAGATACACTTTCCTCATATGCTCGCCGCACACCATGGGGGCAACCAGCATATCGTCACAGAACAAATACTGATCGTCGATGCGATAGGTTTCGGGATCGGACGTGTAATCGCTGACCAGCGCGCGCACGGGCGGGATGCCGCACTCGTGATAGCGCTTAAAGGCATCCATCAGCTTGGGGATCAATCTCTCACGCTCCTGCATGAGTGCGCGGATCTCGTCCTCACAGTCGTGATCCAGCCATGGCAGCTTTTCACAATACCAGCCGTTGATCAGGCACTGGGGCGAGAATACAACGGTCTGCATGCGGCGAATGAGCTCCTCGCGGCTCTTGGCATCACGCAGCTCGGGTGTCCAGAGAAGCCCCGAAAAGCCTGCCGTAGCAAGACCGCGGATGAAGTCCTTGTGATCGTACAGATCGCTGTAAAGCACGAAGGGATAGGAAGCACACAGCGAGCCGGCGCTTCTGACCTCGGAGAGGGTGGGCTTGCCGTCCAGCGCCTCGAGTATGGTCTTCATGTACAGCGTGCCCAGCATGGTGTGGAACTGCTGACCGTCCATACCGCCGGGAAATTCAGAGAGGAGAGGGAAGGACCAGCTGCTGCTGATGTAGTCACTACCATCGCACTCGTCCAGCTTAAAGCCGTCGATGGTGTCCAAGATTACGTGCTGCTTGTGGTGATTGGCAAAGGTGGTTCTCACCTCGGGGAGCGACAGGTCGGGTACGACACCGCCCCAGACCTCAAAGTCGCCGTGCTTACCCTCAAGCTGGGCGTACATGGGCGAGGTCGGATGAGTGAAGCAATGCTCCCACAGGCTGATGTGATAGCCCATATCTGTCAGCTCCTTGACCATGCCCTTGGGATTGGAATACAGCTTGTCATTCCACATAAAGGAACAGGAGTAGGCGCGAGTCTGCCAGCCCGGCTCAAGACCGAGAATACCGACGGGCATATCGCGCTCGCGCAGATATTTTGCTGTGTCGAGGATCTGCTCTTGAGAATAACGGGAGCAGCAACGATAGAAGGGGGTGAGACCCCATGCGGGAACCTCACAGCCGCCGCCGGAGAGCATATTGTACTGGCTGACGATATCCGTGATGGTCTTGCCCTCAATGATATAAATGTCGATGCCCTTGGCTGCGGGGATCTGCGCTGCAATGGTGACCTCGCCCGCAAGCTCGCGCTGTGCGTACAGCGTCTCAGTCGAAACTGCGATCTCGCGCTCGCCCTCATATTCGCTCGGTCTGCCCGCGCGAGGACGACCAAAATCGAACTCAACGTAGCGGGCGGTATCAAAATAGATACCGTAGCCGGCCGTGCTGACGAAGAAGGGAACGGGGGCGTGTGAGTCGCCCGTGGCGGCGATGGGGTCGGAATTGACGCGAGTGACCATCTGGCGGCCTGTCAGATTGAAAATTTTGAGTTGAAGGCCAAGACCAAAGATCTGCTCGCCCGGCTGCATGGGAAATTCAATACGACAGCCGCGGGCATTGGTCTTGAAGCGAATGCGGTCGGTCGGATAAGTGACGGGACGCTCCTCGTAATGAAAGCCGTCGCAAAAGGCGGAGGGAATCAACGTTTCCGGGGTGCCAAAAGTGAGCTTTTTCATAGAAATCTCCAATATTTTTGTGTGTTAGTGTTCAATGGGCAGACTGTAAACGTGGCGGCCGCGGATCAAGTTGCCGAAGATGTATTTTTTGCTGGCGGACTCGGTCAGGTAGAAGAGGCGGCCATCTTGAATGACAATTTCTTCACTCATGGGAGGGCATACGAGGTCATCGTGCAGTACGTCTTCGTCAAGGAACCATACGGGAACGCTCGTGCCGTTTACGTCAAGCGTGGTGTCGGGCGCCTTTACCGTGATATCATCATAGAAGAGAATGTGCGATTTGGAGAGCCCGTAAGAGGTGGACAGAACGAAGTGACCGTACTCGTCACGAGCAAAGCCCTGAACGTGGTCGGGGACGGAGACAAAGCGAGTAGGGGTCAGCGATTGGATGCCGGTTTCAGCTTCAGCATCGATTTGGTAGCAGGCGATCAGTGCGCGATGCTCAACGCCGTTTGCCACCGTGAAGGCATGCGATTCCTTGGTTGGATAGTCGATGGGACGGTGGAATTCACCAACCCAAAGGCAATTGCCATCGACATAACAGTATGCTGCGCGCGTTTCGGGCTGGAAGGAAGTGGTCAATTTGATACTCTCACCGGCTTCTTTGCGGAATAACTCATAGATGGTGAGTACCCAAACGCAGTTATCGTCGCCCTCACCGTCATTAGCAAGCCACAAGAGATTGTCTTTGACTGCAATGCCACCCGTATGTCCCGTGTAGGGAGCGCCATCGGCAGTCAGCAATTCAACGTAATAAGCCTTTTTTGGTTCATTTTTGGGAATGATGTAGATGCGGCTGGCGCTGACACCGTCGGCCATATAGCCGCACTGCAGATAGACCTGCTGTTCAGGAAGATAAGTAAAGCCTTGCGAAACCAGACCGTCGGACTGTCCGGGAATACGGAACTCTTTGTCAGACTTGTGGAAGAATTCAAAGAAAATCAGCGTTGTTACCAGCTGAATCAAAAGCCATACTGCCAAAAGAGAAGCGAGGACGATCAAGGCAATTTTGCCGATTCGCTTGAGAATACATGTGTTTTTCATAATCAAAATCCTTTCGTGATAGCGTTATTCACCGAATTTTTCGGCGCTTTCGCGGAGCATTTGACGGATGGGCAAATGATAGGGGCAGCGCGTCTCACATGCACCGCAGCCAATGCAGGCCGAGGCCTTGACGGACAGCGTGGCATAGCGCTCTCGCGCCCATGTTTCCAGGCCGTAGCGAGACAGATAACCGTCAAACAGAAAAACGGACGGAATGGAAATGCCCTTGGTGCAGGGAGCGCAATAATTACAGCGACGGCAGAAATGCTCACCCAGCTGTGCCAGTACAGCGTCGCAACGCGCACGTTCCTCTTCATTTAGCGGTGCGGTGTTCTCGGCCGCGTTGACATTCTGCCATACCTCATCGGCACAATACATACCGGGGATGACGACTGTGACGTCGGGATTGGCAACGATATAGCGCATGGCAAGCGTGGCATCCTCAATGGCACCGCCTGCCATTGGCTTCATGGCGATGAAACCGACGTTTTTATCCTTGCAGCGGGCAATTAAGGCCTCTCCCTGGCGTTCTACGATGTTGTATGGGAACATGACGGTCTCGATCTCATCGAGACTCAGAGCGCGCTCAAACACGCTCAGCGAGTGTGCGGTCAAGCCGATGTGACCGATCTTGCCGCTTGCCTTGGCTTCGAGCAAAGCCTCCATCGCGCCGCCGGGGGCGAGCACGGTATCAAGCTGTGCATCATTGGGGTTATGGATTTGATACAGATCGATATAATCGGTCTGCAGATTTTTCAAGCTGGTTTCAATGTCAGCTGCCATGGCCTCGCGCGTACGCGCCATACTTTTGGTGGCGAGAATGAATTTGTCGCGTCTGCCGCGCAGAGCTTCGCCTAAATAGGCTTCGCTGACGGTATAGCCACGAGCAGTGTCGATATAGTTGATGCCGGCGTCGATCACAGCGTCAAACAGCGCGGTGCATTCCTGCTGGGAAATTCGCTGAATGGGAATGCCGCCAAAGCCGACGCGTGAGATGCGCAGTCCCGTTTTGCCTAAGGTTACGTATTGCATTACAGCCTCCTTATGCGTGGCGAACAGCCGCTGTCAGCCAGGGGATCAGGTCGGTCTGCTCGTATGTTCTCGTCCAGCTGTTGTGCTCGCAGCCGGGGTAGATGGTCAGCTCGGCCTGCCCGCCGCGTGCGTTAACAGCATCTACCATCAGCTGAGAATACACAAGCGGAACAATTTGGTCAGCATCACCATGGAAGGTACGAATGGGCGTTTTCGTGTTGATGCACCAGGAAACACCACCACCGCAGATGGGCGCGGCCGCGCTGAAAAAATTGGGATATGCGGCCAACAGGCTCCAGGTGCCAAAGCCACCCATGCTGATACCCGTGATGGAAATGCGATTCATGTCGGCACCCTCTCGTGTCGCGACCTCTAGGATCAACTCCATGATGGCGGCAGGAAAGTTGCTCCAAATCTCACCCTCGGGGCACTGAGGGGACAGCGTAATGACGCGCTGATCCATATGGGTTTCATCTTTATCAAAATAGCGGGGAATACCGTGAACAGCAAGGCGGGAACGATCATCACCGCGCTCGCCTGCACCGTGTAAAAAGACGATCATAGGCAACGCCTCTCCAATCGTATCATCGGGGCGCGTTACAAAATAAGGCAGAGTAAAGGTGGTCGTTTGGGGTTGAAAATGCAAAAATTGTTTCATAATCGTGCACTCCTTTCAAGAGGTGCATATAATAAGGTAGGGTTGTCGCAACTTGCGACAACCCTATTATACACGGAACTGCCGTGTTTGTCAATTGGATTAAGCAATCCTTAACGTTATTCCACAATGAAAATATAGGGATAAACGTCCTGACCGCCCTCAATGAAGTAAGCTTCGATCTCAGGGTAGGTTTCGGTCAGATACTGCTCGAGTACTTCCGACTCGTCTGCGGTGGTGGCTTTGCCGCAGAACACGGTCAGCATGTACTTTTCTTCATCAATCATATGGGAAAGCAGCCCCTTGGCGGCCTCGTTCATATCGGCCTCGGATACGTACATATGCTTGCCGACAAAACCGATGAAATCGCCGTTTTTGATCTGCACGCCGTCCAATTCAGCATCGCGGATGGAGGGCGAGATCACGCCGGTTGTTGCGTGGTGCATGGCTTCGTTAGCCTGCTCAAGAATAACGTCGACGTTCTCTTCGTTGAGATCCATCGAGGAGATGGCGACGTAGCCTGAGCCAAGATCCTTGCTCTCCAGCACGTGAATGGTAGCGTCCTTGTAAATCTCGGCAGCCTGACGTGCAGCCAACAAAATGTTACCGTTGTTGGGGAAGACGAAAATATGCTCGGCAGGAATCTGCGCGAAGGCATCCAGAAAATCGTTGGTCGAGGGGTTTTGCGTCTGACCGCCGCTGACGACAACGTCAACGCCCAGCTCGGTAAAGACAGCCTCAATACCGTCACCGCTGCATACGGATACGATACCGTACTGCTTTTTCTCGATGGGCAGGGAAACGACGGGCGCGGGCGTTGCGGGCTCTTCGGCGATCGTTTCATTGTGCTGAAGCGACATATTCTCGATCTTGATCTTGAGGAATTCACCAAACTGACGACAGAAAGCCAGAACCTCATCGGGTGTCTTGGTGTGAACGTGAATTTTCACGATGCTGTCAACGCGGAAGGTGACGATGCTGTCGCCAACGCCCATCAGATAATTGCGAATGATCGATTCATCGAAGGTATCAAGATCAACCTTCTTGGTCTGCAGACGGAGCAAAAGCTCGGTGCAATAGCCGTAGACCATTTCGCTGTCCGGACCAAATGCGTCCAGATCGATCTCGGACGCCGCCTCGGTTGCGGGAGCGGCCGTCTCGGTCAGCTCACCAACGTGCAGCTCTTCACCATTCAAAACGCGATTAAAACCGTCCATGATGTAGAACAGACCTGCTCCGCCGCTGTCGATAACACCGGCCTGCTTGAGCACAGCCAAAATCTCGGGCGTGCGCTGAAGAGAGGCGTACATCTCGCTGATCAGATCGCTGAACAGCGAGCGAACGGTGCTCTCGGGGGTGATATGTGCCACGGCGTATTCGGTTGCCTCGCGTGCAACGGTCAGAATGGTACCCTCGGTGGGGGTCATGACCGAATTGTACGCTTGCTTGACACCGATCAGCATTGCCTGACCGATGGTGTGTGCATCTGCTTTGTCGCAATCCTTCAAGCCCTTGGCAAGACCGGCAAACAGCTGAGAGAGAATCACGCCCGAGTTACCGCGCGCACCCAGCAGCATACCGTGAGACAGCGCTTCCATGACCTCTGCGAGGTTGTCTGACTCGACCTTTTCGAGTGCGGCAATACCGCTTTCTATGGTCATGCGCATGTTGTCGCCCGTGTCACCGTCAGGAACGGGGAAGACGTTGAGCTTGTTGACTTCTTCAGCGTTGGAACGGAGCTGTGCCGCACCACCCTGTGCCATTTTGGCAAACAGGTGACCGTCTAAAAACTGGTCGCCGTTGTTTACAACATTTTCGTTTTCGTTCTCAGTCATTTCCATTGTGATGTTATCCATGTGTTAAAAAACTCCTTTCGGGATTTTGTCCGTGTCGGGGGAGACGGACGAATCAAAAAAGAATGTTAACTGCCGCTTTGGCAGAAATTATTTATGCTTCGCTATGAAGAACAGAGCAAGCGTGCCGGGACCAGAGTGAGCGCCGATGACGGTACCGACAGGAGTGATCAGTTTGACGTTTGCGCCGTATTGAGTCTCAAGAATCTCCTTGAGCTTGAGCGCATCGTCTATGCAATCACCGTGCGAGATATACGCCGTGTTGTTTGCAGGGTTTTCGATCAGCTCGCCGTACTTCTGTGCCAGAGCGACGATAGCAGCGCGTCTTCCGCGTGCTTTGGTCATGCTGATCAAATGACCTTCATCGTCAACATGAAGCACGGGCTTGATGCCCAACAGATTACCGACGAAAGCAACGGTGGGGCTAACACGGCCGCCGCGCTTGAGATAGACCAGATCATCCACCGTGAACCAGTGGCAAAGACGAGGAATTAGGCTGTTGACGTATTCGGCAACGGTGTGAATGTCAGCACCCGTGTCACGTTTTTCAACTGCCATTGCAACCAGCAAACCAAAGCCGGCCGATGCGGCGAGTGAGTCGATGGTGAGAATGGTACGCTCGGGATACGTCTCAGCCAGCTCCTGCGCGGCCATGCGGGCCGAATTGTAGGTGGTGCTGAGGCCGGAAGAGAAGCCGATATAAAGCACGTCGTGTCCTGCCGCGAGTTCAGGCTCAAAAGCGGCGCGGAAGGTTTCCGAGTTGGCGGCTGAGGTCTTTGCAATGGCGCCGCCTCTCATGCGATCGTAAAACGCAGGGGAGGGAATGTCACTCTCGGTGTATTCCTTTTCGTCATCCTGAAAACGGAAGGTCAGACTGACGTACTTGACGTTCCACGCTTGCAGAGTTTCGGGAATGATATCACAGGCACTATCGGTAAAAATTGTGTAAGAATTCATTTGAGTTCTCCTTTTGGATGTTGAGGTGAAACGGGCAAAATCCGTTTGGCCTTTCAACCTATATTATAATACCACAAAGGAGCGTGTGAGTCAATCCATCACCTTCTTTGCTCGGTAGAGGGTTTTTTCCCGGGTAGTAGAGCGAACAATACGATATTCCACTATCGGTCGAGAGAAAATCTACTCACGGTAGAGAGAATGATTTTTGTTTGAAAAATCTCACTTTTTTGCATTTTCCTCTTGCACGCGAGCAAAAAAGGTGCTATAATATAAAAGCTGTTGGTACAAGGTGCCGAACATACAAAAATGATGCGAACAGGAGGAAAAACTGTCGTATGAGTGATTTGAAAACAATCATTGCGCGCAATATCATCGAATTGCGTCGCAAAAATAATATGACTCAGCTTGAGTTAGCTGAGAAGCTGAATTATACCGACAAGGCTGTTTCCAAATGGGAGCGTGGCGAGTCGCTGCCAGATATTGCCGTTCTTAAAACGATTGCGGATATGTTCGGTGTCGGCTTGGATTATCTTGTTTCTGAGGATCACAGCGGAACGGAAACGGAGCACATCTGGCTGGAAAACGCGGAGGAGATTTCCGAAAAGGAAAAGAATAAGCATCGTAAGGTGCTGACACATGCCTATATCACAGGCGTCAGTATTTTGCTCGTTTGGCTGTTGGCGACGTTCGTGTTCGTCATCATTGAGCTGATCAATCCCGCAGCTAAGGTGCATTGGCTGGCTTTCTTGTATGCCGTTCCCGCCTCCTGCGTGCTGTGGTTGATCTTCAACTCGGTTTGGTTCAACGTTCGCCGCAATTTTTGGATCGTATCGTTCCTTATGTGGTCTGTATTGGCCTCGATCCACGTCAGCTTTATGGTTTTTGGCATTCCCGAGGTTTGGCTTTTGTACATTCTCGGTGCTCCCGGTCAGGCCATTATTCTTGTTTGGTCGCGACTCTTCAAGCGAATGAAATAATATCTGCGCATAAAGGATGATGCGGAAATGGCTTTCACCGTTTCCGCATCAATTTTATTTTATGGAGTTGTCATAGTCAATTTTGTTTTTTCAGACTGCGCAAATAAATATTGCGAAGCGGGACCGTGTTGAATCGTAGTACTGCCACAGGTAAAAGGCTCAAGATCATATTGACCAGCGCAATGGGATAGGCTATGGCAGGATCGGAGCACCAAGGCAGCAGAACGATCAAAAAGCCGAGCAGGGCATTGGCCAAATGAATGGCGACGCCGTAGTTGGATTCCAGCAAAAAGCGGGCGAGATAAGCAGGGTCGTTCGGCGAGGTAAATTCACTTTTATGAAAGCCGGTAAAGCAGCCCAGCTCCGGAACGTGATCCTTCCAAACATTAATACCAATGCTGCGATAAAAGCTGCGTTCTCGTTTACCCACGGCAAACAGCCGGCTGGCAGGAGCAAACCAACGCATGGGGAGCGGCAAGCGACGGATCAAAAGAGCAACAATGCCGTCCCACGCAATGACGGAAATCGTACCAAGCAGCGTGGACAGTGCGATCATCCCCACCTGCAGCAGCGACGGATCGGCCAACAGGAGAGAATTGACGAGCGTGATCAAGATCATAGCGCCTACTATAATAAAGATGTAAAGCATACCGGTCCTCCGATCATTGTTCGGTCGTGTAAGTTAACGGGATACCATAAAAGCTTTCGTAAGTCTGCTTCCACGCCTCGTAATTGAGCGTGCACATGCGCTCGGCGTTCTCACGTGCTGTCAGGACAGGATCGGGCTCGATCGCGGGCAAAATGTGCACCGTATAGGCTTGAATGGGGAAGCCGTCAGTACCAATGCGGTCGGTGTCCTCCATGGTCAAAAAGAAGGGGAGAACGGGAGCGTTTTCTTTGGCGGCGAAATGAAATGCGCCCGATTTCAAGGGGCGGGGCTTGCGATAGTTCCACCACATGCCCTGCTCGGGATAGATCAGGATTTTCTCTCCGCGACCGAGCAAAACACCGATGGCCTCACGTAATTCGCGGAATGCGCGGTGATCAGCCGACAGAGGAAGCGTGTTGCAATGACGGAAAAAATAGCCGTAAAGGCCGGGGAAAGAGGTGTAGTTGCCCTCGCGGATGATCTTATATAGACGTCGTCTGCCCAGATCCTTCTGAATGGCCTTGAATACGGCGTAGTTGTCGTAGGCGTTGAAATGATTGGCTGTGATGATGACGCCGCGATCCTTGACGGCACGGTAATTTTCAATGCCGCGCACTTCCTTGATCACCAGCTCGCCTTTCTTGATGCATTTGTCAAAGTGACGACGTGCAACCTCGTTGGCAAACTCGCTGGCAATGCGGGAGGACAACTTTTTCAGGGTATAATCAACCTCACCCGGTCGCAAAGGCCGAGTCGGGGGATCGTTTTCTACGTCGCGGTCAAAATATCCCAGACGCTCGTATTCTTCGATGCGTTTCAATACTTCCACGCGATCCGGTGCCAGTTCCATGATGTGTTCCTCCAAGATTTAATCAGACGAGAATGCCGCTTCGTGCTTTGGCGGTATCGCTCAAGGCCTGCGCGACAAGATTTTCATATTGCAGCTGATCGTTGGCGCTCTGGGCTGCGCTGTAGCTGTCGCGCATGGCATACAGCATGTCGGCGTACGGAGTCATCTCGGCGTAGTACCAGAAGTCATCCTCAAAGCGAACGCCCCTATAGTGCCAGGGCTTCCAGTTGATCTTGTAGTGAATGATGTTGACGGGAGTGTCGACGGGAGCGTCGTAGCAGGCCGTTTTATTCCATCCGGAATCAAGCATGAGAAAATCACCACGGCAGAGCACATTGAGGTAGTCCTGATCCTGGGTAACGCGGAAGGTACGGCGGCCGAGAAGGTCAACAAATTGTTCCTCAAGTGCGACGCGGCGCATCTTTTCAAGGTTCATGACTAAAATGCCCGCGCTGAAATACTCGTTGCGGGGAACCTCCAGCACAGCCTCCACGTAGGTGCCGAACACATCCACCATGAGCATGACCTCCTCGGGAGCGGCGGCCAGAATGTTGTCGCCTAGCGGAACGTTATACAGCTGTGAAATATCGCCCTTGACGACGATGTCACAATCCAGATACAGGCCACGTTCGTACTGGGGGAACAAGGCAGGAATGAAGAATCGGTAGTAGGTTGTCTTGGTGTAATAATCACGCAGGTGAAGCATGTCGCCAAGTGCATCCAATTTTTTTGTGACGTTGATCGTTTCAACGGAGACGTTGTCGGTGGCCATGTTGCAAAGGACGGTGGTGTTGAATTCGTTGAGCTTGTCGATCAAAATATAAATATTGTATTGATAATCAGGAGACGCGTTGTCGATCAGCGAGCGCATGGATACGGCGAGGTAGGGCGCATAGTTGTCGTCAACGGCGAAAAAGATCGGTATCATAGGTTTTGCGGACTGCATAAAAAAGTTCCTTTCGTTTGGTTGCGCATACGGCGCTTGCGATACTTTATTGTATAACGATAGCCCCAAAAGTTCAAGAAACCGTTGCTTTTCCTACCTCTACGCTCCAATAAATGTGTGTCTACCCCCATTCTATGTGCAGTCTACTCAAAGTAGAGTTGCCGTTTTTGAAGAATTTGGGGTCAATAACAGAAAAAAGGACTGCAAATGCAGTCCTTTTCTCTTCGTGTTACGGAAGAATTACTTCTTTTCCTTAACCTTGGAATCCTTACCGATCTTGTCACGCAGGTAGTACAGCTTAGCGCGTCTTACCTTACCGTAACGGATGATGTCGACCTTAACAACGTTAGGGGAGTGGATGGGGAATACCTTCTCCACGCCGCAGCCGTAAGAAATACGTCTGACGGTAAAGGTCTCGGAGATGCCGCCGCCGTTCTTGGCGATAACGGTACCTTCGAACATCTGGATTCTCTCACGGGTACCCTCAACGATCTTGTTGTGGATACGAACGGTGTCACCGATGTTAATTTCGGGCACCTCAGTCTTCAGTTGCTCGTTTGTAAAAGCTTTGATCAGATCCATCGTAAAGCCCTCCTCGTATTATCCGGATGTTCATGCGAGCATTGCAGCGGACCATCCTTTCCCCATGCAGGCGATGCACTTACGCACAGAGTGCAATTATTATATCATAGTTTTTTTGGAATTGCAATAGTTTTTTTGAATTTTTTTAATATTTTTCAAGATTTTTGACGTCTTTGATGCAACAGCTGAACCACGCTGCGAAGCAGATAGGGCGCGTCGATCAGTGCAAGAGCAAAGCAAAGAGCAAGAGAGTACCAGATCCAGCCCGAAACGGCCAGCGTCATAACGGTGCCGAGTGTACCAAGCAGGATGAAATTGAGCGACAGCCAGATCAGCGGCACGCGGAAGGGAATGAAGCGGCGAGCGTGGATCAGGCGAATGAGGAACACAAGCAGGTAAGAGATCAGCGTGGCAACAGCCGCGCCCATAGGCCCCATATTAGGGATCAAGGCGAAATTTAATGCGATATTGCCAAGCGCGCCGATCAGCGAGGTGAGCATGGTGGCCGTGCCGCGGCACTCGACCATATAGACCGAGCCGACGAAATTGGACAGCGCAGACAAGGCGGTCGCCAACAGCAAAACGGGAATATACCGCCAGGCCTCGGCGAACGATTCATCGAATAAAATCAATGCCATGGGGCGTGTCAAAAGGATCAATCCACCTGCCGCCAGCAGAAGAAAAGCACCGTAGCCTTTGAATATCTTGGAGAAAAAGGCGGTCAGCGCGCCGCGGCGTTCCTCCGCTTGCTCCTGAGTTTCGGCGTCGGTCGCCTTGCGCCCTGCAACTACGGCCGAGAACTGCCAGGCGTCCATGAAAATGCCGCAGGCGATGGTCAGAATGTTGGGGATCTTGTAAGCGGCCGCGTACAGACCGTTTTGCGCCTCACCCCAAAAATGTGTGACCATGTAGCGGTCGGAAACGTTGGTGATCCACCAGCAAAGCGTGGCGGGAATGAGGGGCAGAGAGTAGCGTAGCATGGCGCGCACCGTCGTGCGGCTCGCCTCACCGGGGCGCAGATATTGTCCCAGCTTGCAGTAAAAGAACAAAAACAGCGAGGTGATCAGGTCAGCCGCGATGACGCTGAGGACGTAGCCCGTCAGCCCCATGGACAACGGCAGAAGGAACAAAAGATTAAAGCCGATGTTCAGCGCCGTGTTCAGTAGGCCTTGAATGGCAAACAGACGGTAGTTGCCCTGCGCGCGAACGAAATCGGAGCAGAGATAATGGAAATTGGCGCACAGCACGTAAAGCAGGATCAGCCAGACGTAATCCGAAAAATAGGGAACGGCGAACAAAACAGGCGAAAGCAGGGCAAAGCCCATGGAGGCAAGGAGGAGAATGGCCATGCCCGAGCTGAATACGTCGCTCATCTCCTGCTTG
The DNA here is from genome assembly GCA_045614625.1 of Eubacteriales bacterium. Lineage (GTDB taxonomy): Bacteria > Bacillota > Clostridia > Oscillospirales > CAG-272 > SIG644. The sequence goes on from JAZLDE010000160.1 coordinate 34,882, forward strand.
CTTCGCGCCTCGGCGGCAAAGCGGAAAAAGCCGCTCGACAGCCCCGCGCAGGCGATGGGAATGAGGAAATTGCACAGGCTTGTGATCAAATCTGCCGTTCCGAATTCTTCTTTGGTGAGAACGGCGGTGTAAAAACGGACGAGCAAAAAGACCAGCACCTTGGACCCAAGCCGCCCGATTGTCAGTGCGGTCGTGTTGCGGGCCAGTTGCTTGCCTTGCGACGTGTCAGTTGCCATATTCTCACCTCCTGTACTCATATTCCCGTATTGTCCGCCCGTGTCATCCTTGAGCGGCGTCGCCCCGCGAGATTCTTCGCTTCGCTCAGAATGACGAAACGGGGCGGCATAGCGAAAGATCTCGGGTGGAAAATCTACCTTAGTATAGCACAATTTTTTGAAAATTGCAACGGATGTTGCGCAAACTTTCCCACAAGAGCAAAAAAATATGATATAATGAAAAAAGATGTGACCAACCGCCATTTTTGTCGAGTAGAGGGTGAGAGCCCTTACAACACGACATGAAAGGAGATCACCATGGACGACAAAACGATCGTAGAGCTGTACTGGCAGCGGGATGAGAGAGCCATCAGCGAGACCCGCGACAAATACGGCCGCTACTGCTACGCCATCGCCTACGGCATCCTGCACAGCGCCCCCGACGCCGAGGAATGCGAAAACGACACCTACCTTGACGCGTGGAATGCTATGCCGCCTCACAAACCGACTCTGCTCAAAACCTTTCTCGGCAAGATCACCCGCCGCATTTCTCTTGACCGCCTCAAGCGGCAGACGGCCGACAAACGTGGCGGAGGAGAGGTGCCCTTGACGTTGGACGAGCTTCACGAGTGCATCCCCGACCACGCCTCGATCGACGAAAAACTGCTGACAGAGGAGCTGGCGCGGGCCATCGACGCCTTTTTGCGCACGCTGGACGAGGACACCCGCCGCGTCTTTTTGCGCCGCTATTGGTATTTTGATTCCGTCAAGGCCATCGCCCGCCGCTATGGATTTGGACAGAGCAAGGTCAAAATGATGCTGCACCGCACCCGCGAGGGCTTGCGCGACTATTTGGCAAAGGAGGGCATTTTCGTATGAAACGCATGGAACAGCAAGAATTGTTGCAGGACGCGATCGGTATGATTGGAGACGACCTCATTGATGACGCCGACCGCCGCCCCCGCCGTCCACGCATCATCCGCTGGAGCGCCGTCGCGTGCGCTTGTTTGGCGGTGGTCATTGGCTTGACCGCTATTTTGCGAGGCCCTAAAACGCCCATTGAACCATGGATCCCGACGGGCGAGCCTTGGCGGCCCGTGATTGCCGAGGGCGTGAAGGAGATTGACCTAACGGCAAGTACGCTTGAAGAACTCTTTTTTGTGATGCTTAACGATGGCGGAACAAATGCATATAAAAAAGTGTATGCTCCTAATGTGGAGATGTTGGCTTCCGCCCCCATCCCTCAAGCAGAATATTTGCCCATTTACCGACATCCAAATGCAGACGGAAATAAGGTGGCATTAAAAGCATTCATTGATGAATATTTGCCGGTGGCAAAGAATTTTTTTGATTTTAGCACATCTGAATACACCATTGAAAAGGACGAGCGATGGGACGGAAGTATTATGTATAGCGCCAGCCTCGAAGAAAACAAATCACGGCTGGCCTTTGTCTGCGCAGGAAACTCTCTGTATTATTATAACAGTAGTTGGTCAAGCGAAAAAAGATTAAAGATCAATGGGGAATTTGTGTCAATTTTAGAATCCGATACGGACGAAGATGTTAAAGCCAAATTGTCGGATTTGATTTCACTTATCAATCAAACCCATGGGAAAACATATCGGGATGTAAAGGTAGTAAGAACCTACGATTATAGCCAATTTACGTCTGTGTATGTTTACCTGTATAATGCGGAAGATTGTATGTTTCCTGAAAATTTCAAGGATAATCCCATGTGCTCCGAGTATGTAGAATTGGAATTTCATGTATCTCTGGGAGAGGGAAGATACTACAACTGGGAGGGAGAAAAAAACGAGGCTTTTTTGGTTACGTTATCGTATAATGAAAGCCTTATGGATTGGAATGACTATTACCGTGTCAAGGGCAAAGCCCGTATGCTCTCTCTTGACGAAGCGGAAGAACTCTTGGCCAAGGGCTACGTCTTCGGCGGTCACTCCTGCAAGCTATGTATGGCCGAGCAGAAAAAGGTGGATTTCACAGAATACGACGCCGTTTCCTTTGAGTATGTCCACGGGGAAAATGGCATGGTCGTTCCATTCTATACCTTTTACAAGCACTCGGGCGCGATCACGTCCGACAAGACGGGAAGAATACAGGAGTACGCCAAGACCTACGTCCCTGCCGTCGAAATCGAGGGGCTGGAGGAGTATTTTGATATGCAGGCGGAGAAACACAAATAATATTGAAGAATTTTTGAGACATTTTCCCTTTTTTGCGGAGTATATAGGTGAAAGGAGGATTGACTATGGACGATAAAATGATTATAGAGTTGTTTTTTGCACGTTCGGAATCTGCCATCGCGGCGCTGGCCGAAAAATACGGCAGGCAGTGTCATTTGGTGGCGGCCAATATTCTGAACAACGAGCAGGATGCAGAGGAGTGCGTCAACGACGCCTACCTTGCCGCATGGAACACGATTCCGCCGCAGCGTCCCGATCCGCTGCGTACCTACATCTGCCGCCTTGTGCGAAATCTTTGCATCAAGCGCTACCATCATAACACGGCACAGCGCAGAAATTCGCACTACGATCTTGCCCTTGAGGAGCTGGCCGCGTGTATTCCGTGCGCCGAAACGGTAGAGAACGAGTACGAAAGCAAGCAGCTGACGGGGCATCTGAACCGATTCCTGGAAACGCTGGACGAGGACAGCCGTGTGATGTTCGTCCGCAGATATTGGTGCTCTGATTCCGTTGCAGAGATCGCCGCGCGCCTTGGCCGCAGACCGCATTATGTAACGGTACGCCTCTCGCGCCTGCGAGCCAAGCTGAAGCACTACTTGGAGAAGGAGGGAGTGTCGATATGAGTAAGAGAGAGCAGAATATTTCGGATGCGTTGGGCAACATTGATGCAGACTATATTGAGCAAGCTCTCGACTATCAACCGTCGAAAGCAACCGTAAAAAGAAAGCGTCGTGTCGTATGGAGTGCCGTTGCGTGCGCTTGTTTGGCGGTGATCATCGCCGTCAGCGTCGGATGGCTGTGGCGCGGAGACGAGCCGGGCGTGGAGCCGCCGGACGATAATCCGCCCGTGGTAGAACCTCCGGGGATAGATAAGCTGGGGGGAAGTTATATGACATTTACTTCATGGGAAGAGTTGAAGGTTTTATGTGATGCGGCACAGGTAAGTGCTGATGATTTTCTGGAAAAAACAAGAAGGATTCAACGACATTGTATAAATTTCGAATTAATCTTAAATCCGTATGATTATCCAACTTATACGAACTCCAGAGATATGTTTTTGGATGCATACAACGACATAGCCGATTACCAAATACCCATTCCTTTGCCTTCCGCGGACGTTCAGTTGCAACATATTTATGCAACATCATTCGGCAGAAGTTCAGTAGCAGTCAGCTACATCAGCTATGAAACTCCGTACGGCGCGATTTTGAGTACGGAACCTGCCGGTAATTATGCGGATGAAGTGGCAACTCGAGAAGGGGAGCCTTTGGCGAGCATTGACGCAGACGGTTACTCGGCGGACGTTTGGTCGTATAACGTTCGGGACCACCGTTACTTGTGTGCGTATTTGACTTTGGACGGTGATAGTTATCCAACTTTCAAGGTGAGTATATACAGGTATAAGGATATTCCGCAAGAGCTTATTCCACCCCTTCTTTCGCTCTTTGGTCAATTCCGCATCTCGACCGTACAAGAAATGGTAGAAAATGCCGATACGATGGACTTGCCCGAGCTTCCTAAATTCAATGTGATCTCGGAATACCAAAGCGCCGGGAAGAGATTGGTAGATTCCGTGCTTGTCAGCGAGGAAGAATTTTTATCGACATATCCTTTTGTGGATGGATATAGCGTCCTACTTTCTATTTTTTGGCCGCATAACAATCAGAGCGAGTATGAAGTTCAGTACCGCTTTGACTACGCCTTAGACCCCGACACCAATGAGATAGACCGCTCAAAACTGGTCAGTGGCTTTAGTATGCATTTGAAAGATGGCAAGGTGGGGCAGAGGCTTTACATTTCCGAGGAGGGGCCTGTGCTTGATTGTGCTTTCGTCTGCGATGAAGTTGTGGTCGAAAATTTCGACGGCATAGACGTTGAACTGTACGACCTTTCCAAGAATGGACAGCCCCGGTATTATGCGGTTTTCCAAATCGGTAAATATTATATCACGTATGCCACGTATGGGGGCGAGCAATACGATATGATCCTATGTGTGGATTGGTTTGTTCAAAGCGGAAAGGATTGGGGCTTGATACCGGAGGATTAAGCAAAAAATCCTGACAAAATAAAATTAACTCTTGCAACCTTGCTCAATTTGTGATATACTTTTCTTCCAACACAAAAAAGGAGATCACAATGGACGCCATTTCGCGCATTTTGAAGAATAAAAAGGTCGTATTATTTGATTTTGACGGAACGCTGGTCGATTCCATGGGCATGTGGGGCGAGGTCGATAAGGCCATTCTGCGTCTGCACGGTCTGCCCATTCCCGACAATTTCACCGAGGAATTTATGTTTCCCCTCATTCCGCTCACCGAGGAGGAAACGGCCCAGTTCTTTTTGGACTATGGCTGTAAGGGAACGGTTCAGACCATTCTCAACCAGATCGAGCAGCTCTCGCAGGAGCAGTATGAGCAGCATATCAATGCCAAGCCGGGTGCTGTTGAGCTGGTCAAGGCTCTGCGCGATGCCGGCGTCAAGCTGGGGCTTGTCACCGCCGCGACCATCGGGCGTATTCTGCCGTGCCTTGCCCGCAACGGCATGACGGGTTGGTTCCATTATATCATCAACTGCGACCACGTGGGGCTTCCCAAGACCGACCCCGCCATCTACCGCATGGCGCTGGAGCATTTCGGCGTTGGGGCAGAGGAGGCAGTCTTCTTTGACGACAACCTCACCGCCATCCGCACCGCCAAGTCGGTGGGGCTTGCTACCGTCGGCGTGTACGACGCCCACGCGGACAACACCTGGGGCGAGATGCAGATCGAGGCCGACGCGACGGTCAAGGATTTCGTAGGTCTGATGTAAGCCTTCCCCTTGAGGGGAAGGTGTCAGCCGCTTGTCGGCTGACGGATGAGGTGTCTATCATTTCTTCTATCATACAAGCAACCCCGATCGTGGTTTTCACGGTCGGGGCTGTTCGTTATTTCAAGAAGCTTTCGACCTCTTCCTTGGTCGGCAGAGAGGACGAAGCGCCCGCGCGGCTGACGGTCAATGCTCCTACGGCGTTGGCATAGCGCACAGCGGCGGTCATATCACCTGTTTGCAGATAATGCAAGGTCAAGGCGGCGGTAAAGGCATCGCCTGCGGCGGTGGTATCCACGGCTTTGACGGGCAGAGAGGGAAGGATCGTTCCCGCTTTTTTGTCGGTGTCGTACAGATACGCACCGCGGCTGCCCAATTTGAGCACGATATACGCGCTCTTGATGCGCTTTGTGAGTGCTTCGGCACAGGCAAGGCAAGCGTCCTCGCTGTCGGGGCAGATACCCGTAAAGATTTCAGCCTCGGTTTCGTTGGGCGAGAACAGTACGAGCGGAGGCAGCTGCTCTAAGGGGAAAGCGGCATCGGCAGGGCCTGCGTCGATAAAAACAGGAATGCCGCGTGCGGCGGCTTCTTTGGCGGCGTACAGGACGGCCGCGTGGGAAATCTCCAACTGCAGATACAGCGCGTCGGGCTTGGAGTCCAGCGCGCGGTCGATGTCCCCCTCGGTCAGCGTCATGTTGGCGCCCGGGTAGACGACGATGCGGTTGGATCCGTCTGCCTCGACCATAATGGCGGCCAGCCCCGTCGGAGCGTCTTCGCTACGGCAAAGCGTACGGCAGTCGATGCCCTCGCGCTCATAAAGTGCGGCGAGTGCGTCCCCGTTATCGTCGCGTCCGAGTTTGGCACAGAAGGTGCAACGCCCTCCAAGTCGAGCTACGGCAACGGCCGAATTGGCACCTTTGCCGCCGGGAACGTAGCGATAAGCCCTCGACTCGATGACGGTCTGCCCGCGCGAGGGCAGGAAGGCCATGGGCATGACGAAATCCATATTAGCTGAGCTGATGATGAGAATGTTTGACATGGTACGCTCCTATCGTTTATTGAAACATTTCCGTGGACAAATACCGCTCGCCTGTGTCGGGGAGCAGGACGACGATGGTTTTTCCTTCGTTTTCTTCGCGCTTGGCCAGTTGGATGGCGGCGTGAAGAGCGGCGCCCGACGATATGCCGCAAAGCACACCCTCGCGGCGGGCAAGCAAGCGCCCTGCGGCGTAAGCCTCCTCTTCGGTGACGGTCACGATCTCATCATAGATATCGGTATTCAGCGTGGCAGGCACAAAATTCGCGCCGATGCCCGAAATGCCGTGTGCCCCTGTGCGTCCTTCGGACAGAAGGGGCGAGGCGGCAGGCTCAACCGCCACGATCTTGACGGCAGGTTTTTTCTGTTTCAGATACGCGCCCACACCCGAGATCGTACCTCCCGTGCCCACGCCCGCGATGAAAATGTCCACCTGACCTTCGGTGTCAGCCCAAATTTCGGGCCCTGTGGTAGCAAAATGCGCTTCGGGATTGGCAGGATTTTCAAACTGACCGGGGATGAAGCTGTTTTCGATCACAGCGGCCAGTTCTTTGGCTTTTTCGATGGCGCCTGACATCCCCAGTGCGGCAGGGGTGAGCACGACCTCGGCGCCGTAGGCTTGCATCAGACGGATGCGTTCCACCGACATATTATCGGGCATGACGATGATGGCACGATAGCCGCGCGCGGCGGCCAGGGCACATAGACCAATGCCCGTGTTGCCGCTGGTGGGCTCAATGATGGTCGAGCCTTTGGTCAGGTTACCCTCCTTTTCTGCCTTTTCGATCATGGCAAGCGCCACGCGGTCCTTCGCAGAGCCTGCAGGGTTGAAGCCCTCGAGCTTACCCAGGAGCCTGGCTTTTAGGTTGTATTCTTTTTCGATGTGCGTCAGTTCCAAAAGCGGCGTTTGGCCGATGAGCTGATCGATCGAGGTGTAGACGTTCATGATGATCTCTCCTTAATAAACTACTTCTATTGTATCTTTTTTCACATCAATTGTCAATACTTACAGAAAAACATCCCGCCGACCTTGGCGGGATGTTGGTTTATAAGTCGGACAGCCGCGCAACGGCGTTTTTCTCGCAAACGGGGCTGGCATGCTCGCGTATGTAAAGACGAACGACCTCGGCGTTTTGCTGTAGCCCGTACTCGCAAAGAAAGGCCAGCATACTGCGATCGGTCAAAGTGCAACGGCGGCTTGCGTTGTCCGAAAGCAAAAGGTAGTAACAGCCCTCCTCGCCGTGATATACGGCACTGCTGCCGCTGTAGGCGCGAGCCTGCAGACGTCGGCAGACGTGGAGCAAATGGTCGAGTGCCTCAAAGACAAAGGCAACGCTACGATCGCGCTCGAGTTGCCTTTTGGGCTGATTTTTTGTCGCGGGGGAGCTGGAAATATTCTTGGCGGGCGAAAGAGAAGGGCGTTCTTCTTCTTCGCTAAGGGCGCACAGAAGCCCCAGTTTGGTCACGAACATTTCACAGCCACCCTCGCGAGAAGGATAGACCTGCACGTAGATCTGGTTGCCCTTGGCATCAAACCCCGTGCGCTGGCGCACCTCGTCCATGATATTTCGAAAAGCTTGTCGCGTTTCAATGCCACCATAGTCCAGCTCGTCGGCCTTCAGAGCGTAGCATTGCATATCCACAGGTGTCAGCATGATCTTCAGCTTGTTGTCGTTGATCTTGATCAGATCCATGTTGATTCCTCCTCATAGCGGCCAATCGCGACCGCATTGTTGATTACTAACATTATAGTACGGAATACGAAAAAATGATAGTCCAAAATTTATGGTAATTTGGCAGGCAGTTTTTGCCTTTTTATGGGCGCTTCGACAATCTCCGCACCCGTTCGTCAAAGTTCGCATATAGTGACAATGAGAAACTGTTTTTGCCGCGCGAGCGTGGTCTGGGGGTGTATGGATTTGAATGAATATAGAGTGGTGCAAGCCTTGACGCTGAACGATATGCGCGAGGGCGAGCGGGCGGTGCTGTGTCGTATCGACGAGCAACACAGCCTTTACGAGCGGTTGCTCGATCTTGGCTGGACGGATGGAACGCCGGTGGAATGCGTGCGTATCAGTCCTCTCGGCGATCCCGTGGCGTATTTGGTGCGTGGAAGTGTGATTGCGCTTCGACGACAAGACGCGCAGAATATTCCGATTCGGGACTGCGAACGTCTTTCGAAGACACAAAGTAAGGATGGCGGAGGAAAGCCGCATGTGATCGCGCTGGCGGGTAATCCCAACGTGGGCAAAAGCACGTTGTTCAACGCGTTGACAGGGCTACATCAACACACGGGCAACTGGACGGGCAAAACGGTCAGCTGTGCCAAGGGGCAATTTCGTCATGCAGGGGAGCGGTACACGCTGATCGATCTCCCGGGGACATATTCCATGAATCCCCACGCCGCCGAGGAGAAGGAGGCGCGCGATTTACTCTTGACAGGAGAGGCGGACGCGGTCGGTGTTGTTTGCGATGCGGGCGCGCTGGAGCGCAATCTCATTCTCGTTCTTCAGCTAATGCAGCTGATCGATTGCCCGATGCTGCTCATTCTCAATCTTCAGGATGAGGCGCGGCGGCGAGGCGTAGTAGTTGCAAAGGAAAAGCTGGAGCAACGATTGGGCGTACGCGTGGTCGGCACCGAGGCGCGCTCAGGCAAGGGAATATCCGATGTCGCAGCGGCTATGGCAAAGCTATGCGAGTCAGAGAGCGATAAACCAAAACGTCTGCTTGCGCCAAGCGAAAAGCCACAAAATGCCGAGCAGATCGCAGCGCTGGCAAGGGAGATCGCGAGCGAGGTGTGCGAGAGGATCGAGGGCGGTGACGCGTTGCGCGACCACAAGCTTGATCGAATCCTGACGGGCAAGAAAACGGGCTTTCCCGTCATGCTTGGCCTTTTGGCGGTGCTGTTCTGGATCACCATGGTGGGAGCCAACGGCATATCGGATGGACTGATGTCGCTTTTTTCTTGGCTGGAGGGTGTTTTTTATACGTGGATGACGGCTGTCAACGCCCCTGACTGGCTGATTGGATCGCTTTTGTACGGCGTATTCCGAACGCTTGGCTGGGTGGTGTCCGTCATGCTGCCCCCCATGACCATTTTCTTTCCGCTGTTTACGATTCTGGAGGATCTCGGATATCTGCCGCGCATTGCTTTTAACCTTGACCGTGGGTTTTGTCGTTGCCACGCTTGCGGAAAGCAAGCCTTGACTATGTGCATGGGTTTGGGATGCAACGCCGTCGGGGTGACGGGCTGTCGTATCATCGACTCGCCCCGCGAGCGACGTATCGCTATGCTGACCAACAGCATGATGCCCTGTAACGGTCGCTTTCCCACCCTAATCGCCTTGATCACTCTGTTCGTCGTGACGGGAAACGGCATCCTCGGTTCGCTGGGTTCGGCGCTGACGCTGATTTGCGGTATCGTTCTTTGCGTGGTGGTAACGCTGCTTTGCTCTCGCCTTTTATCCGCGACGCTGTTGCGAGGTGAGCCCAGCTCGTTCGTACTGGAGCTGCCGCCCTACCGCATGCCCCGCGTCGGGCAGGTGATCGTTCGCTCGGCGTTGGATCGAACGCTGTTCGTGCTTGGACGTGCGGTGGCGGTGGCCGCGCCTGCGGGGCTGGTCCTTTGGCTGCTTGCTAACATTAACGTGGGTGATATGACATTGCTTGCCGCGATCGCATCCGCGTTGGATCCCGTCGGACGGGTGCTTGGCATGGACGGCGTGATACTGCTGGCCTTTATTTTGTCCTTGCCTGCCAACGAGATCTTCGTGCCTATCATGATGATGATCTATCGCTCAGGGGGGGTGCTCGAGCCGCTGGGCAGTATGAGCGGCGTGCGCGAAATTTTGATCTCGCAGGGTTGGACGACGACCACGGCCGTGTGCGTCATGCTGTTTCTTTTGTTCCATTGGCCTTGCGCCACGACGCTTTGGACCATCAAAAAGGAGGGCGGCGGCTGGCGGTGGGTGCTGCTTGGCGCGGTGATCCCAACGCTGGTCGGGGTGCTTTTGTGCCTGATCGTGGCAACGATCTCACGACTTTTCACTTGAAACAATAAATATTGAAAAAATAGCTTCGGGGCTTGAAATTCAAGAGAATATGTGTTATACTATAAAAAATGGAGTCATATGCCGCGCGTGCGGCGAAAGCTTAAGATAGAGGAGGGCAAACGATGTCCAATATGAGCCAAAATGAAAAAATCAAGCGTCTGATGCCGCTGGCTATGCTGCTGATTGCGTTTTTGTCGCTGATCGCGGCCATTATCGTACTTGTCAGTGCGGCAAGTGCTGATGCTTCTTATAAAAAGGTGCTGCTTCGCATCTCGGCGGTGTTGTTCTTCATCTTGTTGGCACTGGCGCTGTACTACTTCTATCTGACGCGCGAGAGCGATCCCAATTTCTTTTTGTTCGATCAGAGCACGCGCAAGAATATCCCCGTTGATCAGCTGACCTTTAGTGTCGTGAATGAGAGAATGGATTTTTATCTGTCGCTCATTTCAGATTCGGACGAGGAGCTGTGGCAGGGCGGCGTGCTGGCCAAGAACGACGGTTCGTTTGGACGCGAGGACATCTACCGTCCGTTGGTTGCCTATAAAATGCTGTACGACTTGACCGAACGCGATGACGACGTGCAGTGGCGTCTGCTCGAGTTTGCCGAGGTCACGACCATTCGCCTGCTCACCCGGGCGCTCAAGCAGGGCGGGGATGCCGATTCCGCCCTTTCCCCCTCCGCTCCCGGAAAACTCCCCAGGGAGTGGACGGATTTTGCCAGGGAGATGGGCATCCGCCTTCCCGAAGGCAAACCCGCCCTGTTCGGCTCCACCCTCTGGTGGCTGCCGCCCCAGATGCCGGAGCTGAAGGGCCTGAAGGTCCTGCGGGCCGGTTTGGAGCTGGGCGAGGTGAAGAAGGGCCGCT
>JAZLDE010000161.1:0-17662 GCA_045614625.1 Eubacteriales bacterium
GGTGATTAAGATGATAGATATTACTGCTTGGTTGCAAAACTTCTTGCAGTCATTAAATGAGACTTTTTGCAACCGTGTGTGGTTTGTCGGATTGCAAGGGAGCTACGGTCGCGGTGAAGCTCGTGATACGAGTGATATTGATATTGTCGTGATACTTGACGAACTGACCGCTTTGGATATTCAAAAATATAATGCAATGTTAAATACTCTACCTCACAGAGAGCTGATATGCGGTTTTGTTTCGGGAAAGGACGAGATTTTGCATTGGGAGCCCTCGGATCTGTTTCAGTTTTACTATGATACCACGCCGATCACGGGGAGCCTTGACGAAATTTTGCCGCTGATCGACGATCATGCGGTCAATCGAGCCATCAAGATCGGCGCCTGCAATATCTTCCATGGCTGTATTCACAACATGCTGTATGAAAAGAATGAGGACGTATTGCGAGGACTCTATAAGGCTGCCGTTTTCGTTGTGCAGGCGATCGTCTTTCAAGAGACGGGTAAGCATGTCAAGCGTCAAACGGACTTGCTCACCGTTGCAAAAGCGGAGGAGAGGAGTATTGTCAATACCTTTTTGACCTTGAGAAACGGCGGGGCAGTTGATTTTTATTCCATGGCAGAGGCATTGTTCCTCTGGTCGAAAAAGTGGGTAAATCAATAAATTACATTCGATTTATCAGGGGGGACGTTACGTGGAAGGAGCAATCATTGGTTGCATCGTATATTTTGGTTGCGCATTTTTATTCTACGGCATTGGCATATACGCCGCCAAATCTAAAAAGCCCATGTGGTTTTGGTCGGGCACGGAGGTGGATCCCACCACCATCACCGACGTTGGGGCGTACAACAGGGAAAACGCGAGAATGTGGAAGCTTTATTCGCTTTGGTATATCGCGGCGGGCTTGGCCGCGATATGCAATACCATTGTCGCTGTCGTGCTGCTTGTTTTGAGCTGTACGGTAGGAATAGCCCTTTTGGTGGCAAGCTACAACAAGATCCACGAAAAGTATCGGGTGAAGTGACAGTTGCGACATTTCATAAAAAATTTAAAAAAGATAAGAAATTTTCGAAAAAACCGGAAGAAATTCAAAATTTCGTCGTCTATATGGGTGAAGCCCGTACAAGGTTCGTATAAATTGTGCGAAAACGGGTCTGAATTCAGGATACGGAGGAGAAGTGTTATGAAAAAATCCCTGGCTTTGACGTTGTCGGTCATGTTATGCTTGTGCTGTTTAGGAGCTTGCGATTCTTTCGGGCACGAGCACGTAAAGGGCGAGTGGCGGCACAGTGAAACGGAGCATTGGCGTTTGCCCGAATGCGACAGAGAGGACTGCGTGGTGGAAGATGTGGTCTATGATCTGGGAAACCATGTGGATGATGACCTCGACCACGTGTGCGACGATTGTCGGTTTGAAATAGCGCATAAGCACATCGAAGGCGAGTGGGCGTATGACGAAGAGTATCATTGGCGAAGCCATATTACCTGCACTTGGCAGACGTGCGATATTGATCCGGCGCTGATCCGGCATCTGGACGAAAATGGCGATCACATCTGCGACGATTGCGGTTATAACGTGTTGTCCGCTTCGGTTGACGTGGCTCAAATTGTCCTTGACTACGAAAACGAATGGAAGGAAGAAATCGAGCGGAAACGAGAGGAACATCCCGAGTACCATTTTTACTATTATGGCGTGGACCGAATTGAGTGTGTGTTCGCCTTTGGCGGCAATACCTCTGCGGATGCGCTGATTGAAAAATACGATATGAAAAACGTGTTTGCGTGCGCGGACGTTTATGCGGCGAATGCCATAAAAATGATCAGTATCCTGTTTGATCGGGATGAGCTTACAGAGGCTATGCACCAAAGGATCGAGCAGATCAAAAACGAAGAGCCGTTGATTGAAAATCTGTTTGTTCTGATGGCCCGCGACTGGAATGAGAGTTATATGCCGAAGATCGGGTATTATACGGATCAAGCCACCGAGTTGGGCTATGAAAAAGCCGCATCCGTGTTCAATCTGCCCGGTGAAAAGGATCTTATCATTCGATCCAAGGCGGAATATGACGAGTATCTGAACCGTCTTTTGCAAAACCCGGAGTACGACTATTTAACAGAAAACCTCAACAATCAAAAGGCGCTTTATGATGAGACCTTTTTTGAAGAAAATGCCTTGATCATTACCAGACAGATCATCCGCGGATCGGGGTCCATTGAATTAACGGTAAATAACTTGTATCGTTCCGAAAACAAGTTGTACGTTGTCATAAAAACGGACGTTCCCGGCGTGGGGACGGATGATATGCAATATACGCATTTTACTCTGAAGGTCGCCAAAAGCGAGGTTGCTAATATAACCGAGGTCATTACGCTGGAATAAGGCGAAGGATGAACAGCAAGAAAGCTCTGCTACGGCAGAGCTTTTTGTTATGTAGGGGCGTTCATTGGACGCCCGCGGGCGACCGATGGTCGCCCCTACAGAGAAGGCGGTTCAATTTGTAAAGAACCCCGCCGTCCTATTTCATTTTTGGCGGCTTTGTGATATAATTTAATAAAATCAACACATTATGCAAATCTTGTTGTTCCGTTTTTCTTTGGCGGTTGATATAATAAAGTCACAACAAAACCACCGAAAAGGAGAAACATAATGAACACAGACAAGATTTACGCAGAATCCATCGCAAAGGAGTACGCTCCAAAGGACAGTTCCAAAATTGTAGCACTTCGCAAACTCGACAGAAAAGCAAAGATGCCTGCAACTATTTTCACTTACACCTTCGGAATCATTTCATCGCTCGTATTGGGCACAGGAATGTGTTTTGCAATGCAAGTTCTCGGTAGCGGTATTATCAGTATGCTGATTGGCATTATCGTTGGCGTTATCGGTATGATTGGATGCGGTGTAAATTATCCGATCTACAAAAAGATGCTTGAAAACGGCAAAAAGAAGTATGCTTATGAGATTGTGGAGCTTGCGAGAGAGATTAGCGAGGGAAAATAAGCATTCACGGAGGGCTGTCTTATGAACAAGAACGAAAGTAAATACTTTAATACGGCAATCAGAATGGATGAAGCCCTCATTACGCTACTGGAAAAGAAGGACTTTGAATATATCACTATCAAGGAAATTTGTGAGGTAGCCGGAGTGAATCGTTCCACCTTTTACCTCCACTATGAAAACACCTCGGACTTGCTAAAGGAAACCACGCGCTATATCATTGACAAACATCTCGCATATTACGAGATAGACAAGCAAAGCATTTCTCTGCAATTTGAAACTTGTAAACGTGAGGAACTTTTGTTTATCACGGATGAGTATCTTACGCCGTATTTGACGTTTATCAAGGACAATCAGCGTTTGTTTAAGGTATCTATCAAACAGTTTCATTCGATGCATATGGACGAAGTGTACGGCAAAATGTTTGAGCATATCTTTCGTCCTATACTTGCTCGATTTTGCGTTCCCGAGGTGGAACATACCTATGTGATGAAATTCTATCTGACCGGCGTATTTGCGATTGTTAAGGAATGGCTTGACCAAAGCTGTTCCGACGATCTGAAAACGGTTATTAAAGTCATTATCAATTGTGTGATGGGCGAGAGGAACGTAAATGGATAGGACTTTGAACCTTGCTCTCGCAAGTCTGACATTCAACATAGCGTTCGCAATCTATCATCTTGTACTGGGATTGGTTACAAGCTCGTGGTGGTTGCTAACTCTCGGCTCTTACTATCTCGTTTTAAGTATTGTTCGTTTTATGGTGCTACGCTCCAAAACCAAAGAGCGTTTCATTATCAAGTTTACGGGGTGGATGCTAATCATACTGTCTATCCCTCTTGCCGGAACTGTTATACTCTCGGTAATCCAAGATAGAGGGCACGAGCTTCATATGATCGTGATGATAGCAATGGCGGCTTATGCCTTTACCAAGATCACGCTTGCGACAATAAAACTCATAAAAAGTCGTCGCAGTACGTCGGCAATACTTATTACACTGCGAAACATATCTTTTGCGGATGCTTTCGTTTCGATATTCGCGTTGCAACGCTCGATGCTCGTATCTTTCGAGGGAATGACCGAAGCCGAAATAGTAATTATGAACGCCGCTCTCGGCTCTGCCGTGTGCGCGATTGTCGTTCTGCTTGGGCTAAATCTTTTGAGAAGCAAGAAAGCATTTAAGACTTTGAATAATTAAATTTTAGCGCTGAATGTTGGTGTGCATTGGTGCAAATTTGGTGCAACACTTTATCAAACGATACTCACGATATTCACGATATCGCACGAAATCACACGATAAAGCTGCGATATCAAACGATATTACACGATATTCACGATATCAAACGGTATTCCTAAAACTCCAAAAGATAATCTGTGCGGCATATCGTGCGGTGCGAACAACTCTTGCCGCACGCCGAGAATTGCAAGCAATTCTCCAAAGTTCAGATATATTTCGATATACAAAAAGCTCTGCTTACGCAGGGCTTTTTGTTTTGTATTCGTAGGGGGCGGATTCTATATCCGCCCGTGTTCTTCTGGGAGAGGGCGGGAGCATATGGAATGCTCTTTACGGCATGGGGCGGTTCAATTTGTAAAAACCCCGTCGTCCTATTTACTTTTTTGAAAAATATGCTATAATTTAGATATGCAAGTAATCTTAAGGGGGAGAGCTATGGGATCATACGTAAGCACAGCCAAGTTCTTTCAGTTGCCGTTCAGGAGCGTTTTACATAAGGATGCGTTCGCACTAACTGCCAAGGATGAAACGATCATTGAGACTTTGGCAAATGCGAATCTTAGCCATATTCAAACCACAAAAACACCTTCAAACGATGAATTGAGAATTTTGAATGCGATATTTAAAATCAATCCCGATATTACCTTCAGACATTACAGCGCCTCCTCACAAGGTGTCGATATTTCATATTTATCTGAATTGACTTACTTGAAATCGCTTTATTTGGATATATGGAGTGAAATAGAAAACGTTGATACGATCGAGAAGCTGAATCTGGACTACCTATCACTTCACTGTTTCCATCTGAAGGATTATAGCTTTTTAAGAAATGCCAATTCGTCCATCAAAGGATTGACGGTCGATTTGGAAGATAAAACGTATAAAATGGATATCAACGATATTCTTCATATGACAGAGCTTGAGTCGTTGGCAATTCGGAACGTAAAGAAGGGTCTTGATAGAATAAGCAAGTTTCAGAGGCTTAAGGAGCTTTATTTAAGATCAATTGGCATAAAGGATTATAGCTTTTTAAGGGAAATGAGTGTCAAAAAAATATATCTTAGCTTCCAAAACGTTGCATATTTTCATACCTTTGGGATCAATGAGACCATCGAGGAAATAAGCCTGTGGATGAATAAGAATTTAACCGACTTGAGCTTTTTGCTTCAATTCCCAAATCTTAAGAAGATTATTATCTCCAGCCAGAAAAAAGTAGAGATTATTCCGGATTTAACAGGACTGACGAAACTTGAAGAGATTTATTTTTTGGAAAAGGACGCGGCCGAAATTCGCAAGCACTGTAATCCTGACGTTAAGATCCACTCTTACTATAATCCGGTCGATATTAGTTGATTCACCGTTTTTTCAATTTGGGGTATTAATATCAATGCATGCTGACAGCACTCACGTTTTGTGGGTGCTGTTTTTTACCTCTTGCTGTTAAAAATCAACCACTTGGCAAAAAGGGATTGCAAAAAAGAAAGATTTGTGATAGGATAAGTACAGACGAGCAAAGGAGGTGGCGTATGAAACGCATGAAATTGCGGGTCGAGCTGATCGATGAGAGTGATCAGCCCGAGATTATTGTGCGCTGCCATGCGCGCGACGCCAAGGTGCAGTTGCTGGAGCGAGCCATGGAATCGCTATTGGAAACCGATGCGGAACTGATCTTGTCGCAGGGCGGCACCGAGTACTACGTCCCCAAGCGCGACATTTTGTTTTTTGAAACAATGGAAAATAAGGTCGCGGCGCACACTGCCGACCATATGTACTACACTGCGCATCGCCTTCTGGAGCTGGAAACCATCATGCCGACCAGCTTTGTGCGGGCGTCCAAAAGCTGTATCATCAACGCTCACGCCGTCAGCGCGATGTCGCACAATCTGACGGGCGCAAGTCTTGTGCAATTCCGTGGGACGGACAAGGTCGTTTACGTATCTCGCGCTTACTATAAGGTTTTGAAAGAGAAAATTCACGAGCTGCGCTTTTCGCACTCGTAAACAAGGAGGAGATCATATGAAATCGAGAATTTTTTGGGGCGTTACCATGATAGTTTTGGCCGTTGCGCTCATTTTGGGCGTGGCCGGCTTTAACTTCTGGCTGCCCGAGGGCATTGCTACCTGGCAGCTCATTCTGGCGGCGCTTTGCCTGCTTTGGCTTGTCCATGCCTGCGTCTACAAGCATTTCTCCCAGATCTTCTTTCCCCTGGCCTTTATCGCCCTCATTTTTGAGAGCGAGATCGCGGTTGCTGTGGGCGTCGAGTCGGGCGATCTGGCACCGACCTGGCTGTTTGTGGTGATCGCCGCCTTGTTGACCGTCGGTACGCAGCTGCTGTTCTCTCGCGGCGTGATCGTGCTGCACGATGCGGATGGAAACGAGGTCAAGGTGAACAAGGGCAGGGTCACGGGCTCAAGCGTGCTTTACATCGACTGCGGTGAGCAGTTCAACGAGCGCATCGAGAACAACCTCGGCTCTTGCTCGGTGTATTTCAGCAACAAGGAGCAGTTTGTCAGCGGCTCGATCCTTGCTGTTGAAAATAATCTCGGCAGCCTTGTGCTGCACGTCCCCGACGAATGGGTTGTCACCACGACGATCGAGAATAATCTCGGCTCGATCAAGGCGGATGGCGATGCCGAGAGAACCGGAGAGAAGGTCCTGCGCATCACGGGCGAGAACAACCTTGGCAGTATCGTCATTAAAAGAGTATAAAGCAGAAGCACCGATGCGCCGTATGGCGCGTCGGTGCTTTGACGTCTGCCTGAAAAATTGAGCAAGCCTATTTACTTTTGTGCGGGGGTGTGGTATGATGTAAATGGAAGAATACTTGAATTTGCAGGTAAATTTGAAATATCGGGAGGTGACGGCACATGGAAGGGGCAATCATTGGCTGTATCGTTTATTTTGGTTGCGCGATCTTATTTTATTGCATTGGAATCTACGCGAGGAGGTGCAAAAAGCCGATGTGGTTCTGGTCCGGCACGGAAGTGGATCCTGCCACGATTACCGATGTAAAGCAGTATAACAATGAAAATGCGCGTATGTGGAAGCTGTATTCGCTTTGGTACGTCGCGGCAGGTATTGCCGCCATATGGAATTCCATCGTTGCGGTCATTTTCCTGGCTTTAGGCTGTACGGTGGGGATGGTCATTTTGGTGGCTACCTACAACAAGATACATGAAAAATACAAGGTGAAGTGATTTTTAGACTATAAACACGGGAATTTTTGAAAAATATAAGAAATTTTCAAAAAATGTGTAAGAAATTCGGGATTTTTCTGTCTATATAGGTGAAGGACTAAAAGTGATAAACGGAGGGAAGACAATGGGATTGTTTGATAAACTGAAAAAGCGAAATAAGGAGAACGCCAACAAGGAAGTTGAAATTTTCGCCAAAAATTATAGCGCTACCGCCGTAGATTATGCAAAACATTTTAATAAAAATTTTGATTACTCCAAGGACAGCATTGCAGACCTGGAGGAAATATTGGATTATTATTCCAAGGATATTTCCGTGAGCAAGCCGACGGAAAATCAAATTTGGAGTATGTCCGTGATATTTGGCTCATATTTGGGCGAGGCTCTGCTCAAAAACGGCCTTTCTCAAAAGGGTTATTCTTGGGCAAACGTTGGATCATCAAACATACCGGTGCTGATTAGAAGCGACGGAAGCTATCTTACTCCGAATGATAGGGTCTTCAAGAGATTGGTTAATGGTCCCGAAGATAGCGTTGTTTCTTTTTATCAATACGCATTGGAGAAATTATAATCTCAAATAAATTTCCATTTATAGGTGAGAACAAAAAGCCCTGCGCGTGCAGGGCTTTTGCTTTGCGGCGGGGCGGACAGTCGGGGACGCCTGTCCCTACAGGGTTGACTAATTTTGTGGAGCGAGTGGGAAGGGCCCCACGAGCTTGCGGTAGCTATTCTAATGAAAAACAAGGAAACATTCCGACTTTGCCAATAACCTTTCCCCATAAAGTTTTTGAGGGGTTTTAGGGGGACTTTTTTCAAAAAGTCCCCCTAATCCATTCTCTTATTTACTCTCTACCTTCTTGACGATATTCTCATACGTCAAGCCGTATCTGTTTGCGATGTCGCGGGCGTAGCTCTTGCCGTCGGGCTTGGCGCGGATGATCTTGAAGGATCGCTTGCCCTCGCCCTCAATGCCTGCCACCAGCGTATCGATGGGCGCACCACCCGTACGGGCGGTGATGTTGTCAAGCTCGGCCGCCAGCTCGTGCAGGTGAGTCGAGAACAGACAACGACAGCCGACGAGAGAGAGTCCTGCCAGCACCTCGGCGGCGATGTAGGACGCCTCATACGAGCCGGTTGAGGACAACGACTCGTCCAAAAGCACCAGCGAGTGCGCCGTTACCTGGTCGAAAATCTCGCCAAGACGCGCACATTCCTCACCGAGGCGTCCTTTGTCGATGGTGTCCTCCGCACCCGAGGGGAAGTGGGTGAAGATCGCGTCCGCAGGGCTGAGAGTCGCACTCTCGGCGGGCACGAACATGCCAAGCTGCATCATGACGAGCGCAAGTCCAATGGCACAGGTGATGACCGATTTACCGCCGCGGTTGGGACCTGTCAGCACGTAGATCATGGCCTTGTCGTCGAAGATCACGTCGTTGGGAACGATATCGTCCTGAATACGAAGCGCAACCTCGGGATTGTACAGATCCTTGGCCACAAAGGCGCGCTCGTCCATAGGACGGATGTCGGGCGTGCAAAGCGGACAGCCCTTGCTCTTGAGAGCGTGGAGCATCTCGGTGCCCTTGGTCAGAAATTCAAACTCGGGCAAAAGACCCAGAAGGAAGTCGGTGTTTTCCAGTACGTAGGCCTGCACGATGCGTTTCCAAGAACGGAGCGAGGACTTGTAGACCTCGTTGATGGCCGAGTTGAAGGCCAACGAGAGAGCCATCTTCTGGTTCTCGGACTGCTTTTTTCCAAAGGGGACCAGCTCGGCGATGCAGGTATATTCGTCGTCTTTGAAATTCAGTCGCAGGATTTTTTCCAGTACGTCACCGGAATGGAAGGGCTCGGGATTGATGGACAGCACGCCTGCGTGGGTGGGGCGAAGCTGGGGGTCGAGGTTGACGCCGATGGTCACGCTGCGGATCTCGCGGACGCGATCGGTCAGCTCGCTCAGCTTCTGGTTCAGCTCACGATAGTAGTCGCTTTCGGCCAGCTCGGTGATACGCTCAGCCAGCGTCAAAAAGGCTTGCCCCTTGAGGTTGGCGCTCACCTGCGACAGCCCTTCGTGCAAGATCTCAATGCTCGAAATATACAGCTCGATCTCGGTCAGACTCGACAGATAATCGCTTGTGTTTCCGCTGTCGGCTTCAAGGCGACGCAGCTCCATGATGTCAGTCAAAACGGGAATGAGCTTGTTGAACATACGCGCGATGGCGGGGTTGTTCATCATGTCGCGGAAGGTGTCCTGACGGTAGGAAATAACGGCGGGATCCATGGTGAAAAAGTCGGACAGATCGCAGTTGCGCAGATCAAAGATCTGGGTCAATCCCAGCTCGTCCAGCACGAGCATGGGAATATTGGGGGCATCTTTGCCCGCAAAGTGTGCCTGCTGCGCCGCCTCAGAGGGGTAGAGCAGGCTGAAATTTTTCAGATTCATTGGGAAAACCTCCCGTAAAAATATGGTGTGTTCTCTAACGTTTAAGTATACCACGTTACGCGGCGTTTGTCAACTCCGTCTGCGGTGGTACGTCAATATCCAAGCGCCTCGTTGACTAAAATGACCTCAAATTGGCACGCGCGAGGGCGTTCCCAAAAGACCGACAGCGCGCGGCAGATGCGCTCGGGGCTGTTGCAGTTGTAGCAACGGTCAGCCTCCTTGGCGCAGGGGGTGTTCTTGTTCAGCCGCTTGGCGTTTTTGGGGGCGGCAATATTGCGCGCACGCCAAAGAGCAGCGTCGTAGTCGGGGGCGATCTTGTTGGAGCCAACGACTAAATATACCTTCTCGTGTCCGAAGCACATGGCGCTGATGCGGTTGCAGTTGCCGTCAATATTGACGATCTCGCCCGTCTCGGCAATGCCGTTGACCGAGGAAAGATACACCTGCGCGCGAGCAGCAAGAGGGAAGATATCCGCGGCGGTCTGCCCGGGGGCGAGTTTTGCGTGAGAATAGACCTGGTTGTGCGTGGCCAGACGGTCGCAGATGCCCAGCTCCTGTAGCGTGACCGAGCCACCCATGCCGACGGTCTTGCCGTCGATGGCCCCATCGAGATAATCGGCAGCCTCGCGAGCTGTTTCAAAGCAGCTGACGGCATAGCCGTGCGCGAGCAGATTGCTTTTGAGTGTATCAAAGTTCATGTAGCATACCTCCGCGGGATTCATTGTTACCATTTTAGCACATTTGTGCCGCTTTCGCAAGATACATTTGCGCAAAATACAATTTTATGGTACAATAAAGTGAAAACTTTTTGATCCCCCAATAAAAAATGAGCGAAAATGTTTAGTATATGGGTGAGGAGGTGAGTCATATGTTGCAGGATGACGATATCATCAAGTTGTTTTTTGAGCGTTCGGAAAGGGCCATCGAGGCACTTGCCGAAAAATACGGCGGCGTTATGCAGGCTGTCAGCTACAATATCCTGCAAAACGAGCAGGACGCCGAGGAATGTGTCAACGACACCTATCTGAGCGTCTGGAACGTCATTCCGCCCACCCGTCCGAATCCGCTTGGCGCTTTCGTTTGCCGCGTCTGCCGCAACGTGTCGCTGACGCGCTATAAGTACAACAAGGCAGAGAAGCGGGACGGGCGGTACAACGTCAGCCTGGAGGAGATTGCCGAGATCGTGCCGAGTGAACGAACGGTTCAGCGCGAGATCGAGGACGAAGCCCTGACGCAAGCGCTGAACGACTGGCTGGGCGGGCTGGACAAGCTCAATCTGTACGTATTCATGCGGCGATACTGGTTCTGCGAGGCGGTGGCCGACATCGCCCGCGCGACCAAACTGTCCGAGGCGGCGGTGTATCTGCGCCTTGACCGCATGAAAAAAAGTCTTGCCAAGCATCTGATGGAAAGGGGGATTTTGGTATGAACGACAACGAAAAGCTCAATCGAGCCTTTGAAAACGTGGACGACAAATACGTTATGGCCGCGATGACGCCGCCTCGCCGTACGCGCCGTGTCTGGCAACGCATTGGTGTCGTCGCCGCATGTCTTATGTTATTGATCGGGGCGTATTTCCCGATCCGCAACGCTGTGATTATGGGGCGCTACCGAGACGGTGAGGTGTTTGCCGACACCGAGCAAAAGGGAACGTCCGCGTTCATCGGTGCACAAAGCCCGAGCGCTCCGCCGCTCCCTTGGGCAGACACGCTGTACCTTAAGGGCGAGGTGGAAACGAGAAGCTACAAGCCCGACGAGGAGATCACACTCCTCTTTGAGGTGGCGATAAAAAACGACTATCTCGGTGCAGGAGACTTGAGACTGATGCTGAAAGCGGCGGATTTTGACGTGCGCTTTGAGGGTGTCACGGGTGAGGGCAATGAGATTTTGCTCGCGGATGCCACGCCCGACAAGTATAGCACCGCGCAGCCGCTCAGATTCAAGGCCGTACTGACGCCCAAGTACACCGAGGCGTTTGCTATGGGAACGATTTCGCTTTCGGTCAGATTTGAGCCTGACGACGAGCAAGCACTGTTGAATAAAATCGCGGAATCCGATCTGCCAAGCTATAATGAAAACTGGCAGAACGCCTTTTTTGAGCAGGGCAACACACTCCGCCTGAGCTTGCTCCTTGGAAGCACGAGGCTGGACTACGCGGCCGACATGGTCGAGCTGCGTCTGGATTCCTCCGTTCGCGGTGCGGTCGACAAGTGGGAGATCATGATTGCGGATCACTACAAGATGCGTAAGATCAGCGGCAAGGAGCTCTCGGATATGTACTGTGCTTGGGCGTATCGCGATCGCATCTATGCCTCGGTCGAGTCTTATATGACCGTGGAGCACACCGTTCGCTTTTCCTATATGAGTAAAAACATCCGCTACCGCAGCAACGAGTATGTCGACGCGCCCGAGGTATGGGAGCTGTACGAAAAGGTACGTGCCTTTGAGATGGGCGACTGGAGGGACTACGACAGTGCCGAGGCCAACGCCGCACGCCGTGCATTGGCCGAGTATATCCTACTTTATATGAAGGAGCAGGGCATCATCACGAAGCAAGAGTACGACTCCGAGGCGGCATGGATGGAACAGGTAAGTAAGGTTGGTAACTTTGGCATGGGCTTTGACCAGAACATTGCCCGCTACTCCGACGTGATCCAAAAGCATATGTACACCCATTGAATATTTGCCCCCGATTCTTTCGGGGGCATCTTTTTGTAAATTTTTGCTCAAATGCGTTGCAAAGCGGTGGGATGTATGGTAAAATAAAGCATCGAAAGTTTCAAATAAGGAGAACGATATGAAACAAAATTCATGGATCACGCGCCTGCTTATTTTGATCCTGGCGGTTACGCTGTGTCTTTGTGGCACCGTTGCTTGCCGCGACAATCCGCCTGACGATCCGATCGATAATCCGATCGACGATCCGACCAAGGACCCCATTGACGAGGGGGGCGACACGACGCCCGAGCAGCAATGGCCCGACGACGGTGAGACCGTCACCATCACCACTCCGACCGAATATACCGTGCTGCGCGGTGAAAACGCGGAGAGCGACGTACGTTTGGAGGTCAGCGCGCTGTATGGTGTAATGAGTGAAAAGTTCAAGGGCATCAAGATCGGCACGGACTACACCAAGGATCCGACGCCTATAGCCAATACAGCGTATGAAATTTTAGTCGGCCAGACCAACCGCGTTGAGAGCATCGAGGCGATGGAGGCGGCTGCCAAGGCCACAAACGGCGCTAAGAACTGGTATCACATCGGAGTTCATGGCAACAAGATTGTCATCATTGGCTCGGACGATGCTAACACGCTGGTTGCGATTCGCTATTTTTACGCTCGCTATCTGGCAAAGAATCAATCTACTTTGGAGGTGCCATTGAATATGAGTCGTTCGTATGAGAAAAACAAGCCGACCGTCATTTCGACTGATTCGAAAGAAGCCTTCGTTGCCTCGGCTGATCTGTCGGGCGAGCCCTATTTTATCGATCGCACGGGTACGCGCGATATGACTGCCGTTATTCAGGAGGCGATCAATGATGTGGCCAAGCTGGGCGGTGGCGTGGTCTATCTCCCGATGGGAACCTATCGCATATCCAAGCAGATCGAAATTCCCTCGTACGTCACGCTGCGCGGGGATTACGTCGATCCCGATGGCAACGACTACAGCCGTGCGACGCTGCTTTTGTTGGATCAGAAGGGATCGTTCAAGTCGCTCAGCGCAGTTCTGGTGCAGCCCAGTGCCGCTGTACAGGGCCTGACCTTCTACTACGAAAAGCAATCGGTAACAAATCCCATCGAATACAAGCCTACCGTCGAGACCAAGGGTGACGTTTGTACCGTGAAGGATTGTAACTTTATCAACAGTTATTATGCCATTTTCACCGGAACGAACGCCAAAGGTATGCTGACGGTGGACAACGTTAAGGGAACGGCGCTCTGGCGCGGTCTGGACAACAACAACAGCGCCGACATTTGTGTCACAATGAACGTTGATTTTTCACCTCGTTATTGGGCAAACGCCGGTGAGCAGTTCAATGCGCCTGCTGAGGCGGATATTCGCACGCTGATGAAGTCGAACGGTTCGATCGGTATGACGCTGGGCGACTGTGACCGCGATACCTATGAAAATATCTCACTGGACGGCTTTTGCACGGGTATTTACAACCGCGAGCCTACTCGTGCCGGCCTTTGCGGAAGCTACACTTACGTTCGTATTCTCGATGCCAAGATCGGTCTGGATCTGCACGGTCTGAACGGCGCGTACGGTCTGCTTCTGACCAACTGCACCATTGATGCCTCCGACATTGCCGTACGCAACGTGGTGACGACAGCCAAGGAAACGCCCAACGTCTATTTGCTCAACTGCGAGGTGAAGGGCTCCTTGAGCGACAACGTCGTTCCAATGTCTATTTCCTCCTCCGTTAGCGAGGACACGGATTACAAGATGACCTCCAATCGCCCCGTCGTGCTGGCAACTAAGCTGTTCAACCTCGCTGATTACGGTGCGGATGCTACGGGCAAGACGAATATTTCGGTTGCTTTGCAACAGGCGCTGGATGAGGCGGCTGCCGCAGGCGGCGGTATTGTGTATATGCCTGCGGGTATTTACCGCCTGACCGCTCCTGTTACGGTGGGCGAAAAAACAGTCATTATGGGCGCTCAGCAAAACCCCCAAAGGGGAAGCGACGCCTTCCGCGGTACGGTCATGCTGGTGACCTACGGTGAGAGGGGCAAGGAGAGCGACACGGCTGCCATTACGGTGAATGGAAACAACAGCGGTATCACGGGCTTGACGGTCTACTATCCCAACAACGGCGTCAGCTCGGCCAATACGCTGACCGAATCTCCCGTCGAGTATTCCTATTTCGTCCGTTGCAAGGGTGGCAACACCTTTGCGACCAACCTGTGTCTGATCGCGGCCTCGCGCGGCGTTTGCTTTGACGGCGCGGACGGCTTTATCGCAGACCGAATCCTCATGACGGTGTTTGACAACGGCATCGGCGTGAACAACGCCAAGAACGGCGTGATTACCCGTATCCATACCAACGGTACCTATCACAATGTCGGCATCAAGGCACAGACGGTTCTGCACCCTGACTGGATGACGGATGCCTCCCGTGTGTACGAGCTGATCGATACCCATCTGAGCCCCCGTATGACGCTGGTCAAGGTGAACGGTAGCGAAAAGATCCAGCTTCGACACGTGTTCCATTACGGTGCGAACACCTTCTTGTGGGTGGCAAAGAGCGACGTTGAGCTGATCAACTGCGAGTCGGGACACATTTCGTTTGGCAAGAGCTTTGTTTTGGGCGGTGAGGCTGAGCTTTGGGGCGTGAATTTCATTCGCGAAAATCCGTATGAGGCGACGCAAGAGCTTCAGCGGGGCAACGTGATGCTGATTTACCAGTTCAAGGCGGCGCATCGCGCATCGGTGATCTATTTGAAATAATTTTGTCGGCGGGGGGCTTTTCGAAGCCCTCCGTTTGGTTTGGATGGTAGCGCAGCGACTTCTTCTATCGCCTCGCGCAGCTGACGCGCGCGCCGCGGAGTTTGTGTTTCTAAGGGAAGAATTTTGCTTACAAAATTCTTCGTGAGCGGGTAACTGAACACCCCACAAGCGCTGAATCAGATGCCCACGTTGTGAGCGTCAAAAGAAGAAACCGTTTGACCATAAACAATTTTTTTACATTACCCACAAAAAAATATCCCAACCCTATTGCAATATGACGAAAAATATGCTATAATCTACTTGTATAAAAAATAAATAGAATTCTGATCTTATCAAGAGTGGTGGAGGGACTGGCCCTGTGAAGCCCGGCAACCCGTCAATATGACGAAGGTGCTAAATCCCGAGAGATGAGACCAAGTTGCAAAAACTTGCTCAAAACCTCGGTCGCGAGGTTTTTTCTTTTGTCCGGAGCAGAATTCACAAAGGAAAGGAAAATTTAACAATGGCAAACAAAATGCTTTTTACCAGTGAATCCGTTACCGAGGGACATCCCGATAAAATCTGCGACAAGATTTCGGATGCCATCCTCGACGCTCTGCTTGAGCAGGATCCCATGTCCCGCGTCGCTTGCGAAACTGCCTGCACGACGGGTCTTGTTATGGTCATGGGTGAGATCACCACTTCGGCCTATGTCGATATCCCCACCATCGTTCGTGAAACGGTGCGCGAGATCGGCTACACCCGCGCAAAATTCGGCTTTGACTGCGACAGCTGTGCCGTCATCAATTCCATCCACGCACAGTCGCCCGATATCGCCATGGGCGTTGACAAATCCCTTGAGGCAAAAAACGGCGACACCGACGCTTTTGATACCGGTGCGGGTGACCAGGGTCTGATGTTCGGCTACGCATGCGATGAAACGCCCGAGCTGATGCCTCTGCCTATCTCGCTGGCTCACGCGCTGGCCAAGAAGCTGACCGAGGTACGCAAGAGCGGTCTGCTCGATTATCTGCGTCCCGACGGTAAGTCGCAGGTGACGGTCGAGTACGAGGACGGTAAACCCGTTCGTGTGGATACGGTTGTTATTTCCTCCCAGCACAGCGACGCCATCGAGAGCGCTCAGATCCGCGAAGATATCATCCGCGAGGTCATCCGTCCCGTCGTTCCCGCTGAGCTGATGGATGAGAATACCAAGTTCTATATCAATCCCACCGGTCGTTTCGTTATCGGCGGCCCTGCCGGTGACTCGGGACTTACCGGTCGTAAGATCATTGTTGACACCTACGGCGGCTATTCCCGCCATGGCGGCGGCGCCTTCTCTGGCAAGGACCCGACCAAGGTTGACCGCTCTGCTTGCTATGCGGCTCGCTATCTGGCCAAGAACATCGTCAAGGCCGGCCTTGCCTCCAAGTGTGAGGTTCAGGTGGCCTATGCCATCGGTGTGGCTCGTCCTGTTTCCGTTTTGATCGACACCTTCGGCACGGCCAAGGTGGACGAGGCTCTCATCTCCGAGGCGGCTCTTCGCCACGTTGATCTGCGCCCTGCCGCTATCATCGAAAAATTCGGCCTGCGCAGACCCATCTACTGTCAGGTCGCCGCATACGGTCACATGGGCCGCGAGGATGTTGGCGCTCCCTGGGAGGCAACCGACTTGGCCGATACGCTGCGCGCAGAGCTGCTCAACGCCTGAAGCGAATGATCAAAAAACAACTCCGCTGACCGCCTCTGCCCCCTTGGCATACACTGTTGGGGGAGGTGGTTGCTATGGAGTTGTTTTTTGAAATTTTCCTTGCGGCGTTTGCCGTTTTCGGCCTTTGGTGCGCCCTTCATCTGGTGGCGCAATCGCTGTTTGCATCCCGATGCGTTGGAACTGTGATCGAGGTGTTTGACCGCAAAACGGCGGCCAATTTGCCGATGCTGCTCGAGGAGGTGCGTCACGCGCCCTTCGCCCGTCGGCGCGCACCGCTGATCGTGCTTTACAGCGCGGAGCTGTGCCTTGCGTACGGCGAGCCGAGCGAGGCAGAAAAGGAATTGATCGAGTCCTTCGGCGGACGCTGGTTCGTCGTGCAGACGGGGAAATAACAGTTTTCTTGATAAAAATTTGTTGCTGAAAAGCGGCAGAAAGGATGGCACAAATCATGGAAGATTTTCGTGCGGTGGCAGAAGATGCTCGCCTCCAGCAGCTTTCGGGCAGTATTGAGCGGGTGATCTATGCCAACGAGGAAAACGGATACGCGGTATGCGATCTCGGCACGGACGACAACGATCTTGTGCCCATCCAAGGAACGTTACCCTACATTGCCGAGGGGGACGGCGTGACCGTCTACGGTCGTTGGGTGCACA